>NZ_QKNX01000005.1 GCF_005239135.1 Natronomonas salsuginis
CGCCACTCGTCTCGCTTGTAGACGGCCCGAACCTGTTGAATGTCCCACACGGTCAGGTCAACATCCGGGCGAGTCTGGTACTCGCACAGGATGAAGTCTGAACGATGTTCTTTGAGGTTACGGCCTCTCGAGAGGCGAACACGGGTGAACTGTGTATCGTGCTTGAAGCCAGCCGTTTTGAACGACACGGTTGAACGCGGGTGGGCGTCTCCGTTTTTTCGGTAGCCGGGCAGTCGGGCACGGTCGTCGCCGTTCCGACGCTTGCCGAACCAGCCGTTGAACGCTTCAGCGAGTTCTTCGAGAACGCGCTGACTGGATTGAGAATGTAAGTCCGTGTAGCGTTCGTGGCTTTTGAGTTCGGCTTTGAGTTCCCCGTCATCGGGAATCTCGTCCGTTTCGTCCCACTGTTCTTGTGCGTAGTAGCGACCGACGTTCCAGAGTTTTGAGGCGGCCCATCCGAGTTGGTCGAGGTCGTCACGAACCTGTTGCTGGTTCGTAATCGTGGCCTCGAAGGTTCGGATAGTTCGACTTATTTTTTGGCTTCATAACTGGTTATGAACGCCGTTTTGTTAATAGTGTCGGTTGGCGTGAAATATCCGACCTTGCCATCGACGGTGGTTTGTGGAAGAATTGTCGGCTGTATCCCCGCCCTTCAGGCGGGGTTTTAGCCTTGAGACTTCGATAAGAGTCACCCGATCAACGAGTTCGGCGTAGCTGTGGCCTTCTTCCTTGCGAATGCAGTGCGCGACGATATGGGCCTCGCGGGCAAGCCCGACTCGGGCGGGCTTGCCCGCTTGGTTCCCCAACGCTTGTTTAGCTACACGTAGTGCTGTCTCAACGAGGTCGAGTAGAGCGACGCCCATAATCGCCTTCTCAAACTCATTACGGAGTGATCCCCTCGCTGTCCGCCATTTTCAATAGAGCAGTACCTGCCGCCATGGTGCCCGCTTCGGGTCTAAAGGGCCACCGCTGACCATTGACAGGCGGACCACCTATCTATAATGAGTTCCCGTTCATCAGTCATTAATCACGAATGTCGCATGCACTTACTACGAACGTGCCGCGCGATCAGTACAACTTCGAGCACCAACCGGAGACGGACCAGTCCTTCGAGAACGCGCTGGCGAAAGCCCGAGCGAGGGACCGCCTGACAGTCGCCGACGGCGTAGAGTTGCTGACGACGGGCACGGATCACTTGGGAATCGATCCCGAGCGGAAGGAACTGGTACTCGAGGCGGCCGACCAACGGCGGGCCGAGGTGGTCGGCGACGAGGTAACCTTCGTCGCAAATCTCAACAACAACGTGACGACGGCCTGTAATACGGGCTGTCTGTTCTGCAACTTCAAGGACCGTTCAGAGAAGTTCCGGGCCGTGAACAACGAGTCACACGGCGGGTTCACAAAAACGCCCGCAGAATCAGGCCAGATCGTCGAGGATGCTATCGATCTGGGAATCTACGAGGTAACATCGGTGTCAGGGTTACATCCGGCGTTCGCGCTCGACGACGAACATCGCGAGGTCCTCGAGGCCAGCGACCGCGAAGACCTGAACTACCACTCGCCCACTGCCTACGAGGTCGATCCAGGAACCTACTGCGAACAGATGCGAGCGATGTCTGTCGGCGAGATTCACCTCCATTCGATGACTCCCGAGGAGGCCTACCATGCCCGCCGCGGGGTGGACTGGGACTACGGGGAGGTGTATGAGCGATTGGCCGACGCCGGACTGGACTCGGTACCAGGGACAGCTGCCGAAATCCTCGTCGACGAGGTTCGGGAGGTGATTTGTCCCGGCAAGATCGGCGCTGATGAGTGGCTCGAAGCGATGGAGGCCGCCGCGTCAGTCAGTCTGCCAACGACGGCCACTATCATGTACGGCCACGTAGAAAACGAGATGCACCGGGTCAGGCACTTACAGCGGATCCGCGATCTCCAAGACCGGACTGGCAACATCACGGAGTTCGTTCCACTATCGTTTGTCCATTCAGAGACGCCGCTAGCCGAACGGGGAATGGTCTCGGGTGGTGCCACGACTGCTGAGGACGAGCTCATGATCGCAGTCTCGCGGCTGTTTCTGGACAACATCGCTCATATCCAGTCCTCGTGGGTGAAGTACGGCGATGAGTTGGGGTTAAAAATGCTCTCATGCGGTGCCGACGACTTCATGGGGACGATCCTCTCCGAGGAGATTACTAAGCGGGCCGGCGGGGATTTCGGAGAGGCGCGGTCGGTCGCTGAGTACGTCGAGATGATTTCGGCAGTCGGACGGACACCAGTCGAACGCTCAACCGACTACGAGCAGCGTCGGCGGATTGACCCGACGAACCCGCCGTTCGGTCCCGAGCTTGGTCCCCAAGCCAACGGAACGCCGCTCTTTGAGTAGTTAGTTAGATTCAGAGAGTTCCCCGGAGATATTGGTTGAATCGTACGGGCGAGCCACGTCGCGGATGATAAGATAACGAGGCCGGCCGACTCGCATCGATGGCGGAGTACCTCTGTAGCCAAGTGTCGGTGGACGACGGAGTCCTTTAGGTCACGGTAGCGTTGGCTACGTTACGACCCACCCCACAAGGCGGTTCTACCGCGACGCCCAGATAACGAAAATATACAAAGAGACTAGTGAATTATTCGATAAATTCTAATACCAATAAAGACTGGCGGTGGACTTAAGTGGGTCCCCTCGTCAGGTGCTCTCGTATGAATGTTAGCGACATCGAGCGCGTCACCGTGCTCGGTGCTGGCAGTATGGGACACGGAATCACCGAAGCCGTCGCGCTCGCGGGCTATCACGTCACGATGCGCGACATCGAACAGGATCTCGTCGAGGAGGGCTACGGCAACATCGAGTGGTCCGTCGAGAAGCTTGCGGAGAAGGGGTTCGTCGACCAGGACCCGGCGGAAGTCATGGGCCGTATTGACACCGAGGTCGACCTCGAGACGGCGGTCCAAGATGCCGACCTCGTCATCGAGGCCGCCCCGGAGAGAATGAGCCTAAAGAGGGACATCTTCTCGGACCTCGACGAGTTTGCACCCGAAGAGTCCATCCTCGCGTCGAACACCTCTTCGCTGTCCATCACCGAAATCGCCAGCGCGACCAACCGACCGGAGCAAGTCATTGGGATGCACTTCTTTAACCCACCGGTGAAGATGGACCTCGTCGAGGTCATCTACGGCGAGGAGACCTCCGACGAGACCGCCCAGGCCGCGTACACATTCGCCGAAACCATCGAAAAGACGCCCATCTACGTCCGCAAGGACATCAACGGGTTCGTCGTCAACAGCGTTCTCGGGCCGTTCGTCAACGAAGCCGGCTGGATGGTTTCTGAGGGCGTTGCGACCGTCGAGGAAATCGACGCCGCGATGGTACATCGCCAGGGCTACCCGATGGGTCCGTTCGAGCTGTCGGACCTGACCGGCATCGATACCGGCTATCACATGCGCAAGGAGGCTGGCAAGGAGGTCCCACCGGTCGTCGAGGAGAAGGTCGAAGCCGAGGACTTCGGAAAGAAGACCGGTAAAGGCTACTACGACTACGAGGACAGCGAGGGCACCACTTACGAGGCCGGGCAGGGCGAGGATGTCGATACCCTGCGCATCGAGGCTCGCATAGTCAACGAGGCCGCAAAACTCATAGGGAACGACGTCGCCACGCCCGTCGCTATCGATAAGGGGATGCGCCTCGGCACCGGTTTCCCCAAGGGACCCTGTCGCCGCGCCGACGAGATGGGGCTCGATACTGTCCTCGACAAATTGAACGAACTGCGCGAAGAGTACGGCAAGGCGCGGTACGATCCCGCTGACTACATAGTCGACCTGGTCGAGGCTGGCAACACCGGCGAAGACGCCGGCGCAGGATTCTACGAGTACGGCGACTCGGGCGACCGCCACTACTCGGCGCTCAACTACAAACTCTCCGAGGATGGGCTGCTCAAAATCGAACTCGACCGCCCCGAGCGGCTCAACGCACTCAGCCAGGACCTGTCAGACGAAATCGTCCACCTGCTCGACAACACGCCGAAAGACGACGTGCGTTGTGTCATGTTCGAAGGTGCGGGCGACCGAGCGTTCTCGGCGGGGGCGGACATCACCGGCTTCGCCAGCATTGAACCCTCCGAAGTCGAGGTGGCGCCCGTCTTCCAGACGGTCAACGACTTCCCGCGGCCAACGCTCGCGAAGATCGACGGCTACTGTCTCGGCGGCGGCCACGAGCTCGCCCTCGCGTGTGATTTCCGCATTGCTACCGTGGGATCCGAGTTTGCCTTCCCGGAGATCGACCTCGGGCTCATTCCGGGTGGCGGCGGCACACAACGGGTAATTCGCATGTTAACTGACGCCCGCGCGAAGGAGTTGGTGCTCTGCGGTAACCGAATCGACGCCGAAACGGCCGAGGACTGGGGCCTCATTAATCGTGCCGTCGCCCCCGACGAGTTTGACGAGGTCGTCGAGGAGTTCCTTGACGACCTCGTTTACGGTGCACCTATCGCACTTGAGAAAGCGAAGAAGGTAATGGATAAGGGACGCGATCAGGACCTCTCTGGGGGGCTTGAACTCGAATCGCAAGCCTTCGGTATCCTCCTCTCCACGGACGACGCGAAGGAAGGTACCTCAGCGTTCCTTGATAATCGCGATCCCGAGTTCGAGGGCAAATGAGCTCCGGGAAGATATCGAGGAGTTGTCCGACGGTCTCCGCGAGTACGGGCGGTTCCAATGGTAAACATCGACATCGAGGTCACGGAGCGGGGCGTACCGTGTTTAGCATACCGTTCGATGAGGGCTTCCCGAACATTGGGCCAGGAACTCCATAGGAGCGCCACCGCAACCACCATTGATACCGCCTGGGGATTCGTCCTGCAGTCGACGTTTGGCGGGCAATAAAGTGCCGTAGTCACGACGACTGAGCTCAACGTTCGGCAGGTCCGCCCCGCGACGAACGATATCCGCGTCGGGGCCAAGTTGTTCGGGCCGGTTACTCGATGGGCATCACCGAGTGTGAGGTGACGGGCGTCCACGAAGATGAGACAAAAGGTCGTCGCGACCGGCGGGACGACGTATCGGCTGTTCTGCGACCGTAAGTTCGGTTAAGACACCACCGAGAGTGGGGAGATCACGTATGTCGTTTAATTTATATGGAGAACGAGTACGCTCGGACCCACTTCGACGGGATCGAAGTGCAGTTCAGTGACACTCCGACTGCCCACGAGATCGACTTCACTGTGGTCGTTCACGCCCGCGAATTGGCAGCTTCCAAAAGGAGGACTTCAACGACTGAGTGGAGACCTTTTTTCGTATCAAACTGGATCGTCTCCCAGCCCACCTACACCGCGATAGATTCGGACAAAAGAGACAACTAGAACGACAAAGGCGGTGAATACCCGGTGCGTTTCCGTTCAGTCGGACCTAATTGAACGATAGTGATATTGTTACTGGTGACGTGGGATTCGAAGGGGGACGAAAGATCAACTCACGGGCGGTCGTACTAACGCGACTCCTTGTACTCGTTGACGAGTGACTGCATGGATTCCTTGGCGTCACCGAACAGCATACTCGTGTTGTCACGAGCGAACAGTGGGTTCGGAATGTCTGAGAAGCCAGGACTCAGGCTGCGCTTGTTGACGATGACTGTCTGTGCCTCGGCGACGTCAAGGACGGGCATCCCCGCGATGGGGCTGTCGGTATCCTCGTTGGCGCTGGGGTTGACGACGTCGTTGGCCCCCGTGACGATCACCACATCTGTCTGTGAGAACATCGGATTAACATCTTCGAGTTCCCGCATCTTCTCGTAGGAGACATCGGCTTCCGCCAAGAGCGCGTTCATGTGCCCGGGCATCCGGCCGGCAACCGGATGGATGCCGAACTCTACGTCGACGCCGTCTTCCTCCAGCAGTTCGGCCAGTTCTGCGACCGCGTGTTGGGCTTGGCCAACGGCCATCCCGTAGCCAGGGACTATGACGACCCGACCGGCGGTCTCCAGGAGCATCTCGACTTCTTCCGGGGAGGTTTCTGTGATGTTGCCCTCGTAGATATCCTCCATGTCCTCGACGTTGTCGTCACCGCTGCCGAGCCCACCGAAGAGGACGTTCGTCAGCGAGCGATTCATCGACTCGCACATGATGACTGTCAGGATGAGCCCCGACGCACCGACGAGCGTCCCCGCGATGATGAGGACCGTGTTGTTCAGCACGAAGCCGGTTGTCGCCGCCGCCAGTCCCGAATAGGAGTTCAGCAGCGCGATGACCACCGGCATGTCTGCCCCGCCGATAGGGAGTACGAGGAAGACGCCGAGGATGGAAGCCGTTGCAACCAGTACCCAATACGACGGCAAAAACGAAGCCAAGGGCACCGACCCGAACATGTCGGGCTGCACCACGAGGAACAGGCCAGCTGCCACCGACCCGATGAAAAAGAAGACCTTGATGGCGTGCCCAACGGTGTCGCTGACCGGCGAGTCACCGACGACGCCGTGGAGTTTACCCCCTGCGACGAGACTACCCCAGAACGTGACGGCACCGATGATGCCCGCAATCGAGGCTGTCGCTGTCAGTCCGAGTGTGAGTGAGCCGCCGGAGGCCAGTACGTCAACGAGTTCCGCCCCGGCGACGACCGCAGAGGCGCCGCCGCCAAAGCCGTTGAACAGGCCGACAAGCTGTGGCATCTCTGTGGTTTCAACGCTCACCGCCAGCCACGCACCAATTCCGCCCCCAACGAGCATACCAGCACCGACTACAAGCGGCGAGAGCATCTCGAACCAGAGGATTGTGATGACGACCGCCAAGAACATCCCCGCTGAAGAGATCATGTTCCCGCGAGTCGCTGTCCGGGGATGAGTCATGTCGCGCAGTCCCTGGATGAAAAAGACGCCTGCGACTAAATAGGTCAGTTGTAGGACTGACTGGGTCAGACCACCGAGAATACCGGCCATAGGTTACCTGCCCCCCTTGCTGAACTGGTCGAGCATGAAGTGACTTACTAGATAGCCACCGACGACATTGATTGTTGCCATAACCACGGCAACGAACCCGAGTACCGTCGCAAGCTGAGTCGATCCCGACCCCGCGACAACGACCGACCCGAGCAGCGTAATGCCCGAGATGGCGTTCGCACCCGACATCAGCGGTGTGTGCAGGTTCGTAGGAATCTTCGTGATGATCTCGTAGCCGACAAATGCTGCGAGCACAAAAATAGTCAGGTTCTCGACAAAGGTCATTTCTTAACCTCATTTCGGTGGTCATCCCGTCCCGTTTCAGTTGCGTTATTCGGCATCTGTCTCCTCCGCTTCCTTGGTCGCTTGGGTCTTGGGTGTTGGTTCATCGTCGTCGGTCGCTGCTTCTTCTGCAGGTGTTTCGTTGACTCCGTCTTCGAGATGTGGGTTGCGAACAGTCCCGTCGTGGACTAGTAGCGTCGAATCGATGATCTCGTCCTCGAAATCGAAGTCGATGTTACCATCTTCGCCTAATAGGTTCTCCAAGAAGTGTTGCAGGTTGTTCGCATACTGTTCGCTGGCAGTTTTGCTCATCTGTGACGGCAGATTGGTCGGGCCGTGGATGGTGACGCCGGCGTGTTCGACTGTTTCACCGGCCACCGTGGGTTCGCAGTTCCCACCTGTCGGCGCGGCGATGTCGACGATGACTGACCCAGCGTCCATCTCTTCGATCATTTCCGCAGTGACGATTTCTGGTGCGGGCCGGCCAGGAATGGCTGCGGTCGTGATGATGACGTCCGACTCCGGTACTACCCGCTGCATCTGCCGTCGCTGCTCTGCGTAAAACTCCTCACCCATCTCGACGGCATAGCCCTCCTCATCGCCGGAGCCCTCGGTCTCCAAGTCGAGTTCGACGAAATCTGCACCGAGGCTCTCGACCTCCTGTTTGACCTCCAACCGGACGTCGTGTCCACGGGTATCCGCACCCAGGCGCTCGGCTGTCGCGATGGCCTTAAGCCCCGCGACACCCGCGCCGATAACGAATACTTCTGCTGGGCGAATCGTCCCCGCGGCAGTCATCTCCATCGGAAACATCTTCGGTAGTTCTTCTGCAGCCAACAGACAGGCCTGGTAGCCGCCGAGACTCGCCTGCGAGGACAGCGCGTCCATACTCTGTGCGCGACTGATCCTGGGCATCAGTTCGAGGGCGAATGCGCTGACGCTCTGATCAGAGAGCGTCTCGAGTTGTGTGTCGGTGATATCGTACGGACCAAGCAGTCCAACGACGACCTGTCCCTCGTCATAGGGGGCAATCCCGTCGGTCGCGGCCCCGAGCGCCTGAACCTGGAGTACAATATCCGCCTGCTCGAACACGGTGTCACGGTCATCCAGTACGGTACAGCCGACAGCCTCGTACTGTTCGTCGTGGTAGTTCGCAGGCTCACCAGCTCCGGTTTCGATTGCGACCTCGTGCCCGTCCCCGACGAGGTCTTCGGCCACCGCCGGAGTAATCGCGACACGCTTCTCGTTTGGGGCCGTTTCGGCCGGAACACCGACTATCACGGCGGATTCACCCGTTCCCCTCTCGAAGTTCGAAACGCCCATCGATTCGTCAGACTAGACCGCTCCATGCACTGTTTCATGTGTGTTGCTCACAGACAGTGCGGTGTACTGTATTGCGAGGTAATATAAAACATGGGGAATAGTAGGACTAACACGCTATTGCTAGTATGGATTGTTGCACGTTCGACCTCGAACAGCGCGAGAGCGGGCTCTTGAACGTAGAGGATAGGATCGATCGCACTTGGTCCCGCCTCGACGACCGCGAACGCTCGAGGCTGACCAAGAGGCCGCCAGCAACCGCCTTCAGGAACTTCTCAGGCGGCCCGACCACATCAGGAAGGGGCTGTCGAGCGCTTCAACAAGTACACGTCGAAGGTCCTCGGCCCCCTCGACTACCAGAACTTAGAGCACATCTGGTTCGATCGGAAGGCCGGCGGCGAGACCTGCAGATTGTCTGATCCAACGCCGGTGAGACGGTCTACGAGGACTCTGTTGACCACTTCTCCGAGAGCGAACGGGAAGTTACTGGACTCGTGTTCGCCCTGATCCACTACCTTCCACACGACATCCATGAGACGTCCTAACATGATCTCGACTCCTTCGAGGCCATCGATTCCTCAAAGACACCGGTCGCTGCAGCCTCTTGGCACATTCCTAGATGTGTATTTAGAAGACCATCTAGGCGCATCTATCCGCGTTCAAGCAGTCGGAATTCAACGGTTCATTCGATAGCGACGAACGATGCCTCGATCACGATTGTGTAGTATTGGCGTCCCGACGTGCCTCGGCGCCGGCGAGTAACCGACAGGCCTTCTGTAACTGTAGAAGCGCGGCGTCTTCGATCTTAACCCTGCCCCAACTCTGTTGGACGGTGATCAAATACCGTTTGCGCGTCGCTGATAAGTTGCTCGATTCGCGCACTGTCACTTAATACCGGGAGGGTCTTGCCTCTTCGGCGAGTGACGAGTTCCCAAGGCTGGTCGGAATCGGGAGTGAACAGGACGTAGGTGAATCGCGTACGCTCCGGGAAGAGACTTCCAGAGACTGCAGATTTTAAGTCTCTCACCGCTCTCCGGAAAAAACCAATTATCACCGTCTTATGCGATACAACGCCGAGGATGCCTTCAAGGGCAACGTGTGGGACGCCGATATCGCAGTCTGGAGGCCCGTACAAAGGCGTTCTAGCAGCTAAGAGCTTCACGTTCGACATGAACCCGATACGGTATTTAGCTACGTGTCGATAGAATGAATTGGGACGAGACGTTCACTAGTCCTATTTCGAATCCCAGCGTGACCTGCTATCTTGGTAGACCGATTTGGTGGTGAACATTCTATACTCCTGTAGTGGTTCAGGTGAACCTGACGCCAACATCGTGCATATCGTCGTTGTAGCGGGCAATATTGATAACCAGTGGTGTCACACTTTCAACTTCAGCTGCATTTGCTAGCGGCCCAGCACTCAGGGCCCGTATTCCGGCAAGTTCGTTTACAAGATCGATGACCCGCTGACGCACCTTCTCGTCGTTTGCCACTACAAGGGTGTCGACGTCAAGGTCAGCATTGAGGTCTGCAAGGCGGTCGGCAGCGAGATTATGAAACGCTCCTGCGATAGCTGTCGACGCTGGTGCACACCTGGCCACTAGTTCGGCGAGGCTCCCCGTAGACGGTGGATTGAAATGGAGACCTGACTCGTCTCCGCGCATCCCTACGGCAGGGGTTATAAGTAACTGATCGGTCAACACTTCTTGATCGACTAGCGCTTCGATAGTATCACCTACATGGTGAGGAGGTACGGCGAGCACTACGATGTCAGCATTGCTTGTTGCAGCGGTATTATCAGCATGTTCGATAGTTCGTTCGATACCGTGGTTAGCCAGGCGAGATTCGTACGTGCCCGCTCGGTCGGCGGCTTTGGATGCATCCCTCGAGCCGACGAGAATAGTGTGAGATGTCTCGGAAGCGAATCGAACCGTAAGACCTTCCCCGATATCGCCAGTCCCGCCAAGGATTGCAATACGCACACGTCGAGTACGAGTGTGTCGATAATAAAGAAACAGGAACTGGTAAATTGTTAGTAATGCCGCCTTGATTCGTCACAACTAGGGCGTTGAAGCGGGGAACGACAGATGCCTCACCTCCAAAATTTCCCGCTACACGGGGCAGGTCGCGTTGGATAAAAGTGTTACTGGTGGCCAACGCCAAGCCACCCCCCCATAGCGTGGTGGCGGCTTCGCCGACTACGCCGTTGTTTCGCTCCATTGTCTCCAGATTTACTTGGAGAAGTCCTACCGCGAAGCGCTCAATCTCTTGAGCGAAATGCCACAAATACTAGCGAAAATCGATCTTGAAAAGGCCGATCACGCTGATAATTCGACGCTAATAAAGGCATTTGATAGGATCAAGATGGCAGTCTGGCGAGTGGTACTGCGCGAGCCACCTAGTCGTGAAGCGATGGATACGACGTTTTTCGATCGCGAAAACGCGAGCAAACACTACTACCACCGCACGAATTATCGCGTTCAGACACTCGAAACAACCATGCTCGTCGATACAGCATCACAGGCTACCTCGCGTTCACTGCACGACAGAACAGCGTCACGACACGTAGATCGGCTTCCAACTTGCCTGCCATAACGCGGGCGAGTTGCACAGCCTCGCTGCGGACAAAGGTAACAACTCGAAACGATTACCAGGACTCAGGAATGAGAACGTGAGATTGCTGAGCAAGCATCGTGAGTTCTACCCCGTTGATCATACGCATAACCGCGGGTCGGTGAGACTCTTTATAACGAGAGAACACTGTCTGAGACCGTCTTTTCGGTGGTCAAGCGCACGCACGGCGTCGCCGAGCGTGCGCAATTCTAGATCGTGAGCTCCGTGAAATCGCCCTGATGTGTATCGTCTACAATACCAAGCGTGCTATCATGGAGTGAAACCAACCGCAGTATGGTGATTTACCATGGCCTCATCAGAGATGTTTTTGGAGATAGTCCTCATGGACCTCGATCAAGATCGCTACGGCTCACCCAAGACGTCGCGTAGGCCTTCACCGCATCGACGATGTAGGGCATGACGTTCTCGTTACCTTTGGCGGCCTCTCCAAGGTCCGTGAGGGCAGCCTAGACTGCCTCGCTGTCGCGCCCAGCGCGGAGTTACCGGACGCGCTCCCGCTGTCGGCGCTGTTCTTCCTCGCTGACCTCCTTGATGTCCTCGTCGACCTGATGCTCGTTGACGCCGACGTTGATACGCTCTCTGTCTCCTCTCGAGTTTGTTTGCTCTCAGTAAACTCGGCTGCGATCGGGATCTTTTTTCGGTCGAGACAATCGTGCAGCCGTAGTAGTACTCCTCAACCGTTGGATTGTAGCACATTGACGCGTCTTGATCAGCAGGCATCGGCCATGCATCAGCCGAATGATGTTGTAAGTCAAGTCGAGCAGGCCACGGCGGGCGGCCTGCCTGACGAGGTGGTCGAACACCTTGTTAACGACGGGGTCGAAAATCGGTAAGAAACCGACCGCGCCTCTTGACGGCGGTCGGTCGAAGCCGCAACTGAGCCAGACGACAGTATTCTGAAGCTCTCGTTCGACTGGGCGGATGCCGTAGATGTCCTTGTAGTAGCAATGGAGGAAGCCACGCATTAGCGCTGTTGGTTCGTGCTCTCGTGTTCGCTCCGTCTCCGCCGGGACGACCAGCCGAACTGAACGAGAAACTCCAAGCGGAGGTGCTCCTGCTCTTTGATGTGGTAATTCTTCTACAGCACTTTCATATGGATATCATTAGTTGATCCTTTTGCCAAATCAACTGTTAGTATAAAATCTCATCAACATATCACCACCTGTTGTACACTCTCACGTCCTCTAGAGCCCGGATGGTTTTCACTGATAGTGAATTCATTAGTTACTAGCCACAGTTCGGTTCGGATTGAGCGGGCAGATCAACGTTACCACCGAAATCTCATTAAAAGGATTATCGAGGGGACGAAAACACACCATCCAAACCCAACCCACTTGAGAGGGGAACGGATGATGTCTAGAAGTTCCCCAGGCGAGTGATTACTGTCACTGAAGACAAACTCGAACAACTCCGCGACGGGAATGGATTTACTCTCGACGGGTTTAGAACAATCGTCGAAATCCAAGTCATCCATGAAGACCGTAACAATCAGTGCGATGTTTCTAATCTCTTTGCATAGGGTGGCTGTGAGTACTCTATACAATATCAATAAGCAAATTGGTTTTGATATTTCAATAGTGGCTGCAAAGGATTAATACACCTCTTGAGCTGATAGAGTCAAGAATACAGAAAAAATTGAATCAAAGGGGCGCTTTCCGTTCGCAGAATCGGTGGAATCGGACGTAAATGAACTGCAGAGCGTCATCAGCTTCAACTAGGAGATACTCGAAAACACTGGGAACGGCACCGTCGACGCCATCAAAACACCCACGGAAAACGATGGTGTGAACGACGACCTGCTGCCCGACGATACCGTCACGTGTCGGACCAGCGGGAGCGTAGTTGAAGCTGAACAGATCGAGACAACCGCCGAAAAACATCAAAAGGTGAGCAAAGACACCGTCAGGGAAATCTGAGTCATATTAGAATAACAAAATTAAATTTGTTATCCTAGGAAATCGGACGTTCAGCAGTTACGAGTTCTTTCCTGTAATAGCCCCACAATACTCCCTGTTTTGCCTTTGTGAAGGTCATTAAAGCGGCATGCCAGATATTTGGGCAGTATCAATAATACTATTTACATTTTAATACAGAACCTGCGTCTACTCTTAGAAAACACGATTGACTTCTTCGATAAAATTTAAGAATATTTATCATAATTGGCGTGGTCGACAGTACCGGTGGGACATGAAAACAGATACAACCAATCCGACTAAGTAAAAACGCAAATTTCTGTTTACCATTGGTGTACGCATCAGGGAGAGAAACAAGTCGGTGTCTTGGAAGTCACGAGTCAGTTCTTGAACGTCTAAAAGTCGGTCAGCACCCGCTGGATCGATTGATGATCAGCCACGCATCGGGAACAGTAATAACAGTCTGGGTCCGATCGACCTGTCGATCCGGATGAGCATCGAGTGGGCTAACAACCACGAAGTCGGGGGCGACTTACTGACCAGCAACAGGCAATCCAGTGGAAAACACGAAATCGACCGTCGACTTCCAGTCGGCGACTCGACGGATGATCCAGATTCACAGCGGGATGGGCGTCGATGCGGACCTCCCCCTAGAACGGTGCCTCGGATAAGCCCGCGTCCGTCGTATCGGGGAAGGTTCCTCCGAGATCATCCTGAAGACGATGGCTCACAACCCACCAAAAGGCTACGAGGACGTGGATACGATCAGTTTGGATTGACTAATGAGTGAAGAATTTCATGGTTGGTTTCGTAGTAGAAAATGTTATATTCTTAACTAAAACCGGCTGTTTTAAAGCTTTTTAAAAATCTCTGACAATAGATATAAATATCGGATACCCCATTGGCAACCATGGTTTGATATACCAGAGCAGATGGGTTGTAGATGCCCGTTACAATATCGAACCAACAAAGGGACAAAATGAGCACTCTCAGTCACAAACTGAAGGAATTGGCAGGCACGATAGAGGCATTAGAAAACAACGGTACCCCGGTGACCGATGTCACTACAAACTCGGCTGAGATTGAGTCGGGTAAGAGCTTGGTAGCAGCACTATCGATTACAGTCCCGCTGCCACTCCGATATGATGGAAATAGCGAGTCGGCGTTTAGCGCGACCGAAGTAGAAGTGACCGAAGATGATTCGATACTCGTCTCGTTCGAAGGCGAGATCACCGATCAAGAACTCGAAGTCATCACCACTGATCATCTTGAGCAACAATCCGAGGAGGCAGATACTGGAACACCCCCACATCGGGATCCAGACGCATTGCGGGAAGCGTACGAACAGAATGATACGTTCGTCGAGATGCAGCGTGCGCTCGGATCTGATGTCACACCGGAGGCAGTCCGCCAACAGATGATAAAGCACGGGATCCACGAGATTACGGAAGAGAAGCCGTCAGAGACAGATGGCGAATCAGAACAGTCAGAGGATTCGTCCACATCCTCGGTTGAGGTGTCCGAAGATACTAGACAAGCCGGATCGTCACAGACAGCTAAGGTGTTCGTCTCTGATGGTGGTTTCCCGGTTGATCTGACGGTCGACGACCTCAAGGATGTCGTCCAGTCCTCGCACACGCTATACGAGGCGACTCAGCGACTTGATACCGATTTGGAGGAAGCACGAGAGATGCTAAAACGACTCAATCTCTTGGACTTAGTTACTGGTCGACTCAGCGCGTGCGACGAACAGACTGTTACTGGTGCGGAAATTGATCGTCGTATCCGCTCGTCGGGCTTGGTACAGGTGTGATTTGCTGCCGGAAATCCAGGCAATCCACGACTAACGAAGACCAGATAATCGCCCAACTTGCCCGGTATCGGTAGGACGGAACTGCAGTCAAAGATGTGAACCAATCGAAATTTGATTACCGTCACGAGCCCGCGCGTGCCAGGGGCTGGCACGGGTTCCACAGATGGCCCCCAGCGAGAGCGAACTATAACAGACCAATACGCGGAACAAGACCGCCGAACATCCCACGACGACCATACTCTCCAGCCATACGCCTGTATTCAAACCGGCGGTGGAGAGCGCCTCATTTACGATCTAGAGAACCCCACCGCGTGGATTCAGTCCGACACAACTAACGCGTTATCGAGAGCACATAACCTACACCATGTTTGAGAACCCCCCAAGAGAAATTGACGAACCGGCAGAAGAGGACGTGAATGAGGCGGAGACAACGCACACCTATTGCCTCAAGGAGTGCATGCGCACTGGCCGGATGTCTATCGGCGCACTCAGCCAGGTACTGGAGACGAACCCCCCACGAGTTGCCACCGTTCTACGAGGCTATCGAGTGGGATGCAGTGGAAAAGCTATTTTGCCCGGCTTCTAACAGGTCACGACCCGGTATCTCCCTTACGTTCATGTATGACGGGTATACGGTCACCATCATAGCGGGTGACCGCCTCTCCATTCAAACGTAACCGCTCCGCGAATCCCGGACACCGAGAACTCGACCTACCGTGTTCCTCAGACCGGCCCTGAGCAGTGACCTGTACGAGACATTGTTTAGAGTAGCTGGTTCCAGCAAACTGCAAATGCCTGCAGCCACGCTTGGGCGGGCTCGGGTTCAGCGTGTCTGAGGTGACGTCTACATCGCCATCAGCATCTCCCGGGCCGTCCAGCACGTCGCCGGCATGAAGGACGCCGACACGAGCGTCGTGATCAACAAGGACCCGAACGCCCCCGTCTACGATATCGCTGACTACGGTATCGTCGTCGACCTCTTCGAGGTCGTTCCCGAACTCATCGAGCAGTTCGGCGGGGAAGCGCCCAATATCAGAGGTGGTTGGTACGATAACTTACCGTTCTGCTAATCGCACCCTCCGGCGGTCCGATCTCGTTAGATGCTATAATTCTGACCCGGTGAAGGGTGTAACCTTAGTGTGAAAGAGGAGGCGGTCGAGTAGTCTGACAGGTTGCTAGGAGAAAAACTACCGGCCGGGGGCGTTTCCCCGGACGAACTCTATTGTCTCTTCCATCGACGCGCCGGGACCGAATATCGCATCGACGCCGAGTTCGTAGAGTTCTTGGCGGTCCTCGTCGGGGACGATACCACCGACGAGTATGAGAGTGTCCTCAAAGGCGTCATACTGCTCAAGGCCGTCGATAATTTTCGGTACGAGTGTGTCGTGAGCACCCGAAAGAATCGAGATACCGAGGACTTCGACATCGGGTCCGATATCCAGTACGAACGCTACGGTGAACAGTACTACAAGTTCGAACGACCGGTCTACGTCGGCGACATCCTCTCGGCGACGACGACGCTCGCTGACGCCTTCGAACGGGAGGGCCGCGACGGCAACATCCTGACCTTCGCGGTCCTAGAGACGGAGTGCGTCGACAAGGCGGGTGAACTAGTCGTCACCGAACGGGAGACGCTCATCGAGACGGACAGCCCGCTCTCTAGGGACGGCCGACGACCTGAGTCCCTCGACTGGGATGCGACCAGCGGCGCAGTCGTCTGCCAACCCACAGCCGACAGCTACCCCCTCGAGTCTGCCGCCGAGGCCTCTGTCGGTGACGAAGGGCCGACGACCATCGTCGGGGAGATTACACCCCAGGATTTCGTCAGATATGCGGGCGCGAGCGGCGAGTTCAATCCGATTCACTACGATGCGGAGTACACGACTGCCCTCGGGAACGAGAGCGTCTTCGGCCAGGAGATGCTGACCGCCGGCTACGCGGGTCGCTTCCTCTCGGATTGGTTCGGCGTCGAGGCGCTTCGTCGGTTCCGGACCCGGTTCACCGCCCGCGTCTGGCCGGGCGATACCCTGATCATCCGTGGGGAGATAACCGACGTCGACGCTCCCGAAGTCACGGTCGAACTCACCGAGTCCCGACAAACCGGCGAGACCGTCCTGCAGGGCGATGCGACGGCAACGGTTTCGCCAGCGGGTCCAACGGGATGACCGAACGGCGAACTGCGACGGGCGTCTTTCCAGAATATTTCCTTGTTTCGATCGGCACGAACGCCTACATACTCGCGCCGGCTAGCATCGTTCCCCTGCCTGGCAGTACCTGATGGACCGGTACGACAACCGCTGGCCGATGTTGGGCAGTATACTGGTTTTGGTCCTGCCGCGGTACTCGGGACGCTCATCGACACCTACTACGTCTTCGTCGCGGCGCGCGTCGTCGTGGGCGTGGCGGCCGACGGCCTGTTGATGCTCGGCGCCAACGTCGTTGCCGAGGTGTTCGCCGACCTGCGGCAGGGCTTCGTGACGACGCTGTTTCTCGCCAGCGCTCCGATCGGGTACGCTGTCAGCCAGATCGCTGGCCCCGCCCTCGGTTCGGCCTTCGACTGGCAAGTGCCCTTCATCGCCTATCCGGCGATCGCGACGGGCGACTACGCGTTGTTCGCAGCCACACGCCCATCGTCGATCCAAACCGGCGACCCAATCTCTCTCCGTGATTTCCGACTTGCGCTCCGGAACCAGGCGGTCCTGCTGGTGTCGCTCGTCAGGTTCTGTTCCTACGTGCTCTACATCTTCCTGAACTCGTGGACGCTGACCTATGCCGCGGATCGGCCGCACCTGGCGCTAGAGCAGACCGGCACCATCGCGGCGCTTCTGCCGGCGGTCGGTATCGTCGCCCGGCCGGCGGATGGCTCATCGTAAGCGTTCGCGTGGGGGCCGACCTTCCTCATTCACATTGGCATCCGCCTGCTGGTCGCGATGCCGGATTCGAAGCCGATCGGCGTGGAGTAGCAGTTCGCGTGGCTACTCGCCGAAGGTCGGAATCTCCGAGACATCTTCGGGGTCCACGTCGGAGAAGAACTTGCGGGCGAGGGTGCGCTTGTGAACCTCGTCGGCGCCGTCGACGATGCGGAAGGACCGAACCGACTCGTAGAAGTCCGCTATCGGGAGGTCCTTCGACATGCCGGCGCCGCCACACATCTGGAGTGCGGTGTCGATGGCGTCCTGAGCGACGTTCGCCGTGAACACCTTCGAGGCGGAGACCTCATGGCGGGCTTCCTCGCCGCGAGCGATTTTCTCGGCGGCGTCACGGACCATCGTCCCGGCGGCGTGGAGCCGAATCTCCTCGTCGGTGATGTCGAACCGCGGGCCTTGCTTGTCGGCGAGTGACCCTCCGAAGGCCTCCCGCTCGGAGAGATACGCCTTCGCCACGTCGAGGGCACGTTTGGCCATCCCTGAATAGCGCATGCAGTGGGTCAAGCGAGCGGGACCGAGCCGTTGCTGGGCGTGGGTAAAGCCCTCGTTCAGCTCGCCCAGCAGGTGCTCCTCGGGGATTCGGACGCCGTCGTATTTGACCTCCGTGTGGCTCGAATGGACGATCGAGGGGCCGAGATGTGGGATATCACGGACCATCTCGACGCCGTCGGCACCGGCCGGAACGAGGAACAGGCTCGTCCCGTTGTACGGGTGGGCGTCCATGTCGGTGCGGGCCATCACGATGAGGACGTTCGCCTCGGTGCCCTGCGTGGTCCACCACTTGTGGCCGTCGATGACCCACTCGTCGCCGTCCTTCTCGGCTTTCGTCTGCATCATCTTCGGGTCCGACCCGGCACCCGGGGCCGGCTCGGTCATCGAGAAGGCCGAGTGGATCTCGCCTGCGACGAGCGGTTCCAGCCACTCTTCTTTCTGTTTCTCGGTCCCGACGAGTTCGATGGTGTGCATGTTCCCCTCGTCGGGGGCGGCGACACGCATCGCCCGTTCGGCCAGCAGGCTCCGGCCGGCCTGCTCAAACAGCGGGAGGACGTCCCGGAAGTCGTAGCCGAGGCCGCCGTGTTCCTCGTCGATCTGCGGACAGTAGACGTCGCGTTCGCGGGCCTCCTCGCGGAGTTCCTCGATGGCCGCATCCGACACCGCCCCCTCGCCCGTATGCTCTCGTTCGACCGGTAACACGATCTCGTCGACGAATTTCCGTGCGCGTTCGCCAAGCTCTCGCCCTGCTTCGGTGTCGTTGTACTCCATACGACACCTACTCGACGCCACCTACATAATTTGGTAGGTCAAGCCCTCGACATGCCCCTATACTTTAGGTGGTCCAAGATAACTAACGGCTACACAACCGTGAGAACCCGAAGGCAACCAACCGGCATCAATGGCCGGTATCGATGGAGGACCGCATGACCTCCAAGGAATACACGGATCGACTCGTCGACGAGGGCGCCTTGACCGACTATCTGGAGGCGGAACTCGGGCCCGCCGACGAGTACTCGGTCGAGCGCTTTTCGGGGGGACACTCCAACGAGACCCTGTTCGTGACGTGGGGCGACTACGACCTCGTCCTCCGGCGGCCGCCGCCCGGCGAGACCGCCGACAGCGCCCACGACGTGATTCGTGAACACCACGTCATGGACGCCCTACAGGAGACAGATGTGCGCGTCCCGACGACGGTGCTGGCCTGCGACGACCACGACCTCATTGGCAGCGACTTCTACGTCATGGAACAGGAGAAGGGAGTGGTGCTTCGCGACGAGGAGCCCGACCGGTTCACCGATCCCGACACCCGCCGTCGCGTCGGCGCGGAACTCATTGACCGACTTGCGGAGATCCATACTGTCGACTATGAGGCGGTCCGTCTCGAGGGATTCGGCCGCCCTGAAGGGTATACCGAACGACAGGTCGACCGCTGGCACCAACAGCTCGAGTGGGCCTTCGAGGTAACTGCCAAGGAACGTGCGATCCCGCCTCTCGACGACGTCCACTCGTGGCTCGCGGCCAACGTCCCCGATTCGCATCCGCATGCGCTGGTCCACGGCGACTACAAGCTCGACAACGTCATCTTCGGGTCGGAGGACCCGCCGGAGATCGCCGGAATCGTCGACTGGGAGATGAGCACGCTCGGCGACCCGCGGTCCGATCTCGCGTGGCTGCTCACCTACTGGCGGGACGCCGACGACCCACCGTGTGCTATCCCCGAGCTGGTGCCGACCTTTACCGACCGCGAGGGCTACCCGACGAAGGCTGATATCGTCGACCGGTACGAGGCTGCCACGGACGTCACGTTCGAGCACGAGCAGTTCTATCGCGCGCTCGCGGTCTACAAGCTCGCGGCCATCTGCGAGATGTTCTTCCGCCGGCACCTAGAAGGCAACGCCGACAACCCGATGTACCCGAAGATGCGCGAGCGTGTACCCGCGATGGCCGACTGGGCAGTACGGATCATCGAGGGCGACGAGCCGGTCTGATGGATTCACGAGGAAGTCCAAGCGGGGATGCCGTATATAACCTTAGGTAATTTCATCTAAGCATACGGTTGTTAATTATCCAATTTTCCTTACTCACAGGGAAGTTGCGACGAACGTGGTATCGGCTGCCGACGTATTCACGACCGACAGCAGTTAGTAATTAGCTTACTGTCGCTGGCGGTGTTCAGGTAAGTGAAGATAATCAAAAGAATGATTATTGTAACGATCCACCGTAGTTGTATGAAGGATACGTACTTAGTTGACGGCGTACGCACGCCATTCGGAAAACGTAACGGCTCGTTCGCAAACACCCATCCACAAGACCTCGCAGCCGCGCCACTTCGCGCACTCGAGGAACGAAACGGATTTTCCGGAGCGGAGACCGTCGAAGACGTCATCTACGGATGCGTAACGCCCGTCGACGAACAGGGGCTCAACATCGGGCGCCTGGCACCGATGGTCGCGGGCTGGGGCGAGGACGTCCCCGGCGTCCAGCTCAACCGGATGTGCGGGTCCGGGCAACAGGCCGTGAACTTCGCCGCGGGCCAAATCGAAGCCGGCAGTCACGACGTGATCGTCGGGGGCGGCGTCGAACATATGACGCGAGTGCCGATGGGCTCCGACGGGCCGGAACCAAATGCCCACACAAGTGATGCGGGCGTCACCGACACATACTTGGAGTACTTTGATGAGTTGACTTCTCAGGGGGAGGGTGCCGAGCGGATCGCCGAGCAAAACGGATTCACGCGCGAAGACGTCGACTGCATCGCCGTCGACTCCCAGTCCCGGTGTGGCGAGGCTTGGGAGGCCGGCCACTACGACGATCATGTCGTTCCCGTCGAGACAGAACTCGATGGAGAGACGGTCACCGTCGAGAAGGACGAACACCCCCGTCCCAGCACTGGTATGGACACCCTCGGAGACCTCCCGCTCGTGTTCCGCGACGAGGGGGACGGCGTCATCCACGCCGGGAACGCCTCTGGGATCGTCGACGGCTCGTCAGCCCTCCTCCTCGCGTCGGACGAGGCCGTCGACGAGCACGGCTGGGACCCGATGGCGCGCGTCGTCGACACCCACGTCGTCGGCGTCGATCCGATCACCATGCTGACCGGGCCCGTTCCGGCGACCAAAGAGATCCTTGCGCAAAACGACATGACCATCGACGACATCGACCGGTTCGAGGTCAACGAGGCCTTTGCTTCGGTGATCAACCTGTGGCTCGAGGAAACCGGGGCCGACTGGGAGCGGGTAAACACCTGGGGCGGCGCCATCTCCCATGGACACCCCCTCGGAGCTACCGGCGCAGCGCTCATGACGAAACTCGCCTACCAGCTCGAGGAGTACGGTGAGCAGTACGGCCTCTGTACGATGTGCATCGGCTTCGGCCAGGGCGTCGCCACGATCATCGAGCGGGTCTGAGCGCACGCCACCAGTACTCGCCGTTTTTACGCCCTAAGGCCCAGTTTCAGCCACCAATCGCCCTCACCGTGTTGATTGTGATTACCGCGGGAGAGGGGACGCTACCGCAGGCACAGGGAAGATACCGCGACGGTTCCGTGCTCGATCAAAAAAGCAACGCCTTCAATCGCGACGTAATGGCCGACCTTCTCGAGGTGATCGCATGGTCGACGAGGACGTGGTCCAAACAGTCGCACTTTTCCGCGAGGGACCGTCTTCTGTGCGGGGATGAATCTCGAGATAATATATGGGTAGGATCGCTCCCAGCACGAGGTCATCCACGAAGGTCTTGATCGGTGTTCGACATGGTTAAAGCACTACGGAACCCGTCATCGTCGAGATCAAGTCCACAGGTATCACCGGCGGATTCGAACTCACGTTCCCCCACCGACCGAAAGGAAGGTATGAAGGTACGGCTCGAGAAGCAGGAATCGAACTTCGAGGGGTAATACGGCGCCCCGCACGGCACTGTCGTTTCGCCGAACAACATTCGTGTCGTCGAACGGCCACAATTAATACCCCGGAGGACAGACTGGAGAGCGAAGATGCAAAATATAAACGTCACCGTACTCGGTGCGGGCAGCATGGGGCATGGTATCGCACAGGTCAGCGCGATGGCCGGCAATGAGGTCGTCGTGCGGGACATCGAACAGGACATCGTCGACGATGGACTGGCGGCCATCGAGAACAACCTCGACGGCGCTATTGAGCGGGACATGATCGACGACGCGGAGAAGTCCGAGATTATTGACCGACTCACCGGGACTACCGACCTCGAGGCAGCAGTTCGGGACGCCGACCTCGTCATCGAGGCGGCGCCGGAGAACATGGAACTGAAAAAAGATATCTTTACCGACGTCGACGAGTACGCGCCCGCTGACGCGATCATCGGGACGAACACGTCCTCGCTGTCGGTCACCGAACTCGTCAGCGTCCTTGACGATCCCACGCGGGCCATCGGGATCCACTTCTTCAATCCAGCCCACATAATGGAGCTCGTCGAAATCATCGTCGCGGAGCAGACCGCCGACCAAACCCTAGAGTTCGCCAAGGAGTACACTGAGTCGATCAAAAAGGTAGGCGTCGTGGTGAACGACTTCCCAGGATTTTCCTCCTCCCGACTCGGCGCCATCCAAGCCGCGGAGTCCATCAGAATGGTCCAAGAGGGCGTGGCGACCCCCGAGGGTATCGACACATCGATGGAACTGGGTTACAACCATCCGATGGGGCCACTCACACTTGCTGATCACACTGGCCTCGACGTGAACCTCGAGGTCCTCCAGTACCTTCGTGAGGAACTCGGCGAGCGGTTCAAACCCCCGCAGTTGCTCAAGAAGAAGGTCCGTGCGGGAAAACTCGGCCGGAAGACCGGCGAGGGATTTTATGTCTACGAGGACGGCGAGAAAGTCGGGATGAGCGACGAGTGAGGCCGGTGGCGGCGCACCGGTGGACACAGAGGCGAGGCAAGAGGGGGTGAAATCTGTTAGTCACACGCCGCCCCGAGCCCCGCCTCCCAATCGCGCCAGCTTCTACTCCCTACCCCTAAAAAATCCGACTTTCGAAAAGCGTATATGCCTACGCACCGCTTGTACCAGTAGAATGAGTGGAACTAGTGGGACGGGTGTCTCGTTCGCATTAGACGACGAAACGAAGCTTATTCTCGAGGGGCTCCAAGACTTTATCAAGCAAGAGGTCGAACCCCTTGAGAACGAACTCGGCGAGTTGCTGACCCATCCCCGGAAGGGATACACCGAAGAGGGGCGACCGGTCGAGCCGGTCGTCGAGGCAATCGACAAGGTCCGCCGCAAGAGTGCCGAGGCCGGGTACTACGCCATGAATCTCTCCGAGGAAGTCGGAGGTGGGGGTGTCTCGAACGTCACGTGGTACGCCGCAACGCGTCAGGCATTCTCGAACGGGCGTGGCCTGAACGAGCACGTCGTCGCGGGCGCGGAGGGGCCGAAACCCCTCCTGACGCTCGCCAACGAGGAGCAGTTCGAGACCTACGTCAAGCCGGTCATCAAGGGGGAGAAGTCCACCGGCTTCGGACAGACCGAACCCGGCGTCGGATCTGACTCGCCGAACATGAGCACGACGGCTGAGAAGGACGGCGACGAGTGGATTATCAACGGCAACAAGCAGTGGATTACCAACGCGCCCTACGCAGACTTTATCCAAGTATTCGCCCGGACGACACCACAGTCCGACGCCGGTCGCCACGGCGGCATTACCTGCTTTCTCGTCGAGGACGACGAGTTCGAACTGGGCGGATATAATAACGCTGTCGGCCAAGAGGGACTCCAAGGCGAGGTCATCCTCGATGACGTTCGTGTCCCGGAATCACGGGTCCTCGGTGAGGTGGACCGCGCGTTCTACGACGCGATGGAGTTTCTCTCGCTGGGTCGCCTCGAGATCGGTGCCCAAGCTGTGGGCCTGTCCGAATACCTGCTTGAGCAGGCGCGGGAGTACGCCACTGAGCGCGAAGCCTTCGGGTCGAAAATCGGTGACTTTCAGCAGGTCTCCTCGAAGATCGCGACGGCGCGAGCCCGAACCTACGCCGCCGATAGCGTCGGACTGCGCTGTGCCTGGAAGATGGACCAGAACATGGACGCCATCGAGGACACCTCGATCCTGAAGTGGTTCGCAACTCAGGCCTACTGGGAGGTCGCGGACTCGACCGTCCAGATCCACGGCGGTAACGGGGTCTCCGAGGAGAACCCGTTTATGGACCACCTTCACTTCGCCCGCGTTCTCCGGATAGTCGAGGGAACCGACGAGATTCAGCTCAACACGATTGCCTCTCAGCAGGGCCTCTAATCGGCCTTGGAGGCGATCGAGACATCAAAGTCGACGATTTTCGGGGCGGGGTTGCGGGCTAATAGTGGCTAGGACGAATCTTTACTGGATAAGTACGTCCAGATGTTCGGTTCGTTGATCGCTTCTTCGAATACGAACCACAGGTCGCCGTCATCGGCGACGTCTACACACTCGCTGATGTCCACGACCACGTCGCTGCTGCTCACGAGATTCAGGGCAGCAACCCAGATGCCGAGCTCATCATCGTCCCGAAGTCCCGAGCAGTGATCGACGCGGTTCCCGAAGATTTCATCCTCGACTATTGGCGCGGGTACGCCTACCGGTTGCCCCACAAGTTCTCTGACCCCGCGGACTGGCGCGGCCAGCAAGTCCATTTCCTCGGCAGGAGCCCGCCCAAACTCGATGCCATCCGATGGCTGACTCGACCGACGCTCTCGGACGATCCACCAGCCGTCATCGTGGCGTCGACTGGAATGGGGTCCATCGTAGCGCGCAGTTTGGGGAGTTTTGGACGGCCGACAGCTGGGACGACAGCGGTCGCGACGCCGATTACATCACCATTCGGAAGACGGTACGCCGTAGTCTCGCCCGAGTCCATGACTTTTCGAAGGTCCGTGGTATCTGGCCCGAGACAACACCCCAGGACGAGGGGTTACAGATTGAGTACGGGGGCAAACCCCAGCCGATCTCAAGCAGGCCGCTTACACCGAATTCGGGGCAAAAGTCTGGTAAACGCGCCGCGGCCCCTACGTCGCCGAATACGATACCGGCCCTGTCTGTGGGTACTGCAGTTACGCGTGTTTCTTTTCACGCAGCCACCGGAACAACCCCGAGGAAATTGTACTGCTCCATCCTCGTGAGATATGCCGGAGAATCCGTTTCATAGGAGGAACAGCGCGGAAACTCACGACTTCAGTCGTGGGAGGAAGCGCGTGCGCTCAGTGCACCAATCCACCGACGACAGCATTCCTGACTTCCCAATGTTTTTGAACCATAGACTGCACGTATGATGTATGGAGAAGCGCCGCACTGTCCCCGTCCGACTCGACGTGGACAGTGATGACGACGTACTTCTCCGCGAGACCGTAGACGAGTTTCTCTGGACCGCCAACTACGTCACACGGCACGCTTTTGAGGGTGAGTACGTCACGACGAGCAAGACCACGCTCCACGACGACACCTACGAGGACGTGCGCGACGAGGGACGGTTGCACAGCAACCACGTCCAAGCCGCTCGCAACAAGGCCGCTGACGCCTGCAAAAGCGTGGTCGAACGCCGGAAACAGGCGAAGAAGGCGTCGATTCCACACTTCACCAGTCCACACCTCGTCTACGACCACCGAACTGCCACGTTCCATAACGACTACGTGAGCATTGCCACGGTTGCTGGTCGAATCGAAGCCGACTACGTGCTACCTGACAAGGAACGTGACACGCCCCACTCGGCGTATTTCTTCTCAGATGAGTACGAAACCACGGGGGCAGAACTGCATTACCGAAACGGCAACTGGATGCTTCACATCCACTGCAAACGGAATGTGGAGACCGACACGTCGGAACAGGCAACCACCGAGAACGGAACGGTTCTCGGGGTTGACCTCGGCGTGAACAACCTTGCCGTGACGAGTACGGGCACGTTCTGGACGGGTGAGGAGTTCGACCACTGGCGGCGCGAATACGAGAAGCGACGTGGCGATCTCCAGCAGTGCGGCACGCGCTGGGCACACGAGAATATCGAATCTATTGGCCGGAAAGAGGAAGGCCGGTTCAAGATCACGCTTCACCGCATCAGCAACGAGTTGGTTAACGAGGCTCGTGAGACTGAGTGTTCGGTGATCGCCTTCGAGGACTTGACGGACATTCGCGAGCGAACTGGTGCGTCGTGGGGCCACAAATGGGCCTTTAACCGCCTCTACGAGTACGTCGAGTACAAAGCCGCCGAATACGGCATAGAGGTGGAGCAGGTTGACCCGGAGAATACGAGTCGTCGGTGTTCGACCTGTGGGTTCACGCACCCGGACAACCGCCAGAGCGAATCGTTCGAGTGCCTGAAGTGCGGGTACGAGAATCACGCAGACTACAACGCAGCGAAGAACATCGGCTTGCGGTATCTCCGCCGGAACCAAACCGGAGACGACGGAGGCGCACCCGTAGGCGTGCGTTTGAACAGCGGGACGCTGAACGTGAACGGAGAGCATGAGCCTCCTGCCTCGCTAGAGGCGTGAACGGGAGTCCACGCTGAAAGCCCACGACTTTAGTCGTAGGTTAGCTTACCGACCCCCTCCGGATAGCGCCCGTGATATCGATTTGAGTTATGTAATGTTATCTTTTAAACGATCCCGATGCTCGGGATGAGCTACTTGAAGTATTTGTTGTGTAGATTCTTTTTCTGTTTGGAATTGAACATCTGCTGTTCCTTGTTCCGTGACGACATAATCAATATTATACCGGGGTGTGGTTACAATATTTTTCTTAGATATTCCTGAGACTATTTTACTATATCCACTGTTAGTCTGACTCGGTAAAGCTATTATCGCTTTACCATTTTTACTTTTCCTTGCTATATTAAAAAATATTGGCTGGCCACCAGGGCCTGCTATTTGTTGTCCGTTAATCCGTTCGCCATTTACTTGTCCGTTCAAATCCACTTCAACTCCAGAGTTAATAGCCACAAAATCATCGATGGTCGACACGAGCTGGGGATCGTGGGTTTGTTCCATCCCACGTAATTCTATATAATTTGTATTCTCCAGCCATTCATAAAACTCTTGACTGTCTCCTAGGGCGGCTATGGTAAGTCCGGGACTGCCTAGGGGGCAATCGTCTACCGAAGGCAACACGCCACTACCTTTAGTAATAATATCTCTTTCAATCAAATCTTTTATCACCGGTGTTACTAACCCAGAATGTAGACCAAGGTTCTTCTCGGGAGTTAAGCATTGACCAATCGCATTTGGTATTTTTCCGAATCCGATTTGAATTGTCCCAGTATCTGGAATGAGGTTGGCGATATTTTCGCCAATTTTCATAAATGAATCATCTGGTTCAGGGATGGGCTGTTTTGGAAGAGGAACAGAGCACTCTCTCACATAATCAAATATATCATATTTATATGATAAGCCATTTACTTTCGGTTGAAGCTCATTCATTTCAGCAACTAGAACGTCCGCAGCTTCTATGATCTCGGGCACTGCTACTGCTGATATTCCCGGATAAACCTTCCCGTCAGATGGCTGGGTAGTCTCAAGAATACCAACAGTTCGTTCGTTTTTATGTGCAAGCTTTTTGATAACACCAGGGTAATCGTTCAATTTAACCGGCATAAAATCAACAGTGCCATCATCATATGCCGATTTTGAATCGCCTCGGGGCGAGGTCAAAATAACATCTATATTATTCGACTGTTCAGCGAAATCTTTTATACTGAACCCACCCTCTCTGTCCAGCGTTGGACCCATTATTAAGGCTGTCGCGTTCGCATTAGAATCCAGTATATCTCTAAATAATTCTCCTGAATAAGGGCCTCTGGTAAGTAATAAGTCGTTATCCTTTAATTCAAAATCTTCCAGATTTTTGGCCATGTTCAGGAATTTATACTTGCGCGGACAGCATATAACTAACGACAATTCCTTCAGTTCCGCCATGCAAGAAACGTCGCACTCGGACGACTTCACACCCCCACACGGGTCTTGAGACACAACAGCAGATGACTGCTGTCATCAATATTCTTCAACTGACTCTACATATTCCGATCCACACAGCTTATGTTGAAACCCTCAGCAACAGATAATAAGCAGCACTGGCGTCTACCTCTCCCCAACACGATTCCCTCAGCGCCGTAGAAGCACATAAATTATACTTCCCAGACTGATTACGATTACACTGACTACAAACAGAATGACACGATAGCCATTTACCGTCTCCACAAAAAAGAATTCGGCTACTCCGGTAAAGACGACTGGCCCGATAGTCTGGCCCAAACGGAGCGTGCTGGTACGCAATCCCATCACACCAGCGCGAAGTTCCTCAGAGAAGTCAGTGATGATAATGGTATCAATCGACGGGAAAAACAAGCCGATGCCTACGCCGAAAGCGAGCAGCCCAACCGAAATCAGCAAAATAGTAGCGGCGACTCCAATCATGAGAAGCCCCAGTCCGAAGGCAACAAATCCGAGGCCAGCGAGCTCGGGGCCACTACGAAGTTGAGAAATCCGACCGTACTGAGAAGCTGTCACAGCGTTCGACAATGAGACGACAGCGAGGACGATCCCGATTAATTCCGGACCCAGACCGAACTCGTCGCTCAACAGTAACGGAAGAGCGATAATCACGGCTCCGTAGAACACGAATATGGTGGCGAACAACGCTGCAAAAATCGCCAACGCCCGCGGACTTCGGGAGGTGGCGAACAATCGGGTGAGGTACACTCGGACATCATCCCTCGACTCGTTTTGAGCGGGCACGTCAACCAAGACGATCGCCAGCATCCCCACAATGATGCCAATACCATAGAGCAAAAACGGAAGGTTCCATCCAATACCTCCGAGAACTCCTCCGACCATCGGAAAGAACGCTGCTCCGATCCCGATCATACTGCCATTCACGCCGATTAGCGCGTCTCGTTGCGTTCCTTCGTATATATCCCCGATGAGAGTGATGGCTAGCATGGCTAATGCGGTGGCACCGAGTCCTTGGAAGATACGGAGTACTAACACAATGGTGAAGTTCGTGGTAAACGCAATCGCCCCACCTGAGACACCGTACGTGAATAGGAGCGGTATCAAGAGCTGTTTTCGGCCGAACCGATCGGCGAGCAACCCGATAACAGGGGTGAGAAAGATCCCCGGTAACGCATAGGTGGTAATAACAAGTCCGGCCTCTGCATCTGAAATGCCGAATGCGGGTCTAAGTTCGGGGAGAACCGGGCCGATAAGAGAGACTCCCATTACCCCCATCAACGAACTGGCGATGATGACGTGAAACGTCCCTGAATGCCACGGAATGCGCGATTTGAGACTCGTTTCTTCGGGGTCTGTCCGCATAATAAAACGTTGATTGAGAGCGTATAAATGGATGGCTGTTTGAACTCATAGAGGAATTGGCTTATGTGGATCGACTGCTTCCGAAAGACATTCTTCGCTGACTTGGAGACCGGATTATCAATGCCGATAGCGCAATCACAACCGATGCTGATGTCGGCCATCTGAAAAAAATTTGATATGCCGTCGGATAAAACTGTTCGAATCGATGAAAGCAGAATACGAGAGAGTCACGTTTGAGCGACCTGGCCACGCAACCGTCCGCATCGAAAATACAGACGGAACTATAATCTACATCGATCCATGGATGGAGGTAATAAATGGCACACCTAGCGACGCCGATTTTGTGTTTGTGACCCATGATGATCAGGACCATTATGACCCAGAGGCGATCCGGGCTGTTTCCACCGAGAACACCATTGTAGCTGCATACGAAGAAATCGACACTAGTGAGTTGATTCACGATGTAAAGCCGCTTCCCTACGACGGGGAGATGTCAGTTGATGGAATCGAGGTACAGACAGTCCCTGCGTATAACCGGCCGGATGGAGAACACATCCAGGAGAACGGAGAACCATACCACGCTAAAGGCGAGGTTATCGGGCTTGTACTTCTGATCGATGGTGTTTCAATCTATGTACCTTGTGATACCGACTTTCTTGACGAACATGAGGACATCGACGCAGATGTTATTCTACCTCCCATCGGTGGGACGTACACCATGGATCGACATGAGGCGGCTGAGATGGTCGAGAGCATTGGTCCAGATTTAGTTCTTCCAATTCACTACAACACGAAAGCGATTCCAGGAATTCACACCGATGCAGAGGCGTTCAAGCAGAACGTCGAAGAAGGAGGTCCACGAGTCGTCCTATTCTAACCTGACAACCCATCCATAGGATAAATTCTACACAAAAATTAGCCGATAGAACCAGCCTGCGAACAGTACGTTTAGAACAGGAGTCAAAGTACGAGGACCCCTGTCTAAATAGTCTTATTTCTTATTCAGCAGTCAAAATCGTTGTGGTAGGAAAACAGCCCTGCGCGTACCGAAGTTCTTTATATCTACCGAACTTAATGACAGTCCTATGACCAAACAACTGCTCGATAAAAAAGTCGCAGTAGTAACAGGTGCCGCAAGCGGGAACGGTCGTGCGATTGCGGATGCTTACGCTAAAGAAGGAGCAGATATCGTAGTTGCAGACATTCAAGAGACTCCACGAGAAGGTGGAGAACCAACCCACCAACTTGTTGCAGACAACTATGGTGTTGATGCGAAGTTCGTAGAATGCGATGTCACAGACACCGATAGCCTTGTTGAGGCAGTAGACGCGGCAGATGAGTTCGGTGGGATTGATATCATAGTCAACAATGCCGGAATCTTCCGTCAGAAGGACTTCATAGAGGTGACGGAAGATGAATACGAGCAGATGATGGACATCAACGTCAAAGGTGTGTTCTTCGGAGCGCAAGCTGCAGCAAAGAAAATGCTCGATAATGGCGACCGGGGCACCATCATCAACATGTCTAGTGTCGCCGGTATCATTGGTCAGGCAACGTTCTCGGTCTATCACACCACGAAGGGGGCGGTACGCCTGCTCACGTACTCTCTCGCAGACGAACTCGGGCCAGAGGGTATTCGAGTGAACGCAATTCACCCGGGCGTTATTGAGACTAAGATGACCAAAGACGATGTCCCTGTCGCAACGCAAGAAAGCGCGGAGAACACATCGATGGAACGGCTCGGTCAGCCCGAGGATGTCGCGGGTGCAGCACTCTATCTCGCCTCAGACGACCTCGCTGGCTATGTTAACGGCGAGTCGCTCATTGTTGACGGAGGTCGATCGAACACCTAAATCGTCACTCGCACTAAGAGCAAAATAGAGCCATTCCCTTCGTCTCCCGTTCTCGCCCGCTGTCACGTAGACTTCGTCAGCTTTCCACACGTCTGAAATGGTACTGATAGATCGAACTCCGTTGTTTGAGTGTTTTGACCTACAGTTGACTAGCAAGTGCTTGGTGGCTGCGTTGGTGATTATAGTAGGCGGTGTAGGCAGTCAGCCAGCTCTCGGCGTTGCCTGACTGCAGTTCCAAGCTTCGTGGAATCATTCGATTCGTATGGTATAGGTCTGGGAGAACTTCTCGACGATTTTCCGTCCGTATAGATGAACTCACCACTAAAATCTGTGCGTGCAAGAGCGGTTGGATAGCCTCTATTCCATCTACGAGAAACTCCGCGTCTCCGACGCGGTAGATTTCTTTGAGTTCGTCTAAGAATTGCATGATCTTGCCCCCTGTGCCACGAAAGTCGATTGGGAGCCCGACTTTCGTCTTAATGTCGATTGTTGCCTGACGTCGTTCGACACCGAGCCAGCCATAGAGGTCTCGACACTCCGCTAACGAGGCGGCACCAACATGGGCAGCGCACGCCAACCTGATCAGATAGGCTAGCGTGCGCGTCCAATCACGAATCCAAAACCCATTAAAGGCGAACCGGTTACGTCGACTTGGAGTTCTTCGAGCAGCATCTTTTCACTTCCCTGGAAGAGATCGGTTCAATACAATCCCCATCTAGCAGTGCCCGAACGGGAAAGTAACCCGAGCAGTCGAAACTTAGCGCTAAAGGACTAATCTATTCAACTCCGAAAATTTGTTCGCCAGTTCGGGTTTAGACTACCGGCTTACCGTCATAAATAACCTCGCCGTCTATTTTAACCGTGGGGTTCTTGGCGATCCCGTCGATGTGAATAGGTGCGGCAATTTCCCCACCAGTATCGTCATTTGACCCTAACGCCATATGGGCATATCCTTCTGCCTTTTTATCCTGCCTCATAAGCCCCGTGATATCCGCCCCAGTATTGATTCCGACTGCTATTTCCGCTAAATTATATGAATTAGGGTCGTTTGTATCTTCCAGAATGCTACGAAGGAGTTCTGCTTCTTGTCCACCAATTATGCTAGTCGCGAATCCATCTTCTATTTTCGCCTCGATAGGTTCTGTAATAGAACCGATCTGATGCATCGACGTATCCCAGACTATCGTTCCATTTGCGGTGCTTTCGTTAGGGGAGATGCACACTTCGCCGTCGGGGAAAGCGGCGCCCAACATACTATTATCTCCGGGTTGCTCTTCAATTTTGGCGGCAAAAGAAAACCCGACTCGATCTTTTATGTCTGCTTCTAAGTCAGTGCCGGACGGAGTGGTGATCGAAATCGTCTCCCCTTCAACAAACTTATCTCTTAATTTTCTACCTGTTTCAGCAAAGGATTCGTAGTTGGCAGATGCGGCACCACCGTTTAATATTTCAGGGGTTATCTCTTCCATACCAATCACAGGTATACCGTTCTCACGGACTTCTACCGCTGCGTCACTATGTACGATAGCGTTTGACGTCACCATTACGCAGATGTCAGAGGCTAACATAGCCTGCTTAACCTGTTCTGTTGGCTCGGCTTGTGGGTGGTCAGTAGCCGGCATCAGCGTGACTGTTGGTTCTAAATCCAGGGATCTAGCGGCCGTATTCAAGATTGACCAAACACGCGAATCCATGCCCGTATCTGATACGATGAGCACATCCGTATCTTCGCTTTCGACGTTTAATTCAAAGGGTATCTTCGCACTCTCAATCAGTTCGGCATCTTCTATCATACCAAGTTTGTTTCCACCAGAGAATAAATAGTTACCGGTTAACTAGACTGTAGATTTTATAACAGAGTGGACTTCACGACGCGCTTCATGCTCTAAGGTTTCAGTAGGATTCTCATGGAATCACCTTCGCCGTCAATCATTTAGGAGCGTCGGTATCGTCAACTTGCGACAGTATCTCACGAAGGTAGCCTACAAAGATGCCTCCAGATTCGATGTGGGACCGCTACGGACGGCCAGATTGATGAGCGTTGGTGATAGCTACTCACGAGCTTCCCGCCGACAGTATCTCCAGATACGCCAATCAAAACAGATCGCCACTCGCCTTGGTGCGCGCTTGCTCGATTTGTTTGGTGAACAACCGTGCCACACCGTGAACGCCAGTTCAACAGCCTCGCGCTCCTCATCCGGGCTGGCACGGCTTCGGCCGGCGCCCACTCCCGATCGAGCGACCTAAACCCTTCAGCCGGCCCGGTTAGCCGGTCGCCAGCATCGGCCGTCGCAACACGTGGTATTAATCCGCGAGCAGCGCCCGGCCCACCCGCCACAAGATGCTGATCGCGCCACACATATTGATGAACTCGTGTTCGAGATCGAACTCCGATTCCGCGAGGCTACAACCGACGAATGGACCACAATCCTTCATGAGGCTGAAGTCCCCGCTGGGACTGTCGTTGGGGAAGCGCCCTACAGTGAACAACCCACATTTGTCTGGCGCGATCTGTTGTCATTGAAAACAGAGTTAGGTTCGATCGAGGCCGTGGGGGGTCGACCTGCGAGCCCTCAAAATTCGCCGGACCCCTATATATAGGTCAGTTCCATTAGTTCAGATACTGAGTCTTGAAGGGAAAAGCTATCGAGCGCCATTGCTAATTGCTCCGCGTTCTCCTCTCCGAGAACAGGTACAGTTAGATCGTCAATCTTTGCCCGGAACTCCTCCTCTGTTAGTGGGTTTTCCGCTCTCCCCTTCGAGTGTTCAATGAATTGATGCTCGCTATTATCCCCAAATTCAATCTCCATATCCGCCACCGCTGAACTATTACGAGTATCGAGTTCATCATCAACGACCATTTCCACCTTGTTCACCGTTTCGAGGAGGTCTTTGTTGTCGATTAGTTCTCCGTCGACGATCCGTCGGTGGGCCTGATAGCCGTTGCCAAACCCATGAGCAGCCAGAGCGATCTGGAATGGGAGACTGTACTGAACTTCGATAATGTCTGTTGGCTTGTATGCATTCTCGTTTTGTGTCCCAACGATACTGTCTGTCTCGGGTTGGAGACGGGCGACGATTTTGTCGATGTTAGCGGGGTCTGGGTCGATCGCCTTGACCGCGTCGATGTATCCGTGCGTACCCCCGCAGGTACAGTACGGTTTAATCCAAGCTGTGTCTATTTCAAAGCTAGTTAAATCCCCGACATCAGCAGCACTAAATCCATCTTTATCCACAAATGTAGAAAAGAATCCTTTGTTCCCGGTCAGGAATTTACGCGGCCCTGTCACGCCATGTTTTGCCAATCGGGCAGCTTCAATCCCACCGCGGCTGCCCATCCCGGAATGTACACGCTTGACCGAGCCGCCGGTGGAGGAGTATTCTGTGGTGCCGCTTGCATGACTCGCCGCGATTGCAAGAGCATGTGCAGTTTGTTGTTCGTCGAAGTTCCATAGAGATGCTGTGGCCGCCGCTGCACCAAACGGACCGAGTACGGGATGAGGATGCCATCCAGTAGTCAGGAGTTCTGGCGCCGCCATTGTTCCGATCCGGGTATATACTTCGTACCCTGTAATCATAGCGGTGAGCACTTCTTCAATAGTTGCCTCTTGAGCCTCCCCAATGGCGATACTCGCTGAAACGACGATAGATGCCGGATGACTGTGACTATCCGCATGTGCATCGTCGTACTCGAAACCGTGTCCGTACGATGCGTTCACAAAGGCGGCGGTTGCGGCATCAACTTTGCGACCGTCAGCGGCAATGGTGCTTGTTCCTGCTCGCTCTTGCTCAGCACCGTACCTATTGATATTGCGTGACCAGGGAAGATCGGAGGTGCCGATTTGAACAGCGATTTGGTCCTTCAGCAGGCGTCGTGCGCGGTCCTTGGTACTGCTAGGAAGGTCTTTATATTCGATTTTAGTTGGTAGCGATACGATCTCATTTTCGATCTTACTGGTTATAGTCGCACACATAGCACGACCATATACCTGCACCATTATAAATATGCAACTGTACCTATTTTTAGAGACGAAATATCATAGCCCTACGCGATGAAAACACATGACATTACTAGACGTTAACCGACTTTCATCTCGGGCCGACACGAAAGACAGCGGTGTAGAAGCTGTCAACAACGTCGATCTCTCTATTAACCATGGAGAAACCGTGAGGCTCGTCGGCGAGTCAGGGGGAGAAAAAAGCGTCACGGCAATTAGTGTCATGGGTCTTGTCAACTCACCTGAAAAGTTGTGGGGATCAGTTATCTGGAACGACGAAGGCCTCTTGTCTACCTCAAATTCGCGCCTCGAAAATATCCGAGATGATGTGTTGAGCATAATTCTGCAAGATTCGATGGGGAGCCTACATCTCGTTCACAGGCCGGAGATCAGATTTTGGAAACGTTCTCACGATGTCATCAAAGGAAAGGAGCAGACTACCCCGAACCTGAAGAGCTACTGCTCCTTTGAGCAGAAGCGCATGGCTTCGAAGGCGATCTCTGGTCTTTCCCTTGCCTTGTCTGGCTTCCTGAGGATGAATTTGATGTGGATTTCCTCCCGCACCGCCGGCAATTAACCCGACAAACTCAACTAGAACAACCAAGGATTCCAACGTGGCGCTGCCAAGCGCGACCCTGACGAAATTGACCAGTGGTCGAAGACTGAGACTCTCGTCAAAAATCTCTCCGGCGCAATTAACGATAGTACTCATCGATGAAACAGCGTTTCAACTCATTCCTGCCTTCTGTTGTACGTGGGTACCCAAGGGTGAGACTCTATTTATTAAAACGGAGTTGAGCACTAATCGCGGCGACGGGATCAGTGCTCTTGCCTACCCACCGGAAGCTGGTGACTGCGAGCTGGCTTTTAGCTCACACATGATCACTTCGGTGGTGACTCTATCTCCGTGTTTCTCCGAGATATAGCGGAGTTACTCCATTGTGACGTGATATTCATTCTCGACAACTTGGGCTCACTATTCAGCAGTTGATCAGTTACGCCATGGATTCATCGAGACAGTGACTGATGTCACTGTAAAGTGGTTTCGTATATACACTCCGCAGCTCAACCAGACCGAATTCGTTTGAAGAGAGTCGAAATACATGGAATTAGACAATCACGCTCCGAAAAATGTATATTTTTGTTTCTGATCGATTATGTCTCTAAACGCGTCACCTAACAAATCAAACCCGAGAATTGGACCGTGTTTAGATGCCAAAATTCGGCTGGTAGTGGCCTTTTGACGCGGTCGATAAAGGAGAGCAGCCGTGTACTGACGGTAGTGCGCCTAGTCGCAAATCCGGACACGATTCGAAATGGAGCTACGCTCCCAACCCAGATCAAAAAATCGAGGTTACTTGTGATTGCTGTCCAGAGTGTGGCAAACAGTTCGTCTCAGCCGGCACTATCTGGGCGTCAGCGAGGATAGTGCCGGCTGAGTGATCGGGAACGGTCTAAATATTTTAAATGCCGTGCGTATGAACTGAAAGGACTGAAGCCGACGAGCCCTAGCGTTTAAATACTGCTGTGTCGCGGAATATAGTATAAAATATTGGTGCAGACAGAATAAGAATGATAAGCAAACTTAATGACGTAGTAATATATCCTGTGAAAAATATATCAATAGAACCATCTGATATCTGCATACTACGGTATAAATTAGTTTCGGCTATAGGCCCCAAAATTATACCAAGTATAAATGCAACAATTGAATAATCGTGTTGTGCCATATAATAACCAATAAAACCGAAAGCAAGTACTACCAATACATCGAACCAAGATGCTCCTATTGCATAAGCACCGATAAAAGATAGTGAACAAATTATTGGAATTATGAGATGAGTATCAATAGTTGTGACCCTGAAAAGCTGAGTTACAAATAAACTACCAATAAATACGATCATTAAACTTGCAATAATAATACTTGAGAGCAGGGAAAATGTTATATCAGCGGACTTTCCGAACATTTCGGGGCCGGGAATTAAACCATGCATGATCAACCCACCTAATAGAATAGCTGTTGAACCGCTTCCAGGAATCCCAAACGTCAATGTAGGTATTAATGCACCTGAAATATTTCCGCTGTTCGCCGCCTCAGATGCTATAACACCTCGTGGTTCTCCTTCTCCATAATCATGTTTCGAACCATTGGACCGTTTTTCTTCGGCGTATGCAGCAATATTGGCAACGGATGAGCCTGCTCCAGGTATAGCTCCAACCAACTTCCCAATAAGTACAGATTTGAGGAAAGTAACTGGTGAGTGATATATTCGTTTGATACCACTTAACCGAGCACCTTCAACTTCAATCCCTTTCTTTGCGATTCCTCCGCTTTCTTGAGACAATTTTAGCATTTCTCCTATAGCAAATATCCCGATTAAGGCAGGTATGAAATAAATTCCATCATATAAAATCAAGGTCCCAAATGTATATCTTGTCTCTGGGACCGTTGGAGCCATCCCGACTGTCGCGATCAACAAACCAAACGAACCAGCAACCACACCCTTTATAAATGAACCATCAACAACAACTGCGATCATTAAAAGGCCTAAAACTGCGACTAAGAAATAATCTGGCGAACCAAACGCCAAGACCATTTGTAATAAATAATTTGTAATTAGAATAAAAATACTAGCTGAAATAATACCACCAATACCTGAAGCAACCGCAGATGTAGATAATGCCTCTAACGATTGGCCATTTCGAGCCATAGGATATCCGTCAAATGTAGTAGCAACTGCGCCAGGGGTACCGGGGATATTTAATAATATTGCAGGAATACAGCCCCCATACATTCCTCCGACATACATACTAACAAGTAATATTAATGCGGCGTGAGGTTCTAGAACCCCGGTAAATGGTATCGCTATAGCCATACCAATACCAGCCCCTAAACCAGGCAGTGCCCCTAAAATAATACCGATAGATACGCCAATTAATATCATCAGAATTACAATTGGGTCGTACAGCAGATAGATCCCTTCGATTAAATTTTGTGGCATCATATCAGCACACCCCAAGCTAATCCGGTGGATAAATCAACACCTAGAATTAGGTTAAAAACATAAGAAACTATGAAAATCAACCCGGCTTCACCCACCACTATTGGGAGATCATAATCATGCCATAGCAAATATATGGCGACATATAGAGGTGAGGACCAGAGAAATCCAATTAGAAAAATCCCAACTAAAAACAGTATTAGCGTCAGCGTCATGAATTGGAAATTATTCATCATCCGTTCTCCATGAGGGGCATTTTTGCTTTTTTCTGAGTCATCCGAATATTGATCGCCAGAGAATAATTTATCGACCAAGTCAACATTAATATTCGCGCTAATTATGAAGTATTTGACTAATACAATAAACGCCCCTACTGATAATACTCCTGAAATCACTTGAGGCCAAATTCTTGATAGGCCAGTAAAAGAGCCTGCACCGACGAACATCAGTATGCCCAATACTAACCCCAAGAATGGTACTAAGAACTCTGAATCTTTATAATATTTTTTTAACTCAGTCATAGCTGCCTATTATAAATAATCCATTCGATAATTATTTTAAGTCATCTACGTCAACAATTTCATTGACCGATTCATGGATATCCATCCACATGTCCGTCACTTCATCACCAGATAAAAACTCGATCCAACCACCAGCGTTATCCATCCAATCTATGAGTTCATCATCATCTATTGCATTTTCCATTGCATTTTCAAGAATAGATATCCGTTCCTCAGGGACTCCGCTTGGTAATAATGCTACTCCTACAACTCTACCAACATTATCTATATTTTCGTAACCTTCTTCTGTGACCGTAGGTACCTCGGTTAATAGTGTGCCACCCTCTGAATAAGTATGAGCAACTGGATCTACCAAACCCTCTTCAACCGAAGCCGCTGCACCAGGCTCACTTGTGAGAGCAGCATCAATTTCACCAGAGGCTACTGCTTGAACGGCAGGTGCCCCACCATCATATCCTACAAATTGCTCAAAATCCAAACCATGCGCATCCCTCATAAATAGGGGTATAAGATGAGTCACATCCAAATCCGCCCCACCAATGGTACTGAATTCACCTGTTTTATACCTGTCAACCAGATCTGAATAGCCTTCAACGTCATCTTCAGGGTTCGTGACGATAACTACTGATGTTCCACTATAACCCGCAAGACCCTCAACGTCTGTAATATCAAATGGTGGATCTTCTACCTTGAAAGCAAGAGCAGGGCCAGGGATATTTGAGTAAGCAAATTTGTAACCATCTGAATCACTAGTGGCTAACTGCCCTAAACCGTTCAACGAAGCGGCTCCCGGGATATTTTCTGCTTCGATTGTGACTCCTAATTCGTCAGCATAATATTCATTAACCTTTCTTCCGAGTACATCCACACCGCCTCCTGGTTCATACGGAATAATTGACTGTATGGTGGAAGTCGGGAATTCTTCCCCCTCACTGCCAGTATCACCTGTAACACAACCGGATAAGCCAAACACAGTTGCTCCAACTAATGCACTTTTCTTAATGGCATTTCTGCGTCTCATCACATGTAATATCATACCACGAGGTCTAATTAAATGTTTCCATTATTTAAGGGTGCTATAGGACTCTTGTCACACCGTGATAATCGTGCTTCTCGGATTGCCTCCTCGTTCGTAGTTGGTGAACGCAATAACAAGACGCAGACACAACGAGTACATGAACACTTGTGCTTATCCATGGACGCGGCCTCGGGCGCTGACATGCCCGAGGCCGCAGTGCTTGAGTGCATCGTTAGTTCGTTCGACGCCTGTCCGGCGGTTGTACATCTCATCTAACGTCAATTGCTTCAGCTTCACGTCCTTGCTGTGCTCGTTGATACGGTCTTCGACCCTGTACTCAATGTACAGTCGATTGTCGGTGCTTCGTGCGTTGTACGGGGCGAGTGGCACGACTAATGTCAAACACTTGCTGTCGCAGAATTCGCGATCAAGGTAGGCGGCATTGACCTCGACGTCAAGGCCGTCGAGGAGACCAAGAAATTCAGCGAGGACGCTGCTGGCAGTGTTGCCGTCTTCGAGACGGCGGACCGACTGGGTGTAACGTCTGTCCTTCACACGCGCGTAGGGTGTCGCGTAGGCGTGGAACGCGATGGTTCCACGCTTCACTTGGAAGTAATAGAGGCAGCCGGTGTCGTCTTCGTCACCGCAGTAGGGCCGCAGGTGGAGGTCTGCGACGATCTCCACCTGCTCGGATAGCAGTTCGACGACATCCCGCCGAAGAAGCGTGTTAGCGACTCGTTCGAGCCGTTCCGGCTCGAACTTCGTCCGTAGATGGTAGAGGATCGCGATCGCCGGTGGCGAGTCCTCGCTAGAGTTGCATAGCGTCGAGATCGAGGCCCCGTCGGCGGTCGCGCCGATGAGGACCTCGTAAATGCCCTCTACGGCGATTTCAGCGTTGTTGGCAAGACTGAGAGAAACTTCATCGTCAAGCCGGTTGACGAGGAAGTTAAGCAGCTGGTCTTCATGGATTTCACTGTCTGCTTGCTGGTTGGAGTGCACACTTTCAGCAAGCAGAGGTCTAACTAACCGGCTTTGTGAGGGTATAGCTTCACTCGCCGTCGATATCGTGGGGGGCCTGTACCAACAGGTCGGCTAAGAGCCACAGATCATGTAGCGTCACTCATTACATAATTCGTCACGAACATCACTATCGTATCTTCTATGCGAGTTGATGAAATCCTAACCAGCATCAGGAAGATTGGTTACTGTCTCACCATCGACAATTTCGTTCATTTCGTGGGTCTGAGTCGCTACGTTGTTAACGGAATCAAAGGATGGGTCGAACGATTTCTTGTTAGGGAGATGGTGGTACCGAATGAAAAGATTCAATTGGTTGTGCGTGAACTTCTGATTCATGCTGGCAAGTGGCATAACGCTCGGCGTTCCCGGCCAAGAGGAGTTATTCGAATATACTGCCCTCGCAGAAGAACAAGGCCTTGAGTCGATTTGGGTTGGCGAGTCATGGGGTCGGGCGTCGGTGCCTGTTCTCACAAAACTTCTAGAGCGGACCGAAACAATCGATGTCTGCTCGGGTATTTTCAACATCTACGCGAGGACCCCAGGGCTAGTCGCGATGACAGCTAATACCCTAGCTGATTCTGGGGACGGTCGATTTCGAATCGGGCTAGGTACCAGTGGACCGGCTGTGATTGAAAACTTCCATGGTGTCGAGTTTGACCGCCCCCTGCGGCGTACCCGCGAATATATTGAGATTATTCAGGGGTTGCTCGCGGGTGACCGAATCGATTACGACGGCGAGATTTTCGAGCTATCAGGCTTCGCGCTCGATATGAACGAGTATTATGAGTGTCCGATCTACGTCGCAGCCATGGGCGAGACCAACCGCCAACTCGTGGGAGAGTTTGCCGACGGCTGGATGCCACTACTTGTGCCGAATACAGGTTTGGATGACGCCCTAGGTGCTGTCAAAAGAGGCGCCGATAAAGGAGACCGGTCACTCGACGATATTGATGTCACACCTTGGATCCCGACTTGCATCTCCGAAGATGATCCTGCTGCCGCTCGTGAACACGCCCGCTCGCTAATCGCGTTCTACGTCGGTACGATGGGCGACTTTTACGCCAATGCTGCGGCATCCTTTGGTTTTGGTGAAGAAGCTGACGAGATTCGCGCCGGGTGGGAGAAGGATGGTCAGACCGGCGCAGAAGCAGGGGTAACAGACGATATGTTGGCTTCGTTTGGCGCCTGCGGGACTCCCGCGGAAGCTGCCGAGAGCTTTGAGCAGTTCCAAGAGGCCGGTGCAGACTCGCCTGTAGCATACATTCCCTCTCGATGGGCCGACAGCGACATTATTCGGGAGACAATTACAAACCTATAAACTCACATCTCCAAACTACTCCTCTTCGGTCAAAACCGGCCTCTGAGACTATGTAGGATAACCAGTAAAATTTCCCCATCGTGTTCCTTACTTAATTATGCAAGATCCGGGGGCCGTCCCAGGTACGGATTTTATGAACAGACAGTATCTAACGACATATTCTACATAGCATAACTCTACTCAGTCTAGCAGTTCCCTATTCGAAGAATTCTAGGTCGACGTAACGGGTTCGTTCGACGTGGAGCTTTTGCATCGTGACCGGACACGCACGCCAGCCGGTCTACCAATGTGGCATGCGCTGCTCATGCCGGGGCAACATCATTCGCAGAGCGTTGGACTCGCTGTGAGTGGTCGGCGTCGGACGATGCCGAATCATCTTCAACACCGGCACCAAGCATCAGTACCTCACAAAGGGTCTTCGGCCAACTACTTCTGACGAGTGAGTTCGCTGCCGAAACAGTAGCTGGACCGGCGGTTGAGACTCATTCCAAGTCAGTGATGTGATGAAGCTGTCGGAGTCAGCGGCGGAAAGCCGACGACACGACAGCGTTACCACTGCTTGAAGACCCGTCCCGGTCGGTGATTACCGCTCGAACCGGTCGTCAGGTGGGCAGTTTGCTGGGATCGACCGCCTCAACGGAGGTAGCGACCTCGACACCCGAGCCAGCGATGAAGTTTGGTATTCGACTTCATTTCGCGTGATACTAGGGTTACTCACCAATAGATTAGGGCTCGTTACCTCTAAAAACGCTCCAATGCCTTCTTCTTTGTTCGCAGTGGTAAACATTTGTGCGAACAGTTCAGATTCGTGTTTGAGACCTTCCCCAAGGCCCATGCGCAATCCGGCGTTAATCGCCTTCTTAGCTAATTCAAATTCGAGCGGACTCTTATCGGCCATTGAGGCCGCAAGATCGTACAGCCCGCCGTCACGTTCATTCGTCTCCAAAACCCCGTCGACGATCGTATAGCTTTTCCTTTTTCAACGTCGGTGATTTCTCCACTAAGGAGGAGTCGCATCGCTTTGCCCTCGCCAACGAGTCGAGCGAAACGCTGGGGTGCACCACCGCCGGGGACCATCCTCAAACTGGTCTCGGGTGGGCCAGTTTTGAATTGGCCTCCGCAATACAAATGTCACAGGCCGATACTATGCGAATCGGTTGATTCCACAAGATCTAAAACGGCATTCAAGCCAGCGCTGGCTTGACTGCCCACACTGCCTACTACCGAAGCTATCAAACAGCACTCAAACAGGAGGGATTAAGCCAGTAGTGTCTCAAATACACCTTCCGCTTGAACTAGCATTACAATCAGGAGATTTCAAATAACGTTATCTTCTTTGAAGCGTTCGATCTCATCGTCATCAAAACCCAATTGTTTGAGGACTTCTTTATTATCGCTACCTGGTGGTTTGGGCTTCTTTCGGACCGGAAGCGTATCGTTATTTATAAGAAGTGGATTCCGAATCATTTGTAGACCATCTGACTCAACAAGTAATTCGGCAAGGTAATCATCATCCCACATTTCTAATGTGTCATAAACCGGTGCGACAGCTATGTCGTGTTCTCTCAAGAGTTCCAGCCAATATTCCGACGGTTTCTTTTCGAAAACAGAATCAAGAATATCGTATAAGGCCTCTTCGTTCTCCAACCGTTTATCATTCGATTCAAATCTTGGGTCATCTTTTAAGTCCTTTCTCCCAATAGCGTCGCAGAATCTGACCCATTGATATCTGGATCCCACCATGAGCATGATCTCGGAATCCTCTGTCTCAAACAGATCTATTGGTGCCCCTGCTGGATGGCGGTTGCCTTTTCGAGGATACGGTTCACCCGTAACAAAAGTTTCAGCAGCTCTCGGGGCTAGCCAAGAGACAAAAGCGTCTAACATCGGAATTTCAATGTAATGACCACTTTTGCCGTTCACATCCCTGTCATACAGAGCAAAAAGGATAGACTGGGCAGTATACATGCTCGCTGCGAGGTCGCCTATCGGTACTGCTTCCCGAAGCGGTTGGCCATCCGGTTCGCCGGTAACACTCATTGCACCACCCATCGCTTGAATTACTGGGCCGTAAGCGGGCAAGTCCTCGTACTTACTGCCTTCTCGGAAGCCATGAACAGAACAATAAATTATATCATCGTTAATCTCACTGACATCCTCATACGAAAGTCCCACTTCATCTAGTGTCCCAGGTTTTAAGTTCTCGACAAGAACGTCAGCATCCTTGAGCAGTTCCTTTATGATTGAAACGCCTCGATCGGTTTTTATATTTGCCGTAACGCAACATTTATTCCGATTTACAGTCACGTAATGCGATCCCAAACCCTCCATTCTCGGCCCTGTTTCCCGGATAAGTTCTCCCTCACCAGGTCGCTCGATTTTTGTTACGCCCGCCCCCATATCACCTAACATTGTCCCAGCAAAAGGAACGGTGATCATTTGTCCAATTTCGACAATCTCTATATCGTCAAGCATTACGCGAAAGTCGGGAGAGTAGGAAATAAAACTTTGGTCTCTGGTGAATAGCCAGATAGTGCCGGGTTGATCCGTCACAACTAGAGCGTTGAAGCGGGAAGCGGCGGATGCTTCACGTCCGAAATTTCCCACTTCACGGGGCAGGTCGTATTGGCTTCAGGTGCTGTTGGGGGCCGAGGTCCGTCGGATACTCGATCAGCTGGAATTTCACTACACGCCAATTCATGGCAGCTGGCTCAACATGACTGAGATCGAAATCAACCTCTACACTCGCAGTGTCTTGCGCGACGTATTCCCAATGCAGCGACTCCCCGGTCGGAGGTCACTGTATGGTTTGCAGATCCCAATAAGAAGAATTCTCAGATTAATGGGCAGTTCGCCACGGGTAATGCTCGCATCAATTTATATCACCTCTGTCCCTCGATTGATCGTTGATGGAACAGTAAAAGGATGACAGATTACTCGTGCTCGGCCTTGCCTGGAACCTCCGGAGGAGCACATTGTAATCCGCCGTCAACGCTAAGGATTTCTCCCGTAGTATACCCATTTGTCGGCGATAACAGATACACAACTGATTCAGCAACATCACTCGGTTCACCAATTTCGCCGATTGGAACCAAGCTTCGCCGCTTATTAAGCAGATCATCATCCGTATATAGATTGTCCGTTGCCGGCGTCCAGATCATTCCGGGACAAACTGCATTAACCCGGATGCCGAATTCTGCCCATTCAATCGCCATCTGTTGTGTAAGTTTGATAATAGACGCTTTACTTGGGGTGTATGCCCCAGCACCAGGTTGAGGTACCAATCCTGCTACAGATGAAAGATTAACTATCGAACCTTCCTCATCATTTTCTGCCAACGATTTAGCGACAGTCCGTGATACGAGGAAAGTCGATGTTGTATTTACAGCCATAACTTTGTCCCACTCGTCTACGGACAATTCGGTAAGGGGAGAAGCAGAATTCGCGCCGGCATTGTTGACAACAAGCTGGGGAGTCCCCAATTCCTCCTCCACCTTAGATATCATTTGCTCAACTTCAGCTTCTTGGCTTACGTCACCAAGAAGTTTAATGGCCTCGCTGCCTTCTTCCTGAACCAATTGGACTGTCTCTTCAGCCCTCTCCTCGTATATGTCATTTACTGCTACATCCGCACCTAGTTCTGCAAGAGTTGTTGCTATTTCTTGTCCAATACCCTGGCCTGCACCCGTAACGAATGCCGTCTTTCCATCGAAGAGACCGCTCTTGTACATGCTCATAGAGTGCTTGCCCATCCATGATATATTAATGCTTTGATATTCCACCATACGTACAAAGTAATTCACAGTCAGACACAGCTGAATCTCAAGACCATCATCGACTCTAGTGTTTATTTCAAGTCACCGCTAGAACCCGTTTTATTTCTCCGTCAATCTCCGTGAGGACTCGAGTCAACACATCGTTCCAGTTGTGTGGAGAGGACTTGCTTTCAGCGGGGCCAGCCGCATCTCGCAGAAGACAATGGTGGACCTCCACATTATGTTCGTTCGGATGCTAGTCCAATCGACATTTTTGCTCTTCTCCGTGCGCTCGGTGCTCCTGATAGTGGACGCTGAAATCGTCTTTCTTGTACCAAGTAATCTGCAGGAACCAGTCTTCGATAGATACGTAGATTTTCAGAAATCGCCGAGGACATCCAAGTCAGCCAGCGCGTAATCCCGTACAGCCACGTAAACGGGATGTAGTCAGAGATGCGGCGGGACTGGCCGAAAAAGTTCCTGGCCAAGTCTCGTAACCACTAATATTCCGAGCTACCGGGCCGTCACTACCAGACCTTACCGGTTTTAGATACTTAAAACAAGGGCAGACTGTATACTGGTATCACGTCCTAACCGAATGTTCAAGCGCCAGTGTGTGGGACAGTGTAACAGTACAGAGTCTGATGCAGCTATACTAGTCTTTGGGGCTCTAATGAATCCCTGTAATGAGGCGGGATATGTACTCGACGATCAAGAAATGACCGAGAAACGTCATGACACGCAGGTCGTCTGGCAATTCGCCCACCAAACGCGAGCGAGGTTATCAGCCTCGCCGCCGACAAAGGTACCACGGATGCGATTACGCTAAAAATCCCACGACAAGGGCGTAAGACTGCTAATTAAACACTGCGAGTTCCGCCGTCGATGCGCCTAAAGCGCGCATTGACAGGTCTCTGTACGGTCAGAGAGCAATGTCTGAGACCGTCTTCTCGACGATCAAGCCCACGCCTGGGCACGCGATGCGGGCCCGAGGTGGAACCGCAAGTTTAGTGAGATCGTTCTGATGTATGCAGTCCATAGGATCAAGCGAGCCGTGAAACCATGGGACCAAACATTGTATGGCAATTTACCAGAGCCGTCTATGGAATCGATATTCCCGCATCTCGCTGTGGTCAAATATTTTATCTGCCCCGCACTCTGGACAACGTTCATGTTCAGTTGAAAACCGGTGGTTGCAGTCTACGCATCGGTAATCAAGGGTGAAAGAATCCCATTGGTTTGAGAGACTATGCCACAGTTTCATGTATTGCTGAACTCTGTGAATCCTTATATAATTTTCGTGCAGGGGTCTAGACGATAGCGGACGAGAGATGATCAGGTAAAGGAGGAACGGACGAATCTGTAGGCCCCGAACGGGGAGGTAATCGGACTATTCGGTAACGCCATACTTATTGATGCCGTCCGGATGAGGTTCCGATTGTATCAGGTGATGCGACTTCGTCAGTCGCGTCTCTTCGCAGTGTGAAGAGGAGGGCTGCGTTTGACAAGGCTTTCGAGATTTAACGCCGGAGCGGAGCGACTGTTGCAAGTCGGGCGCGGCACCGGCGCAGCCGTTAGCCCATTGACAGCACTCACTTGGCTGCACGCGCTGAAATCATCCAGATCAGTCTCGGGGGAGCGACCGCTGAAAGGAGTACTCCCACGAGGCGCCGTCATCGACACCGCTGGTATAGCAATCGCGAACAATATGATGTAGGTTTGAGTGCCTATCTTCACTACCGCTTTGTTTATTAATTTATATCTTAAGGCTATTGATAATATTATTTATCGAATTTTCCGATTTGAGATTGAAACAGTTTTCAGCCAGCGTTTCTATTTGTTGCCCGGACAAATATGGATCCATCAAATCTTCAGCTTTTGATCGTAACTCGTCGTTCGTCATGGGACGCTCTGGATGGCCTTTTGGATAATTGACGCGTTTCCTATGCTTTTCTCCGCTCGCTTCAATGGCTACCTTTGAAGGCATATGACGCGGGTTTTCCATTCGGTATTGATCAAGATCTTCGTCAGCTTGGACCGATACCTTCTGCATCATTTGATAGATTTGCTCATCTTGGAGATGCTCTTCATTGTATTGCTCGGGAGTCACTTCGTCATCTATGATGGCAACGGATACATTATATGGGAGACTGTGATCGGCGGTTTCACGATTCATATCTCGAGCCCACTTTTCCGGGCCGCTAGCATAACCTTCCACAGCCTGTGTAAACGTCTCTACTTCAATTTTCTCGATATCGTTCGGATCAATATTATTCTCACGAACAATATCAAGGGCGGCTGTAACTGATGGATGAGTATAGAAGCCACACGCAAACGTCTTGAAGCTTGTTTCCATGACTCGATAATCTTCCACGCCGTTTCTACCACCTAAGTCCTCAAGACTGACTGGCTCTTTTGAAACGACTTCGAAGAAGCCACGATCGCCCTCAAAAACCTGTTTTGGCCCGGTGATTCCATTACGAGCCATCTGACAAGCCTGAATAGCATTATGAGTAACATAGGGAACAGCCATTCCTTTATACATAGAGACAGTTCCCAAGCGCGCTATTAAAAGACCGTTATTATTAGAACCAGCTATGCCGAACGCATTTATCAGTTGGTCCTTATCCAGGTCCATTAATTTTCCTACAGCTGCAACAGACGAATATGCTGCCCAAGTAGAGTAATCAAAACCCTCCGCTGTAACGATACCAGTATCAACTCCACGGCATTGAATTTCATATGCGATGACAACCGATTCAATCAAATCTGCCCCACTCGCCTGCTCCGCTTCTGCAACTGAAACTAATGCCGGGATATGGTCACTTGGGTGGCACGCCGCTGACTGGGTCGTGTAACAATCATTGAAATCAAGATATCTACCCATGATACCATTGATTAAAGCACCATATTCGACATCGACGTTTTTTCCACTTCCAAATATAGTCGATTCGGATCCTCCAGAATCCCGATTATCGTATACTTGGCGGATTTTCTTACTTGGGGGACTATTGAATGCGCCGAGCGCACACCCAATTGTGTCAAGAGTAAGTCTTTCGACCTGTTCCTCGACTTCCTCGGGTAGATCGTCGATCGATATTTGCTTCGTGTACTCGGCCAAGCTTTCGCTGGAAAGTTCCATAGAATTCGTAATTACCTTCTCATACATAATACCACTTGATTTCGCAGGCCATGTTCGAATCAAGCGGATTGCCAGATAAAAGAGACCCGGATTGCCAAATAAAAGAGACCCGGATTGCCAAATAAAAGAGACCACCCGACCACCGCCGTTACTTACCGACCCGCGTAATTGCCAAGGTTGAACCGTCACACTAATTACAGCAGTTTCTGCGACGGTACGATCATCCGTCAGCACGGAAGGTAGCGGCGAAAGTCGTTCCAGTTCGCAAGAACGGTGATTAAATGCAAGACAAAGTCAACGTCCGCAAGTCTTCCATGATAACGTATCGCGTATACAAGGCTTAAGAGCGAACTGCGGCTCCCGATCGCGGTCTACGTCTCTTATCAGGTTGGGGACCGGGGCAGGAGCGGTGAAATCGTCCGTGGCTACGTGTCTTATGGCCTCGTCGAGGAAGATCTGAAAAGGGCTGAGTGACTCTATCGGAAGCGGCCAGCCATGGAAACAGGCTATCGACTACGTCGAGTAGCGAATACACTCCATCGGTGACGATCTCCTGCTGACGGCGGCCTGTCTGTTAGGTTAGGAACTACAGACACCACTGGCCGTCACTACTGACCCACGCCGGTTTTAAATACTCAGAGCGCATCGGGAAAAATGACGGTTTCGGCTAGTTAATAACGTTTTCTGAACGGAGCTGTTCGAGAGTGGCTCGATTGTACCCGAGAATCTCGGAGAGAATCTGGTCGGTGTGTTCGCCTACTTCTGGGGCTTCCCGAGATTCCGTTTCCGAAGCGGACTGTTTGGCGGATGTATACGGTGACACCGGCAGCCGCATTGATTCGCCCCCATAGTTCACCTTATCAAAGGCGCCTCGTTGCTCCAAGTGTCTTGATTCCGCGACATCCTCAATTGATTGGACTTTGCTAGCTTTCACTCCGCTTTGTGAGCAAGTCTTGATAACTTCCTGTGTGGGGCGTTGTACCGCCCACTCTGCAACCACGTTTTCCACAGCGTCGTCAGAATTGCCCCAGTCTATGGCTGGGTCAGTGTTCTGAATATTGGTCTTTAGACGTTCACAGGACTCTTCATCCTGAACAGAAATAGTAACCCAGTCTGTTTCCGTTTCGAACACCCCAGCCAGCGCTTCAGGGGAACGACTCGGCCCGTGATTGGTGGGCTCGTTCGAGAATGGTAGCCGCGACTGCAACATCCAAGCGGCGCAGTCTTGCATTGAGATATCTATATGCTGACCTTCACCCGTCGACTTTCGTTCATATAATGCTGTTATAATAGCAGTAGCAGAGACGAATCCCGGAAGAACATCCATTACCGACGGACCAAGTTTAACCGGACCATCGCCTTTGAATCCGGTTAAATTCATTAATCCAGACATTGCCTGAATGGTAGAATCGTAGGCCCTTTGATTTGTTTCGGCGGAATCGTGTCCAAACCCGGAGATCGAACAATATATTAACGAATTGTTCTCATTTCGGAGTTCTTCAGGACCCAAACCGAGTTCAGTAAGCGTCTGGGGGCGAAAATTCTCTATGAGGACGTCTGCTTCGTTTGCAAGTGACTTCACAATCTCCTGTCCCTGTTCACTGTCGATATTAACACCTAAACTTTTTTTATTATAATTGCCACTTTGGAATGCATACGACATCTCATCAGAATCTGCAGATGGATTGGGGCGTCCACTTTCTCCGCCATCTGGCCGTTCTATCTTAATGACTTCACTCACTAGTGGATCGAGCAGCCAAGAAGCCATGGGACCCGCAGTAATTTGGCCCATATCCAAAACTCGGACTTCAGAAATCGGTTTCATTCGTTTCCACCTGCCTCGTGGTTTAACGCGGAGGTTTGATATGCCTCACTGTCAATCGATTGTTCTAATGATAGAGGTGGCCTGACCACCAAATCTCCGTCTAAATCAGTGGTCATCTGCCTATGATCGAGATTTGGATGGGTAAATGCCTGCTGAACGTCCTTGATTTCTGTTGCGACAACCCCGTGATCATCGGCTAGTTCAAGTATGTCAGACACACTTCTCTTAGATACCCATTGCTCGATTATATCGTTAATCTCATCGACGTTAGCTTTTCGCTTGGCCATTGAGGAGAATCGAGGATCGCCGTCTAAGTCCTGGCGGCCCAAGAGGTCTAGTAACCGTTTCCAGTCACGGTTTGTATACGCAATAAGAAATACCCACCCGTCTTCCGCTTCAAACGCGTTCCAAGGCGCTACTAGCGGATGTTGATTCCCAGATCGGTCTATTTGTTGGCCAGTACCGAAATATTTGCCAAGGAATGTTCTGTTGAGGGGTAACAAAGCGTCTTGAACTGATATATCAATACTATCTTCCCCATCCTCGTCTGAAAGAGAATAGATTATTGATCCAAGTCCAACTAACGAGGCGAACGTTGCTCCGATATGAGCGGCGGTCAACGCTGGTTTACCCCCTTCGAACCCGGTCGTATGGCTTATACCAGACATAGCCTGGGTTGTCATGTTATCACCGTCTTTTTCTGCAAGCGGCCCGGTCCGACCATATGGTGTGATCGAACAGTACGTAATGTCGGGATTAATATCTCTAAGGGTTGACTCCGAATACTTGTCTTGCGGGTTTGGTGTGTCAATTATAAACACGTCCGCAGTCTTTATGAGATCCTCGAATTTGCTATATTGACCATCGGTATGGACACCAGATTTGTTAACACAATACATCTTGAAGATGTGCTCATCGGTTTCAGCATCACCAGTCAAAGACCGTAGCGGGTGTCCATCAGGTTCCTCGACGAGATGCACTGACGCGCCAAAATCCGATAAAAGACGTCCGCACATTGCCCCTCTGGGCGATTGACTGCGTTCGACGACTGTAATATCTTTAAGAGCCATTTGTAATTATCTCATTTGTAGCCTAATTCGTGATCCGCTATCATGACTGTGTGTATATCATTGGTTCCGTCATAGAGCTTGCTCACTTTCGAGTTCCGGAAGTGTCTCCCAACGCTGTAGCTACTTTCTGCGATCCCGTTCGCACCGTGAAGTTGAACAGCGTCTTCAGCAGCCTGGTGCGCCGCGTTCGTAGTAAACCGTTTTGCCATGGACGCGCTTTGCTGGGCATGATCTACTCCACGGTCTTTCATATCCGCCAATTTAAACGTGAGTAGTTTTGCCGCTTCATAATTTTCACGCATATTGGCGATTTTCTGTTTTACCAACTGGTACTCCCCGATATTTTGATCAAACACTTCACGCTGATTGGCGTACTCGATGGATTCCTTTAGGCATTGTTGGAGGACACCAAGACCACGTGATGCACAAGCAAGTCGACCGATTTCTGTACCGGTCATTAATACTTTGTACCCTTTCCCTTCTTCACCAATACGGTTCTCAACAGGGACGCGAACGTCATTCAATTTTACTGCGCCTGAAGAAAGGGTTCGTGATCCAGTAATTGGCTTTTCAACCCTTGTTTCTATACCATCCCAGTCTCTTTCGATTATAACAGCAATCGTTCCCTGATATGCCGGTTCCGCATCCGGATCGAGTTGAGCAAAGGTCAAGAACCATTCAGCGAGATCCAGATTACTTATCCACATCTTCTCTCCGTTGATGACATATTCATCACCGTCACGCTCAGCCGTTGTATGTAAATTTCGAACGACATCAGTTCCAGAATGAGGCTCTGTAACTGCTGTGGCACCAGTCGCTTTGCCTTCGGCCATAGGCTTCAGATACTTTTTCTTCAACTCCTCGCTCCCATATTCCAGCGTTCCACGGCCGAGTGAGCAACTGACCGCACCCGCAAGGGTGGCAGCACGCTCTGAGAACCTTGCAAACTCTTCTATGATAAGTACCAACGACACATAATCGAGTTCGGACCCGCCGTATTCCTCCGGCAATGTACCGCCCATAAAGCCTAATTCGGCAAGCTGTTCCGGGAGTTCAGGAGGAATCTCACCGGTTTGATCCCATTCCGCTACGTTGGGTTTCAATTCGTTCTCGGCGAATTCCTTGGCGAGCTGTCGGATCTGTCTTTGCTCCTCTGTGAGTTCGAAATTCATCTTTGTTCCTCTGTTAAGTTGGTTTCCCTAGTTATATATTTGATGGTTCACTAGCGGGGCGGTAGCCGACGGATTTCAGGTGTCCGATACTTGTCATCCCCACGGACAGAGCGGACTATAGTACGGTGCTTTCTCAAGTTCAAGCACGGCAAATACACCCGGAATCTCGTTGAGGTAGTCTTAGTACCTCACAAAGCATCGTCAGTTAACTCGGTCTGAGCCCCCAATTTGTTGCTGAAGGGGTGCTGTGAACAGTCGAGATCTGACGAGGCAATCCTTACCGAGTACGTCGAGGGGCGGGTTGCGGTGTTGAAAGACTCCAAGCGTGTGCCGGTCTTTTTTAATCGACCCAACCGCGTCAAGGCGTGGGGCACGTGCTCTTACTGGCACTGCTCGTGTACTCGATGATTGAGCGAGGGGACACGGAAAGCGCTTGCCGACACAGACGAACCGATGGAATTGGCTTGTGGGCCGACGAGTTATCGGCCCACTGGCTGGGTTGTCCTCGTACGGTTCAAGACTGCGTGTAGTCGAAGAACCACGATTAAGCGTCGCTCGGCCACGTCGTAGGTGCCGAGTGTGGTATCGTGAATACCGCGAAGTCGTCCCGATGTTCGATTTGCAATATCGAACGTGCCGTCACCCATCAAAACTAGCTCACGTGCGGGGTTTCACCAGGTCCTCTCTTTTCGATAAGATCTCACTGGACCATTCTTATTTGGCAGAATTAGCTCGCTACTCGAAAAGGGTGATAAATATCCAGTGTGGAGTTCCCCAACAATTGAGGACAAAGGTAATCGATCTAGATCGTTACGGACGTGTTCCCTGCATCTCCCTTGGGATTTTGCTGAATGAACGGGTCTCTTGTCGGTCAGCACAAGGTTGTTAAGTCGACTTATTTACTTGAGGTAGGGAGTTGTACGGTGGCAGATCCTTCTCCTATCTGTTCGCCGTCCTTCATGTGCGTTTGTTGTAAGTCGATTTCCACGAGATGTTCTTGAGTGTCTTCATTGATATATTTATCAGTAACTTTTCCAGTACAAACAGTTGCCTCACCTATATAATTCATTCCGCTAATTTTCGTATCTAATTCGGTTATCATCGCGTCGTCACCCATCCAATCGGTTACGGGATGGTGCATCCACGTGATTCTCTGTCCAGCCACGTCGTATGCTCGTGGTACACCAATACCAGCAGAAACCTCTGGGTCGATATGGCCCATAGCGGGGTGCTCTATAAACCCTAGATCTTCTCTCCGATAAGCGTCCGCTGGATGGCGTTTCCGTTCTTTAACACCAAGTTCATGTGCATGATACAACGGTGTGCCACATCCCGCATACCAACAAATGACATCAGTTATACCAAGCGGTCCTTTTACACGTCGCTCTAGCTCATCTCCAACACTAACGTTTTCCCAGAATCTTGGTTCCGCCCCTCGTCTTGTTTCGTTCAACAGTTCGTTTTCTATCGATTTTAATTCGTCTTTCGTCCAATAAACGGACTCTCTATCCTGAGATACACTTGATTCGCCATGAGATTTCGGGCGGGGGATACGAAGAACAGTCCCCCATGCTGTACAGATCAATTCGTCTTCCTTTCCACTTTTATCAAAGAACTCAACCTTACCCTCTTGGAGAACAAACTCACCTGCTCTCCCTCCCTCCTTTTTCTCGACTTTGGTTGGTACAGCTCTAACTTTGAACTGATCTCCTTCGAGAAGTGGTCTCTCAAATTCCCATCTTGTTCCCCCATATATCCCTTGGACACCAGGTAGCTTTGGGCCAATTGCTATTCTATCAACACTGAAAAGGAATCCTGGAGGTGCTTTGAGCCCACCCCACTTCGTGCCTTTTGCATACTCCCTATCTGTATATAGCGGATTATCATCCCCGTATCCCCACGCAAACTGTCGTATATTATCCAGATTTAATTCTGTATTCCAAAAGCACCTCCGTCGAAGTTCTTCCTCGTTGGTCCTCATTTCCGTCCCAATCAGATCTCTGGCTTCCTCAATCATCTCGTCGGTGATTTCAGGAGCGAGATCTTCCTCCAGTGTGTCAGTAGATTCGTCCATCAGGTTACCAACGACTATCATATTACAAAAACGCATCGGTTCCTAGTTAACGGCTTTTCAAACGATAAATGCTCCACGAAAACGTTCGGCCGCCGAGAGATACCAACGGTACCGACTGATTAATCAGGAATGACCAATGGCTACAGACCTACACTTGCCAACGGAATCAGAATGACACTCGGATATCCAGCCAGAAGATTGATGCCGCGATCTTTACGACTCAGACTCGTGCAATTCGCGCAACTTTATTCGCTGGGTTTTTTGATTGTTAGTTTGGGGGACCTTATCTATGAACTCGATCTCTCTAGGATATTCATGCTTTCCTAGTTCCTCACGCACGAAATTTTTCAATTCGTCCTTAAGCTCCTCGGTTCCAGCCTCATCAGTTTCTATGTAAGCTTTTACCCTGTTGCCAAGTTCTTCATCCGGGACGCCTATGACACCCGATACGGCAACTTTTGGGTGTTTTTCCAACGATTCTTCAACTTCTTTAGGACCGATTGTATAGCCCGATGACAAGATAACGTCGTCGGCACGTCCTTTGCTCCAGAAGTATCCATCTTCATCTGTCAACCCCGCGTCTTCCGATAATTTCAGTCCATCTGATTCTCTTACGGCTATCCTTCCAACTTCTCCGTTGGGCAATTCGTTCCCATCATCGTCGACAATGAGTACATCGTTCCCTGGGAGTGGCTTGCCCAGACTACCATGTCTGGATTCGAAATCCGGAAATGCTTGATCAGCCAGCACGACCTTCCCCGTCATCTCTGATGCGCCATACGAACTTCTAGGCAATGCTCCAAATAGTTCCTCAACCTTTCGTGATAGTTCAGCCGGCATCGGTTCACCGGTATAGTTCGCTTTTTCGATTTGTGGGGGCTGATCCATTTCCTCAGCCGCATCCACCATCTTCCGAAGAGCCGTTGGAACCACACTAATTAGTAAATTAACATCATTGTCATCTATGAATTCCAGGGCTTTTTTTGCATCAAATGGGCCGGAAAGGAACCCTGCTGGAATCCCAAATACTAATGGAGCTAATAGTCCCCCCCAAAGTCCAGCTCCCCAACCTGTTGAAGAGGTGGTGAATGCTTTATCTTCAGAAGAAAAGTCTAACATCAAATCTTTCATTCCAGCATAATATATAAGACTCTTCTGCCTGTAAGCGTGAGGGGTGGGGGTACCCGTGGTGCCACTTGTATAGTTCACCACAGCTGTGTCTTCAGCGTCCGTCTGGGACGTGTAGGTTTGAGACAGTCCCTCCAATTGAGTTGAAAGTTCCTGTGTTGTAATTACTTCCACGGTTTCGTCAAATTGGTCACTATCAACATCCTCAGGAGCTATAGCTATAGTTGGCTCAGAATCTTGCACTCGGTAAGCCATGGCATCAGGACCGAAAACCTCTGGGCAGGGTACCGCAACCGCACCTTGCTTTATCGTCCCGAAGAAAGATACTAAGAATTCAAAAGACATATCCAGATTAACGACCACCCGTTCCCCTTTTTCCACACCTTTCTTATCAAGTAAATTCGCAAATTGGTTTGCTGCCTCTGTAATTTCCGCAAATTGGTATTCCGACAGCGTGTCTTCTTTAGTATTTAGTACGTGCGCACACACACCATCATGTCTATCAAGACACTCAACGCCGATGTTTAAGCTTTCTTTGTCGCCCTCCACTATGTCCCATGTCTCATCCCAGCTAAAGTTCTCATATGCCTCATCATACGAGTCATATCGTTTTGGCAGCATGGTATATGAGTATTATTATGTCCTATATAAAGATTTTGAACCACATCTGCAATCCACTCACCCCACATTAAGCATCATCCGGTTCGGATAAACAACAAAATCGAATGACTACGCAGTGATTATTGGGACTATCACACTAATATAAGATGAGAGGTGATTGGAATCAAACTCCCCCCAAACGGACACCAACATCAGAACGCCCGTGTGAACGCTTACCGCAGCCGGCGGCGAAACCCTCCCCATCGTCGTCTCCAGCTTCTATGACCGCTTTACCGGCACTCCATGGCTTTCTCTCCGAACTTCTCGAACACGTATTTGACGAAATCGCTGTTCCTCACCGCGTCTCACTTGAGCTCGACCAATTCAAAAAGATTGTTGCTGCTGATGCCACCCCATCTTGCGGTTGCAACAGCTCCTCTCTAAGTTCAAAGCTACCCACAACGACGCGTTCGATGTAATTCTATGCCTCGTTCAAAACGCAAACAGTCGATGATCTCCGACGGAATCACTCACGGAGTGCCCTCTTCGAAACCGGGTCGTAGCTGCATTGCCGCCTCTTTCTGCTGGGCCTGAGCTCTTTCAAATGCCGTCGTTTTGTACTCATCTATAAAAACGACGGTTTCTTTCCAAATTAGGTGAAGCAGATTTCAAACCCGCTTACTATGAGTAGTTCACAAACTCTTCGTGCCAATTCTAACGATATCCAAGGCAAGCAGGTCTTCGACGTTGTCGGAGATTTGCAGGGCTAGTATATCATGTCGTCGTGGGGGTTAGCTTGAAACGCCGTGAAATGCTTCGTTCCCGACTGAACGCTGGGCGACGACCTTCTGGTCTTATATCCAGGTGATTCTCCTATACCTAGCTCTCTCTAGGGGTTTCAATCACAAGACACTCCCCCTCGCCAAGCCGAGATTCGCTGTTAGAGGAGGTGCGTAGCGATCCCATCGCTGCGGAAGCCCAAAGTTAAGGCAACTGTATTTAGTACCCTTTCCGAATAGCGAGTGAAATTTTACGCCTCTGTGCGATTGAAAAACCGAGAATCGTTTCCAGTACAGTTGTCTGTATTTACTGGATAACTGAGCTAAAGCGATAACGAGTGATGAGAGCCCGAATTAAGCGTTAATTTGGAGCCTGAGTTGGATCTTCTCTATTGTTGCACGAAGTTCGTTAGCATATTCTTGATGGAGTTCGTCGCTTGCGAAACGACTTTTTGGACCCCCGATACTGATCGCAGCGTGGATGTCTTCCCCTGGCGAATATAAGTCTGAGCCGATGGCCCAGATGCCTTCTACTCGCTCTCCTCTGTTAATGGCATATCCTCTCTCACGGATTTCATCAAGCTCTTCTAGTAACTCATCAATATCAGAAATCGTGTTTTCTTGTTTGGCGTCTAAACCTTGTTTTTTTGCTATTTGTCGTACTTCATCATTTTCCAACTGGGCCAATATACTTTTACCTGACGCGGTTGTATGAAGTTCAAACCGGTTGTAACCCGGTCTTGTTTGAGTTTCGGAGCCAAGATCGTATTTATCATTGCAAGAATGGAGATATACTCCAGTAGAATAGTCTTTTGCTGTGAGTACAACGACTTTATCGATACTATCGGCTAAATCTTGGAGATAGGGCCTGGCGGTCGAAACCAGTGTTGACTGGTCGTGGACAAATTTCCCGTGGTCCAGGAATTTAAAACCTAAGTGGTACTTCTGATTCCGAACTCTCACATACTCTTGTTCCAGGAGCGTTTTCAGATGCTTATAGACAGTACTCTTTTTCATATCTACGTGTTCTGCAAGTTCTGTCACGCCGGCCCCGTTGAGGTCCTGTAGACCATTGACTATTTTTAATAGACGAATATCGGATTGCACCAAGTTTGATTTTGAGGCCATGTCAGTATTTAATATCTCCAGCCACTTAATATTCACTCACAGTGGAATAGTCGGGTTGATCAATTTTGCGTGAAGAGAGCTGTCGAGAAGGACCCCACAGAATAGTTTACATGGTTCATGAGACTATCTGGTAACATCATGCACCGGATAAACGGAATTCGCCGGCGTATGAGAATATTTCTGTAGTACCCTCGGTTGAGCTACAGTGAGTTGGTAACTTGAGGTGGTGAGCTTGCTCGAGAAGACACGCCAACCACAAGTATTTTCATGTACGCTCATCCCGATAGATCGTAGTACAGCAGGTTTTGTAACCATTCTCTGAGAGAGTTGAACGGTAGAGAAGGCTTGCTCCGCGATACTGGTCAGCTCGCCAGCCCTACGATAAAATATTTACATCCGGCGGTATTTTCAACCAGACTCGGCGGATCAGGCGTATCACCGGCTGCTACGAGAGGGGTGTGACAGCAATGACGGTACAGAGTCACAAGAATCCGTGTCATTGGGCAAAAAACCCTATTAGCATAGTTGTCTACCTACAGTAGACAATGAGTGAATTGATGACGATGATGGTTGTAGTCTCTCACCCGTGATGCCGGAACCCTTAGGCCATTGATTCATCCAACTCCTGGCCGACAGCAGTCGTGCTAGTCAGTGTGGCACAGGCCACTGTTTCCAACCATCCATATCAGTGTTGCGACGTCGGGGGCGTCGAACGTGACCACCTTTGTCTCCTCTGTCGCTTGAATGGAATACAATTGTTTTGTTTCTGGACGACGGAGATATTGGTCGGGTATCCCAAACTCTGCATTTCAGAACGTCCCTAATCTCCGGTGAGTGACCTTGTAACGTATTCTATACCACCCTAACGCTTTATTTACTTATAGTAGACGGAGTTGTGATACGGATCTTCGAGTAAATAATATGTACGCATCGAACTAATCGATATCACGGAATATAGGCGCTTTACCCTAAAGATTATTTCTGGAATGCATCGAAAAGTATGATTACACTATTCCATTGTGCACTGTAAGTACACACTACGGAGTCGTGCGGGAAAATCATATGCCTTCATAGCAATCAGGGACCGTGTTTAGTTAAGGATGAAGAGTGATGCGAGGCAATATTCGGCTGGTTCATGACTAAAGTCATCGGTCCAAGCGGTGACAGTGACTGGATTGGTTTGAGTTTTACAGAGCGAGTACGGACACCGAGCAATCTGATGGCGCTTGGTATTCAGCCCCACCTAGCTGACATATATTTTATAAATACAATTCTAAAATCGTAGATGTTTGGTTAAACACAGTCACAGAAAGCCGTTCACGATTAGGTACCGAAAGTCGATCTACAGCCGGCCGACGATGCGAGGCCAGATCACGTCGTACTCAACGGGACCGAGATCCAATTCAACGGCCAGCAATTTTAGCTGTACGTTGCCGTCGATCCAGAAATGAATAAATTCCTTTCAAATCCGAGTTTTTACCACAACTGCGGTGGTATTAACATAACAGTTTCTGCAGAAATATCGTGAGAAATATGATGCCTCTGACGCCGTGTTTCTCGCTGACTGCGCTAAGCATCTAGCGACGACACTTCGCCGACCAGTGCTCCGATTTCAAATAGTTTGGCTGGGAGATTGGTGTGCTGTCAAACATATATTTTTATAGATAAGATCATAAATCTGTTTTTTTAGTAATATTTCCAACCACGTGCGGCCAGCGGTCGAAGAAACGTGGCCGCAAGCCTTCCTTGTCTAGTGGAATTCGCTTAACTAATCACGGTGGATCAAGCAAGCTAAAATTCATGCGCCGCCATAGTGTAACTCCTTCAGGTGAAAGATGATCTATGCACAATATACGCCCAAAGTTGAATCTGTCAATAAGGACCACCCATAGTAACAAAATCATGATGATAAGACGTTGCATACCCGATATATTAATATTTCTGCTATACAGGTTACAAGATACAGCGGTACGATTTGTTGGGTGGCTACAACGTACTAAACTGACAGCCAGCACAGACCAAATGCCCACACATTCTCTTCCACGGTGTATTCGAGGTTCGACCAGCATCGTTTTGTAACACGGAACTTCTCTCCTAGAACATGGCCAAAGGACAAAAAATACAACAGGTAATCAAAAAATACGATCTTGAATCTCTCGGGGACGAACTCGTCGAACAATGGACCGACCCGGAAAGCAGCGAATCGCTCCACGATCTCGAAAAGTACGTCAACCAACGCATCGTCACGAGCGTCATCAACGAGCAACTCAAAGGCTTAGTCCCACAGGCGCATCCACCAGACCGAATCGCACACCTACTCCGGGCAGATGGTTCAAACGCCGAACGGTTCGAAGACATCTCCCGGGTCGAAATCACCGAAGTGAAAAACTGGATCGAAAAGAATGACATCGACGCCGACGCCCTTGCCGACGACCTCGTCTCATACAATACAGTATATAAATATTTAACAAATATAAGAAATGTCAGTGCATCCGACGGACAAAAACAAGCACGGACACCGAAAGAACGTCAAGAGAAAGTCCATACCCGATTGTCAAATCTACAACAGCGCGTCGAAGCAGTCACCAAACAGGGGCTTGAATCACTCGTAAACGCCGATGTTATCCCTGATTCTTACGATATACGGCTCCAATTCCGTATCGAATGCACAGAGTGCGATCGACGCCAAGACCTCCTCAAGTATATCGGTAACCGCGGCTGTACCGCCTGCAGAGCAAATAAGCGACAAGACTAGTACTTAGTCACGAAATCGTGTTCGTCCAGGTAAAGATGAAGGGAACAGTGTTGCTCAGGAGTAATACTATTTGACTTTGGTATCGATTTTCATGAGCGTCGCTTCTAGCAGCGAGTCGTTGACCTCGGCTGAATCCTCTGGCAGCAACGCTGCGACGAGATACTCAGTTTCATCCGCAAAATAGTCAATAAGCTGAGCAATCCGTTCGCTATCAATCATTTCGACACTATCAAGCAACATAATCGGACACAGATCGGCAACATCGTGAACAATATAGCCAGTAAGGGCAACAACGAGCCCAGTGACGGAGCGTTCACTTTCGGAGAGATGCTGGAGGTCATCGGCGTAAACACCATTACCGCCCTCACGGACAATATTCAACTCGAACACCGTCTGCTCTTCAGTGCGACGACCGACTTTCACGTCCTTACGCTTGCGCTCGATCCAGATGCGTTCGATGTTTGCATACCCGAGTAATTCAAGCACCGTGTCAATCGTCTGGTTGAATTCTTCGACCAGTTTCCGTTCTGTGTCCTCGACATGGGAGTGAAGCCTTTCGATTTCGTCGACGAGTTCATCACGTTGGTCGGAAAGCCTATCTTCAGCTTCAAGCTCCGTCTCGAGGTCCGCTATGGTTGACTCGATATCATCCAACTTTGTCTCGGCCTGTCGGATGGCGACCTCCGTATCAATAAGATCGTCTTCGACAGCTGCGTGTTCGGCGCGGAGCGCTTCGTCAGGCTCCGTCGCTGCGTCCTCGCGGGCGGCTTCCAGTCCGTCTTCAAGATCCGCCACTGTCTCTTTGGCTTCTTCGAGACGCTCTTCGTACGTTTCAATTCGAGTCTCTGTCTGCTCTTTCTGCCGTTCGGCTTCCGCCAGCCGCTTTTCTGCACGCTCCCACTGGTCGAGTTGGGATTCAACCTCCTTGAGTTGGCTCCGGACCTCCTGTTGGTCCGATTCGAGCGCATTGATCTGCTCGCGGAACGCTGTATTGATCTCTCGATACTGGTCGATCACGGCATCGACTGTATCGGTCGTGACCTGACTGCCGCAGGCCAGACAGCTGATCTGTTCACCCTCGACGAGTGTGTCAGTGAGATCGCCCGACTCCCCAGAGTGGGTCGCGGTCAGCGGGCCCTCCGGGAGGTCAATATCGACATCGAGTTGCCCAACCGCCTCCTCGATCGAGGTCATAGAGTCCTGAAGTGTGCGCGCAGCCTCCATACCAGAGGTGATCTCCTGACGTTGGGAACGAATGGTGTCGATCTGGTCGGCGAGCCGTTCGCGTTCGGCTTCGAGCCGATCACGCTCGGCGCGCAACTCGGCTTCCTCGGCGTCGGGTTTATCGATCGCCTCGAGATCGTCGATAGCCGCTTTCTGGAGATTTCGCTGTTGGTCGAGTTTCCGCTTGAGAGTGTTCACCTCGGTTCGCTGGGAGGTGAGCTCTTCCTCGAGTTCCTGTACTCGCTCTGGTTTTTCATCTGACGCCGTCTCGTCGAACTGTGCTTCGAGCGTTTCTTTCCGCTCTTGGATCTCTGCTTCCGTCGTTCGAAGGTCATCGAGCTCAGTTTCGAGTTGCGTCCGCTGTTCTTCGAGTTTTGGAATGCGCTGTTTGTATTCATCGAGCTGTTCGAGTTCGGCTTCGATATTCTCTTTTTCCGCGCGCAGTTGTTGCAATTCTGCCTCGATTTCGTCTGTATCGATCGGCCGCATCAACACCTCGTGAAGATCGCCATTGCGTTCGATCGTCTGCCGAACCGGATTGTCTTTCAGCAGAAACGCATACAAATCGAGTAATTCGGACTCGTCTGTAAACGGCTCGCCGTTCATCATAGTCGTGCCGCCTGCCCGCTCAATCGTCCGCGTGTACGTTTCATCACCGAGCCGAAGGGTTGCTTGACCCTCGTCGGTATCGCTTTTGAGTGAGATTTGATTGGAGCTGCTCCCCACTGTAGCCATGATTCCTTGCAAAAACGAGGTCCGGTTCGTCGCGTTTCGCCCACTGAGAACCGTCACACCCGGTGGTAAGTCAGCTTCCGCATGCTCAATTCCGCCAATATTTTCGAGCTCAACACAGAGAGGTCCCTCGGAAAGCGCTTGTGACATTAGTACCTTGTTTGGCAAAAACAATAAAAAAGTTCGGTTTCGAATCGGCTTTGTCACAAAAAAATCGAAGGTTACCAGACAAGGATTCCCGTCACGGTCATGATTAGACGATAGCACGCTCAGGCATGCTTTTATTCATGAGGGCGAATACCGGTAGTTCCCGCCAGTCTTGATTGTTGGTTGGGTTTCTTAAACAAGGTGTGAAAGATTAGCTTGACCAACTTACAGAGTCAAATGCGGTGGCGTTTTCACTCCCATGGGAGCGCCATTGAAGCAAATAGGATACGAAGTCATCGATCATTCACAGGGCTGGTGCTGGACGCGAGCTAAGAGTGCCCGCGTCTAAGTGGCTGTAGGTCGGCGGGATGCCAATACGGTTTGTCGGATCCCCTTTTTATACGTAACGTGTCGTCACGAGCGTGGTCAATCCACTCGCGGAACACCTCAAATCGGAACCAGACTGGTAGTGCTCGCCCGCCGCGATGCGGCGTGACGAGCACACCCCACCGAACAATTACTCATAGATCCCGTAAGAGGAAACTCACTAGCACGAGCAACAACCCCACGACTGAATCCGTCGTACTCGTTCGTACACGCGCTTCTCGGATTCGTTCGGAAGGCCGTCTGAATATCACATCGTTTCGGATAGGGGTATTCAACTCCTTTCGGCGTGCGATTAATCGAATACTACTATATCCTATTAAGATCGGAGCCTTCTATCCATCAATCTCCGAAAGCGCCTCTATAGCAACATCACTGATTTCGTCTGCTTCGACAGGGGAGTAGCGCTCACAAACCATCTCCTCAGAGTTGTCGAGATACCGGGCGGCGACTGTGTATCCGAAGGCCCGCACAAGAACTCCTCCCACCCCTTGTCGACCGCTGTGAGGTAGGAGATAATCGTGTTTCGGATGATCGATGTCAGTTTCAGCGGCCTCAGAGGGTCTCTGGAGAAATGACCGTGCCCCGTCCGTCAAACACCAACCTGTCGGAGTGCCCGATGGGCCATTAAAATTTGTCCTTGTCCGGTCCACCACACCGGACGAAGACGCCGGTATCGGCGATGTAGACCGTCGTCATGCAGTCGTATCGGCGTATTCGGTAGTAACCGGTTCCAGCGCTTGGAGGATAATCTTGGCTTCAAGCGAAGAGAGGTCGAGTTCCCGTGCCGCAATCCGATGGTTAACCGGGCCGTCGACGTGCTCGGAGGCGTACTCGAAGGCGACAGCAAGACCATCGAAGCCATGGCGCTCGATCTAGCGTCGATATCCTCGTCCTTATCGCGGCGGGCAACCGCGACGATAAGTGCCGGCGTGGTCGGTTGGGTTTCGCCATCCGTCGAGAGTGTGAGTGCAATCGACTCGGAGTCGTAGTCGTACGGGCGATGCTCAACGGATTTTCTCGACTAAGCCAGCGGTTTCGAGGTTCTGGAGGTGGTCGCAGGCAGTCTCCTGTGGGATATCGAACTCGTCGATAAGTTCGGAAACGGTGATGGGACCGTGCTGCAAAATGTGGGCGTAGAGCCGAGCGAGTGCTGGGGTCTCGAGGAAGTCGACGACCGTCTGAAGCTGCTGAATGGGTGGCTGGCCCGACCGGGGGCGGGTACGCCATCGTTGTAATGAATGATAGATAATTCAGATAACGTTTCCCGCTGGAGAGGTGAACTCGGAGTTCTCCCAGTGACGACAGAGAGACACACTCTCTCAGCGGCTTTCCCTGGGATAAGCCTTGACGTGAGGCGATTGTATCATTCGTGCTTCTCCTACGGCGCGGGGTACCTCAAAGTGGCCGTGATTATCGGTAATCATGACCAATTGGTACCGAAGGTTATTCCTGCGAATCCAACGGACATAGCCCCGTCAAACACGTAAATCTCTATTTTGATCATTCTATAAATCATACATTGCTATATCGAATCTACCAGAGTCTTGCTACACAACCTCGGAGGATGGATCTGATGCGTGCCTTCGTTTCGCTATTAAAACATACTATTATTTATGTTTTTTGAGTCCACCCATATATTATAACATCGACACGATATCTACTACAGAGTGTGTCTGAGTAGGAGAGAGCAACAACGACATAAACACGACCTGCGTACCAAGGTATAAGCGATTGATACTCTACCACTTGACCACTTTGGGAAACAAAGAGTGTACCATCATCTCTATTTATATCGATCTGATATCAGACAGACAGACAGACGGACCCACCGATACTGAGATATGACTGGCAACTGTGACTTGTGTGGTCGTGTGATTCAATCTTCCACATTTGAGACTGTTAGTGAGCGGTCATTCTGTTCAAGTGGGTGCCACGAGGTGTACACGACGCTTGGAGCTCCCGATTCCCTCGATACCACCCAGACAACTGAGAACGGGATCGATCAAGAGGAAGACGCGGTTCCTACTGATCAGCATCGTTCTCGGACGTTTCTCCGGATCGATGGAATGTACTCCGCGACGTGTGAGGCGTATCTTGAATCTCTCGCCGAGAAACAAGAGGGAGTGACCAGTGCCGAGGCGAGTTACGTCACGGAGACGATCCGAGTTGAACACGATCCAAACACTGCTTCGAAGGAATCGTTGCGCGAGGTGTTGAGCACTCTGGGGTACACGGCGTATCTCCGTGAGGATGCCTCATCAGACGTGGGAGAGGCCGGTGGCACGACACGTCGATCACGGGAGATGGGTGGGATTCGAAAGCGTCGAGACGACCAGCTCTTGGGAATGCGATACTCCGTTGGGTTCCTCTTCGGTGCGTTTCTGTTGGTCCCATACGTTGCGATCCTCTATCCAGCGCAGCTCGCGTCGATTTTCGACTGGCAAGTGCTCGAAATATTTGAGGGCGCATTTCGGTTAGACAGCCAAGGGGCATTCGTATTCCTCCGACTGTATTTCGTGATGACTGGTATCATTCTCATCTTTACCGGTCTGCCAGTGTTGCGTGGCGCGTATATCAGTCTCAAAATGCGGCGCCCGAACACCGATCTGTTGGTCGCGCTCACCGCCATCAGCGCGTACGCGTACAGTACGGCTGCCGTTATCCTCGGGCAAAACGACATTTTCTATGATCTCGCGATCATCGTCACGGCCGCGGTTACCGCGATGGTATTCTACGAATCGTCAATCAAACAGCGGGCACTTGATCGTCTCACCGAGCTCACCATATCACAGGTCGAGAGTGCACGAACGTACGACTCGGACGGAGAGACTGAGGAAGTTCGCGTGGAGAATCTCAATACAGGGGATGTCGTGCTCGTTCGACAGGGCGAACGTGTTCCAATAGACGGTGAACTGGTTGAAGACAGCTGTACCGTCGACGAAGCGATCGTGACAGGTGAATCGCTTCCGGTGCTCAAACGCGCCGGAGACGACGTGATCGGGGGGTCGATCGTGACGGACGGTGCAGCGTTGGTCCGTGTCGGCCCAGACGTAACGAGTAGTATCGACCGGATAACGACCGCCGTCTGGGACCTACAGAGCGCGACTCACGGCGTCCAACGCCACGCCGACCAACTCGCGTCGTACGCCGTCTTCCTCGTCGTCGGAGCCGCTGTCGCGGTCGGCGGCGTCGGTGTACTCGCATTCGGGATTGGCCTGCCAGATGCCGTCCTCCTCGCGCTGTTGATCATCCTTGCCGGCTCGCCGTGGGCCCTCGGACTTGCGACGCCCCTGTCGGTCGCGAAGAGCCTCTCCAGTGCGCTCCGGCGCGGGATCATCATCTTCGACGAAACAGTCTTCGAACGGCTCCGCGACGTCGATATCGTCGTCTTCGATAAGACGGGGACACTCACAACCGGAGAGATGGAGGTGATCGAAGCGGACGCGCCTCCCGAGTTACTCGACGCCGTCGCCGCCCTCGAACAACGGGCGTCACACCCCGCTGCGAACGCTATCACGACGGCGTTCGCGGGCAGTGACGATGGCGACGCCGCAGCGGCTCAGCCGGACTCGGGAGATGACCCGGTCGGAACGGAAGGCGTCGGTCAGATACGCGAGTTCACGAACCATCGGTCCGGTATCGAAGGCGTGATCGGCGACACGTCGTACCTCGTCGGGAACCTCGATCTATTCGCAGAACAGGGGTGGACCGTTAACGACGACATCCGGTCTCGGGTCGCCGACGCTCAGGGATTCGGACAGCTTCCGGTCGTGATCGGTCGTGACGGGACAGCAGAGGGGCTGATCGTCGTCGGGGACGAGCCGCGAGACGGCTGGGATGACACCGTCTCTCGGCTTGGGGAGCGGGGCACGGAGATCGTCGTCCTGACCGGCGACGACGAGGAGGCGACGGACTTCTTCAAGCGACACGACGCCGTGACGCACGTCTTTGCGACGGTTCCGCCGGAGGGGAAGACGGCGACGATCCGGCGGCTCAAATCTGATGGGGAGGTCGCGATGGTCGGTGACGGTACCAACGAGCCCCGGCGCTCGCCGCTGCCGACCTCGGCATCTCACTGGGCGGCGGTACGGCATTAGCCGCCGCCGCCGCCGATATCGCGATCGTCGACAACGACATCCGCTCCGTCGAAACCGCCTTCGACCTCGCGGGGGCGGCTCGCCGTCGGGTGAAACAGAACAACCTCCTCGCGTTCTCCTACAACGGTATCGCGCTCGCGGCGTTGGCCGTCGGCTTCTTCAATCCGCTGACGGCAGCGGCCGCGGTCATTGCCAGTGGTGGGTTGCTCGCCGTAAACACTCGACGGAAACTCCTCGGGTAGCGAGGTACGGTCGCCGACGGAACTCGGATCCGAATCGCCCTACTGACGTGGAAGAGTGGCCATCTATTATTCGGACATCGTCGATCCAATCGGTGCGGTCGTCACCCGGCTCCGACTCACTTCTGTTTCTAAAGGACTATTCTTGTCCAGACACTACCACAACCATGGAATTCGACTTCACACGTTCGGTGGTTCCGCTTGCCGTGATCGTCGCCGTCGCAACGGTCGCGCTAACCGCCGTGATGGCACCCTCGACCGTTTTTATGATGGTTCTCCCCTCGATGATCGCGTTCTCGGTGGTCGCGTACTTCCTCGGGATGAAACACGGCGAATTCCGCGGTAGTCCGTAGCGCCCCTGTCCGGCACCGCCCCCAAAGTCACAGTGTCACTCCACCTAAAGCGTCCTAATTCAGTTACCACCACCGGTGGTCCGCACTTCGTGTTCAACAGGCTCGATGAGCGATCAGCAGCCGAGAATCGACGAGGCCGGGATGTTTACTCGGTGACTCCCGCACTGAGCTCAGACACGTCTTTCCGGACGGGTGTCGAGGAGTCGATCGAATACACGAGCGTTCCGGTGAACAGTGCGATGCTCCCTAACAGGAATATCGAATTGAGCGGCGACGCCGAATCGACGAAGATCCAGTATATCGGCGCCGCAATTGTTGGGCCGGCTGCGATGACGGCGACTTGGGAGACGAGGGGGCCACAACACCCACACGTACACGCACCGACGACCGTCGCCGTCCCGGCCGTACTCTGTGTCGCTCCCGCCTGCTGATCGAGACGCCACGAGTGAGCGACGGCGGCCGCGTTCAACCCCACGAGGACGCCGAGGAGTCCGAGCACGATGACCACGCCGGGAGAGATCGCGATGAAAAACGGAACGTCGGGGAGCAGAACCTCAAGGGTGGGCCATCGCACGATCTGATACAGTACGTTCAGGACCGCCACGGTCGTCTCCTGCGGAGCGCCCTCTTCACTGAAGAAAGATAGGTATCCCGTCGTCGCCATAAAGAAGAGGCTCACCATGGCTCCGACGCTGAATCCGAACCGACGCGCCACCGGATCCCGAAGGATCGTCGACAGTGCCGTGCCAACGTCTTTCCAGAGGATGTAGCCGACGAGCAGCGGCGTCGCGAGGACGATTCCGTACCCGATCGGGTTGGTGTAGCCGCTGAATCCGGGCAGCAGATACGGGTACAGTATCCAGCCGCCGAGCAGCATGCCGAGAGCCATGTACCGTGGACGTGTCGTCCATCGCACGAGTCCGGTCAGGAAACTCGCGACCACGACTACCAAGCCGGTTCCGATCGCGAGCGGCTGGTACCACGACCGCGGGAACGGCATCGAGTCCGCACGATACGCCGGATCCGGGGCCAGACCCTCGAAGAGGATTGCGCCGCCGACAGTAATTCCGATACCGACCGCAATCCCGTACAGAGCGGTTCTCGGCGAGATCCGCCTCCTCCGCTTGAGGAGGACGAGCGCACCGATCGAGAGGACGCCGATACCAGCGATCGCTAGCCCGTGCGACTGTGAGAGTCCCGACGACTCAGCGCTACCGTGGGCGGAAACTGTTGGGATTAGCGAAAGGAGACAGATCCCGACAGCAATCAGGACGAATAGACGGAGCGACCTTCGTCGAGGTCTGGGTCTGTCAGCATCAGCGTTCCCTTTCAGGCCTTTCTGAGTCATCGCGAGGGCTTAGAGACTCACACACAATTATCTGTCTCTCTCGTCCCCCCCGAGACGTACTGCCTGACCACCCCGAGAGTCTGCACACGCGTGGAACCGTCCTGTAGAGTCTCGACCAGAACGGTTCAGAAGTGCGTATCTGATCGCGTCAGTTCGGTTCGTAGCCGGCGTACTCCATGAGCTGACTGAAGATGTCCGAGTCCATGACGGAGCGGTACACCCCGCCGGTAAGCATGCCGCCGGGGTAGAATGACCCGTTCATCACGTGGTTGACCTTGTGGCAGTGCATGAGGTAGATCTCGGGGTCCGCGTCGGCCGTGAACTCGATCGTGTGCCGTTCCGCGGGGGCGATGTTCGTGACGTCGATGTCGTGTCTGGCGGCTTCCGGAACGACCCCGCCGTCCTTTTCGACGCGCTGGAAGCGGTGGTTGTGGATATGCATCGGGTGCGACATGTATCTCCCGTTGACGAGGTGAATACGGACCTGATCGCCCTGATCGACGATGATCGGTGACCCTTGTTCGGGGTGGAGCGTCCGGGGTGCTCTCTTCCCGTTAACGGTGAAGACGTCTGGATTGCGTGAGGCCGTGTTGTACGTGAAGTCCGCTTCACCAGCCCACTTCTTCGGGCTCCGCGAGTCCCAGTCTTTGATCGTCATGAAGTACTCCCGGTCCGCCGGTTCGTAGCCCTCGGGATCGACCCGGAAGATCCCGTACATCCGGCTCTGTTGAAATCCTTAGGAACTGGTAGGACCGGCGTGCGAGATACAGAGGCTGTATCTATCAACGACTCTTGATTCGCGTCAGCTCCCCCGTTACAGCCCGACGAAGCGATAGTGTAACTGGTAGCGAAGGGTGTTAGGCTCGTCCCCACGAACCCTTGTCCGAATGGACGCTAAGGAGTGGCTCCGTCGGCACCAAGTCCTCGTGTACGCAGTTGCCGTCGCGCTGGCGGTGGTCATCGGAGTGGGCCGTCCGATGTGGGCCACGCCCATCGAAGGACTCATCAACCCCGTGCTGGCCGTCCTGCTGTACGTCACGTTCCTCGAAATCCCGTTTGTGCGGCTCCGCCGGGCGTTCACGAACGGGCGGTTCATCGGAGCGGCCCTCGGGCTGAACTTCCTCGTTGTGCCGGTCGTGGTGTGGGGACTCACCCGAGTCCTCCCGTCCGACCGAGTCGTCCTCGTCGGTGTCCTGATGGTACTACTGACGCCGTGCATCGACTACGTCATCACTTTCACCGACCTCGCGGACGGCGACGCCGAACAGCTCACCGCGACGACACCGGCGCTGATGCTGGTACAACTGCTCCTGCTCCCGGTGTACCTGTGGCTGTTCGTCGGCCCGGAGATTGCGGCGGTCATCGAGGCAGGCCCGTTCATCGAGGCGTTCGTGCTGATCATCGCGCTGCCGCTGGGGCTGGCGTGGCTCACCGAGGCCGGTGCGGAGCGCTCCGGGCGGGTCGCGGGGTGGCAGGAGACGCTGGGGTGGTTTCCCGTGCCGATGATGGGCGTAACACTGTTCGTCGTCATCGCCTCGCAACTCCCGCGTGTACAGAACGCCTTCGATCAGATTGTAGTGGTCGTGCCGGTCTACGTCGCGTTTCTGTTCGTCATGCCGTTGCTCGGGCGATTGGTGAGCGGCCTGTTCGGGATGGACGTTGGCGAGCGGCGGGCACTGGTGTTCACGTCCGTGACACGGAACTCGCTGGTCGTCTTGCCGCTGGGGCTTGCGCTGCCAGCGGGTTACGAGTTGGTGCCGGCTATCATCGTGACGCAGACGCTGGTCGAGTTGAGCGGGATGGTGGTACTCACGCGAGTCGTGCCGGCGGTACTAGTTCCGGCTCCGCCGGCTGACGACAGCCAGCCCACTATACCGAGTGGTGAGTGATTCCCGGCGGTGGCCGATTCGCGCTCTATATTCAGCACAGCTGCAAAAACATATCACCTGCTGAGGATTTCAACAGAGCCGTACATCCCCATATCGATGTGGCGGTGGGTCTGGAGGTGGCAGTGATACAGGTGCGTCCCCGGAACGTTCGCCGGAATCTCATAGGTGTGCTTCTCGCCCGCGGGAACTTTGATCCCGGTCAACGTCGGGACGCCGTCGTTTTTCCACGTCTTCGTGACACCGTGGAAGTGGATCGTGTGCGGTCTACGCCCGTTCGTGTTGTCGAGCGTCACTTCCATGTCGTTACCTTCGGTCGTACGGAGGATCGGGCCTGGAACGCTCGGATCGTTGTCGTCGACCTGCCACGCCCAGACACGCGGCAACTCAACTGGACCACCCATTGAATCGAGCGGGTGGACGGCGTGTCGTGCCGGCTGCGTCCCCATCGTCACAGAGCCTCCCTGCTCGTCGACGTTGACCACCGTCGGAGGACTGGTGTAGGGAAGGTCAGACGGTGTCGTCTGGGCTTCACTCGGTGTGCCAGTAGCTGCTGTCGGCGCGTTAATTATTTTTGATGAACAGCCCGCCAACGCTGATACGCCCGTCACGCCGGTCGCAGCAAGAAATTCTCGCCGGGACAGTCCGGTTCCGGGGGCACCGAAAGGTGTCGTCATGGTTCATTCGACACATTGGGCTGTCGCGATAAACGAGGACTGCAGAACCCCTATTTTTGAGAAGGCAAGCGAATATGTTCGACAACAGTCGGACGGGTTTCACAAGCAAAACTAAGGGTTTGCTGTCGAAAGAACTGAGATCTGAGACCCACAGATAGCAAACAGTTACATTCCACCTGTTGCCGTCAGATACGCGCTCGTGAATTGAATCGCATTGTACGCACCGTGAATCAGAGCCGGAACAACGAGGTTATCGGTGTACTCGTAGGTCGCACCGAGTACCAGAGCTAGTACGAATGCGATACCGACGTACACGAGCTTCCCTTCTCCACTCAACGAGAAGAGATGGATCGACGCGAAGAGGGCGCTCGCAAGAACGATTGCACGGGTTGGATGTAACGTTTCTCGGAGCGTTCCCTGAACCAGTCCTCGGTATAACAGCTCTTCGCCCGGACCGACTAGCAGAAACGATAGAGGAATGAGAATTAGAAAAGCTATCGGATTTTGCTGACCAACTGTTACTACTTGGTTTTCTGCTGATTCCAGTCCGAGCGAGGAGATAACGCGTGATGAGACAATGAGTAATCCGAGGAGTGTACCTACCCCCCCGATGGTTACAGCAACATCTCACCTGTCCGGAATCGAAAGCGAAACGAATTCGAAGTCGAGATCTCGGAATCTGAGATAGAGGATTGAGAGCCCTCCGAATGTCACCCCCTGTAACAAGATCGTGCTCATTACGAGGCGCAACGATGGACGAGCGGTTACATCGACCCCGAATGCGCCCAGCAGTGCGGCAACGATGGTGACAATTACCGACCCAATAACCGTTGAGCCGTACGTGAGCCCAACTGCACTCCCGACAGACTGAATCCGTGTCGTTATTTCTGTCATTTGAAAATCAGTGGTTGTGACTCGTGTTGTCGGCAGTCTCCGGGTCCCTCTCCATCTCACCCACTAGTTCGACGGTTGCGTGATCGATTCCATGGTCGGAAAGAAGCTGATGGACGCGAGAGCGGATCGCCTGATGTTGGTCTAGTGATGTGGGCTCATACTGAAGGCGCACTGTCGCTACGGTCAACTGACTACATACTTGCCAGACGTGTATGTCGTCGACGTCTTCAACGCCATCGACAGCTGTCAGTTCATTTCGAAGTTTATCCGGTGAGATAGGGCTCCGTTCTAAGAGGATTGAGGTGCTTCCGCGGAGTACCTTTCCTGCCGAAACGAGCACTAACACGCCGATGAGGATGGCAGCCACCGGGTCGGCGACAGGTAAATCGAACGTGACGACGGCGAGTGTCGAAATGATCACCGCGACTGATCCACCGGCATCGCCGAGAAGGTGATAGAATGCGCCGCGCTCGTTGAGGCTCATCTCGCCCCCTTGTACGATATAGACCGATCCCAAGTTGACAAGCAAGCCGCCGACGGCGATGATCAGCGTCATTGTCGGATCGATCTCAACCGGGTCCAGGAACCGTTGATACGATTCCCACAGGATGTACCCGACCATCGGAACGAGCAGTATCCCGTTGAGAAACGCAGCAACCGGCTCCAGTCGATGGAGTCCGTACGACCACTCAGCACCGCCTTCGAATCGTTCCGCGGTGTAGCTCGCGCCGAACGCCATTGCGTACGCAAGCATGTCGAATAGCATGTGGAGCGCATCGCTGATGAGAGCGACCGAACCGAAGAGGAGCCCACCAGCCAATTCGGCAAGGAAGCCAAGGAAATTGACGACCGCTACGAGGGCAAGTCGGCGCGTACTGCTGCCTGTTTCGGTTGTTAGTTCATATTCTTCCGTCTCTTCGTGAGCATGCCCGTGTTGACTCATACGTTTTGATCTGATAAATTCGTAATGTCCGGTATTACGACTCTCAAGCGTCAGTTGTTCTCTGTCTCCGGTTCGACGCGAGAGAGTCGCATTGCGTTCCCGGTCACGGCCATCGTCATCCCCGCGTCGCCGGCGAGGACGGCGAGCCAGATGGGGACGTACCCGAACGGAACCGCGAGAGCAAGTCCGGCTTTGACACCGAGGCTGGCCCAGATATTCTGCCGGATGACGCCGTTTGCGTCGTTCGCGAGCTCGTAGAGATACGGGAGCTTTGCGAGGTCGTCACCCATCAGCGCGATGTCGGCCGTCTCCAACGCGGTGTCCGTCCCGGCCGCGCCCATCGCAATACCCACCGTTGCCGTCGCGAGCGCCGGGGCGTCGTTGATCCCATCACCGACCATCGCGACGCCCTCGTGTTCCTCGATGAGCTCCTCGACGGCAGCCACTTTCTCGTCGGGGAGCAGTTCTGCCCGGTACTCGTCGACTCCGACTTGGTCGGCGATCGCGCGAGCAGTTCGCTCGTTGTCGCCGGTCAGCATGACCGTCCGTGAGACGCCGAGATCTCTGAGTCGAGCGATCGTTCGCGCTGCTTCGGGACGGATCTCGTCGGCCACGGCGACGATACCTTCAAGTTCGTCTTCAGTGCCGACGAGGATGACCGTCTTCCCTTCCGATTGAAGCTTCGGAACCGTCTCTTCGAGCAGATCGAGGCAGTTGTTCCGGTCACAGATCTGCCGGGCAGTCTGCCTGACGACACCCCCGTCGGTCGTCGCATGGACGTGTGAGAGATCGAAACCTAACTCCTCGAACAGCCCCGGCTTCCCGGCGAAGTGCGGCGTGCCGCCGAGATCGGCACGCACTCCCTTTCCGGTGATGCTTTCGAAGTCATCGATATCGCGCTCGTCGACCCCCATACTGCCGGCTTCAGCGACGATTGCCTCGCCGATGGGATGTTCGCTCCGCTGTTCGAGCCCACGCGCACACCGGAGGACATCTTCTTCGGAATTTTCGTTCAGTGGAACGACGTCGGTGACGGTGAGCTCCCCTTTCGTGAGCGTCCCGGTCTTGTCGAACGCGACGACGTCGACGCTCCCCATCGCTTCGAGGTGGTTGCCGCCCTTGATCAGGACCCCGTTCTTAGCAGCGCTCGTGATCCCCGACACCACGGAGACGGGCGTCGAGATGACGAACGCACACGGACAGGCGAGTACGAGGAGCGTCAGCCCATAAACGACGGCCGTGGGCCACGTGATTCCAAGGACGTACGGGCTCCCCACTGTCGTCAGGATGGCGAAGGCAACGACGACCGGCGTGTAGTATGCCGAGAAGCGCTCGACGAACTGCTCACGCTCGGTCTTGTTTGACTGAGCGTCTTCGACCATCTCCACGATACGCGAGAGCGTGTTATCGCCGGCCTCGGAGGTAACCTCCACCTCGAGATACCCCTCTTCGTTGATCGTACCGGCGTACACCTCGTCTCCCATCGCCTTATCGACGGGCACGCTTTCGCCCGTGATGGGCGCCTGATTGACTGCGCTTTCACCGTCGACGACGGTCCCGTCGAGTGGGATCTTCTCGCCCGGCTTCACGACGACGACGTCACCGACAGCGACCTCGTCGACTGGAACCGTCTCCGTACTACTGTCTCGCTTGACGGTCGCTTCGTCCGGCGAGAGGTCCATCAACTCCCGGAGCGAGTTCCGGGCGCGATCCATCGAGTACCGCTCCAGCAGTTCAGCAACGCTAAACAGGAACGCGAGGGTGGCGGCCTCGAAGTAAAGCGCTTCACCGAAGGCGAGGCTCGCGACCAGCGCCCCGAGGATAGCCACCGACATCAAAAAGTCGATATCGAGGTTCAGATTCCGCGCCGAGTAGTAGCCGTTGCGAAGGATCTCTTGACCCCCGAAGGCGACGGCGACAAGGAACAGTCCGTCGGCAACGAACAGCTCTGTGCCGAGAAGGCTCGCAATCTGTCCGTTCTGCCCAGTGAGGAAGAATTCAAGGAGCAAACCGAGAGCAACGAACCCACCGCTGATCCACGTCTTGAGTGCCCGCGGACTCACCCAGATGCTCTCGCGTTCCTCGGTCGCGTTCTGACCTTCGGACTCGTCGCTCGAACTGTCTGTAACCTCGTATCCAGCACGTTCGATAGCACTGATTATCTCGGCTTCTCCGGCCTCCGAAGAATCGTACGTGACAACGACGGTTCCGTTCGTTGGCCGGGTTTTATACGCTGTGACTCCAGCTTTGTCGAGTGACTTTTCGATCTTCCCCGCACACGAGGGGCAGTCCATCTCGGGAACCGTAAATTTCGTCGTTATCTCGTCGACGTCTTCGATGGTGTATCCCGCCTTTTCGACCCGATCAGCTATCTCGGTAGCGCTGGTTTGCTCGCTGTCGTATGAGACTGTCAACGTTCCCGTCGTCACTTGCGGGTCGATGCTGTTGATCCCGTCCAGTTTTTCGACGCTGTTCTCAACTTTTCCTGCACACGAGGGACAGTCCATCTCCGGAACCGAGAGCTGTGCAACATTCCCTTGCCCGTGTGGTGGGGAGGTGTCATCGACATCCCTTGTATGCTGAGTGGACTCGTGACTATGCTGAGATCCCTCTTCGTGCGTGTGGGTTCGATTCGGTGGTTCGCCACGTTTGTCGTGGGAATCATCGTCAGGTGGGGTCATTACTCGCCGCTTGCCGCTACAGATTTATTAAATCTACTGCGAAAAATGCCCCCTATTATGTTAAATATTAATAAATACTATGTATTTGATTATTAACATTCCCGTTAGATCATCTCACTCGAACTGTCCCGACCATTCCAGAACTCTCATGCGGAATACAACAGTACCCGTACGTTCCGGGTTGATCGAACGTGTGCTCGTAGTTCTCCCCCGGGGCGATGAGTCCCTCAGTAACCCGGTTCCTCGCAGCACGCTCTGACTCGAAGCCACCACTTGCGAAGTACACGGCCTCGGCAGGAATCTCGTCTTCGTACGCTGTGACCGTGTGCTGGATGTCGCTCTCGTTCGTCCACGTCACTGTCCCTTCGGTTTCGATCGTCACAGTCTTCGGCTCGAACGTGTGATCGTCGGGCATCGTGACGGCCAGGCTCGACGATGCCTGCCCGCTCAAACATCCAGCGGTGCTCAGCGTCGCCAAGGCGGCAGTACTGAGTCGCAATACCGTCCGTCGATTGTAGAATTTGAGTGTCATTGGAACAGAGATGGGTGGTGCCTATCAGAGCGCCACGAAGAGGTCGGTCACGTACATCACGCCGAGGCCGAGCAGGAACGCAAGCAGGTTCGTGGCGCTGGCCACGCGACCGCCTGCATCCCGAACCATTCCCGCGATCTCCCAGTTGACCTGTAAGATTGCGCCAACCCCGATCGCGAGGAAGAAGGCGCCGATCGTTGGTGAATAGGCGAGACTGCCGATCCAGCCACCGAGAATGACGGGTGCGCCGGCGATGACGCCGATCGCGGACTCATTTATTCTCCCGTTTCTGATGGTTATGCTCCTCGCTGCGTTCACGGGAATCCCGCTATCTCGACTTCGCGCTGCCTTTGGGAACCGACGCGTCATGGGTCCAGTCTCCTCGTCAACTTTCTCTGGAGTCCTTTGTTGGCCGTCGGGCTTGGCGCCGTCTTCCTCCGCGAGTACCCGGCGCTGTGGGTCGGGCTCATTATGCTGATGGTCACCCCGTGTACAGACTGGTACCTGTTATTCACTGACATCGCAGGCGGAGATGTGCCGCTCGCCACCTCGCTGTTGCCGTACAATCTCGTGTTACAGCTCGTACTATTGCCTGTGTATCTGTACGTCTTTGCGGGGACGCTCGTTGAGTTACCGACGGCGCTGCTGGTAGAGAGCGTCGTGCTCGTGTTGGTCGTTCCGCTCACGCTTGGGGGCGTGACTCGATCGGGACTGATCCAGTGGCGGAGCCAACAGTGGTTCAACAGGCGCTTTCTTCCGAAGATGAGTCCGCTACAGATCGTGTTTCTGAACCTCGCTATCGGGGCGATGTTCGCCTCGCAAGGCGGGGTTATCGTCGAGAACCCCCGACTGCTCGCACTGATGGCAATCCCCGTAATTGCATTTTACGCGATTAACCTCGGTGTGGGATTCGCTGTCGGCCGCGTGCTCGACTTCTCGTACGAGGAACTCTTGTGTTTCAATAACACCATCCTCTCGCGGAACTCACCGACCGCGCTCGGAATCGCCGTAGTCGCGTTTCCGAATGAGCCGCTCATTCCGTTTGTGCTGGTGATCGGCCCGCTCTTGGAACTTCCCCTACTGGGGATAATCGCCCAAGTACACGTGGCGATTAGCGACCGTGGATGGTGGCTGCGTACGTCCGAGGACACTGCATAGATGTACCATCAACCAACACGATCTCCACCACAAAGAGTGACTAATTGTAACTCGTAGTATGTGTCTGCCAAAGCGTGACTCATTGAATGTTCAGGGTTTGATACCTGCTGTCGATCGGATGCGTAGTGGGTGTGGTTTCGTCCGTGAAAGTATCTTCTTGCAGGGGTACTACATTTTTATCGAAGAGTATTGCAGGTCTCTTCTTGTTTGAAACAGCGATCTATTTAGTCGAAATAGCATGGTTATCGACCCAATTTACATCAGTCTCCCAGCAGACTAAAACAAATTGTTGCGTCCCGGGTTCACTTCTCTCCAACCATCTCACCGGGTACCTGCGTCCATGCCACCCATTCACGCAAGCGCGGTCTCAGCAGCCAATTCAATGAAATAAGGCAAGACGAATATTGTTCGAGCGGTGAACCAGAACGGTTTCAATGTTGGGCACGGTACCACCTACTAACAGCCCGATCTTATGTCACACAAGGTAACAGCAATACTACAGATCGAACACAGATATAACGATTCGGGACAGCATAGTCATAACACACCTCTATCTGACCACGACAATCTATCTTGACATGACGCGAACTGACGACTCCTGTAAACTTTGCGATCTCCCGGTTGCCGAGACGGGAGTTGCCGATTCCGACGGCTGCACCTTCTGTTGTCGAGGATGCCGCGACGTATATGATGCCCTGGGAGATCTCGAGGATATCGATACTGAGGCTGTTCGACGCCAGAAAGCGGCTGACAACTCTAAAGAATGGACAGTCCCTGACGACCATGAGAGCACATTCCTCGAAATCGAGGGGATGTACTGTGCGACCTGCGAGGCGTTCATTGAGTCTGCCGCGACGACGATCGACGGCGTGAGCGGTGCCGAAGCGAGCTACCTCACCGAGACCACACGGATCGACCACGACCCTGAGGTAGTCACATGCGAGGAACTCTGCGAAACGGTGTCGGGGTTCGGGTACTCAGCGTACCCTCGCGACGATGCTTTCCGACAACGACAAGCCGACAACAGGGCATTCGCTCGGATGGCTGTCGGTGTTCTCTTTGGGATGATGGTGATGCTCCAGTACATCGTTATTATATACCCAACGTACTTCGGCGGGCTCTTCTACGATGAACGAATGGTGCATTTCCTCGAAGAGATGATGGCTGGATCTGGTGCAAACTACTTTTTCATTGTAATTGCCGTCCTCACGACGCTTGTGCTGTTGATCACCGGGAAGCCGATTCTCCGAGGTGCGTATGTTAGCGTCCGTACCCGTTCGCCGAACATGGATCTCCTCGTGGCGATCGCCGCAGTAAGTGCGTACCTTTACAGCACGGTTACGCTTCTCAACGGCGGTACACATGTCTACTATGATGTCACGGTCGCCATCGTTGTCATTGTCACAGTTGGCAACTACCATGAATCGTCGATCAAACGACGTGCGACGGATCTCCTTTCGGACCTCACGACCGTGCAAGTGGACCACGCTCGCCGTCTGGAGAACGATGCTTATGAGGAAGTACCTATCGAGGAACTATCCGGTGACGACCAGGTATTGGTTCGGGAGGGTGAACGAGTCCCGGTCGACGGTTGCGTTGTTGAAGGACGGGCTTCGGTCGATGAAGCGGTTGTGACCGGTGAATCACTCCCTGTCCACAAGACGCCAAGTGACGAGGTCGTGGGCGGATCGGTCGTCGAAGATGGTGCAGTAGCCATCTCCGTCGACGAGGACCCAACCAACACGCTCGATCGTATCGAGAACCTCGTTTGGAATCTGCAGAGTTCCGCACACGGTATCCAGAAATTAGCTGATAAGCTCGCGACGATCTTCGTTCCGTTAGTGCTCGTCCTCGCGGTCGTCGTCACCACCGCGTACCTCTCGTTCGGAGCCTCCATCGCAACTGCTCTGCTCATCGGGTTGACCGTCCTTATCGTCTCCTGTCCGTGCGCGCTGGGATTGGCGACGCCGCTGGCGGTTGCATCCGGGATTAAAGAAGCTCTCGAACGAAATATCGTCGTCTTCGATGACACGGTTTTCGAGCGGCTTCGAGGGGCTGATACGGTTGTCTTCGACAAGACAGGAACGATCACCACAGGGGATTTTGAGGTTGTTCGAACGGAAGCTCCGGACGAACTGCTGGCCGCGGCCGCCAGACTCGAGGCGAAGTCTGGCCATCCAGTCGCGGCCGCGATTGCAAAACTGGACCGGGCCGCTACCGACGGCGGTATCACGGACGACAGTCGGAACAAAGAAGTGGATCTCAAGGAAGTCGAACCGTTCACTGCGAACGCGCCTGTCGAGGGAGTCGAGGCATTTGAGAGCCACGCAAAGGGCGTCTCGGGAATCGTTGATGGAACCCGTCTCCTTGTCGGACATCCGGACCTATTCGCTGACGAAGGCTGGGACGTTCCCACAGATATCGACACGCAGGCTTCTGAAGAGCGGGAGTGTGGTAATATGCCGATTCTCGTTGGACGCGAGGGTGCTACGGAGGGGTTCGTCGTCCTCGGAGATACAGTTCGAGAGGAGTGGGAAGAGACTGTGCGATCGCTCAGCCAGCAGGATATCGACGTGGTCGTGCTGACTGGCGACGACAGCCGCGTGGCCGACCATTTCCATGAACACAACCATATTGACCGGGTTTTCACTGGCGTACCGCCGGAAGGGAAAGCTGAGACGGTAGCGCGGTTGACATCCGATGGCCAAACGGTAATGGTTGGCGACGGGACGAACGACGCACCGGCGCTGGTGCAGGCCGATCTCGGAATCGCCCTCGGTGGGGGAACGGCGATGGCCATCGACGCCGCGGACATCGCTATTGTCGATGACGACCTCCGGTCGGTAGCCACCGTGTTCGAGCTTTCGACCGCGGCCGGTAGACGGGTGAAAGAAAACATCGGCTGGGCGTTCTGTTACAACGCTATCGCCATCCCATTGGCTATCACCGGCTTGCTCAATCCGCTGTTTGCAGCGGCTGCGATGGCAATGAGCAGTATCCTCGTCGTGACTAATTCCTCACGATCGCTATTATCGGAATAGCCGCCCGAACCATCGTTGATCGACTGGTAGTGGTCGATACAAACTATTCTTGAAGAGACTGCCCTTGATCGCTTGGTTCCCGGTTGAGAGCCCAATACTATCGAGATTAAAGTAATATCATGCGAGCATATAATGTATCTTGTTCACCCCCCTCACAAGTATTAATGAATAGAACTTCAAGAAATCCAAACGAGAATATTGAGGGAAGGTTCTGTTGAATTCCTCACAGGCTGACTGAGTGCAAGATACCGGGAACTCACTTATCGGTCAGTACAGGCTGTTCACGAATCATTCGGTACAGGCTGTTCACGAATCATTCGGTACAGGGGATTCACGGAACAGTCTCTAATCGGCATCACACAAATAGCTCTTTCTAATTGAAACGAAGGGGCTGAGGCGCTCCCGTCTATTCGCAGCAACGGGCCGGGGGGATAGCAGCGGCGGACTGCTATCAGCGGTAAATGCTGAGCATGTCCCCGGCATCCTAGACAACTATTCTCATGTTGCATAAAGTTTGAGGCCAGTCAACTAATCGAACAGTATGCAGGCTTCGGCGAACAGTTGTTTCAGACGAGAATATGTCTGAAGAATATGATTTCAACAGAGCATGGGGGAGTAAAAAGGTGCCAAATAATATTAGATATGCTATCTGATGCAATAGAACGATACTCTAATTAAACTCCTTCTCTATACACAAACTGTGTGCTTAACAATCTGGACCTCAAGTGCTACTCTTGGACTATTCTCTTCGACATGAAAACACTCCCAAGTGGACTCACCAAATATTTTGCTTCCTGTCAAGCCTTGTGGAAACAAGCGTGTATGTACTGATCTACCATGTCATTTGATGAATGCTATCTATGTGGCCGCAAGTTTCAATCATCCGTAGTCGAAACCAAATCCGAGATACAATTCTGTTCGACCGGCTGTCATGATGTTCATACAACGCTCGGTGATGAGACTTCTAGCGAAACTATCGAGTCGAAAGAGAAAGATACTCATGAATCCTTGGGGGAGGGAATCGACCAGACGTTTTTTCGGATTGATGGAATGTATTCTGCGACGTGTGAAGTTTTTCTCGAATCGCGTGCCGAAAAGCAAGAAGGAGTGGTTGATGCTGAGGCGAGCTATGTGACTGAAACGATACGTGTGATACACGAGAGTGACCACGTTTCGAAGGATGAACTTCGCGACACATTGAGTACGCTCGGCTATACGGCGTATCTTCGCGAACACGCCTCTAAAAACGCTCAAGAGTCGACGAGCACGACACGCCGATCACGGGAGATAGATGGAATACGAAAACGTCGGGATGATCAGCTTCTCGATTTCCGGTATGCCGCTGGACTCCTTTTTGGCGCGTTCCTGATGGTTCCGTACGTCGCGATCATGTATCCAATCCATCTTGCTTCCATTCTTGATTGGGAAGCCCTCCATCTCTTCGAAGATACATTCCAGATGAGTGGTCAGGGAGGACTCATCTTTCTGCGGATTTACTTCGTGTTAACCGGTGTTATTCTCTTTTTCACCGGGCTACCTGTGCTACGTGGCGCGTTCATCAGTCTGAAGATGCGGCGGCCGAACACAGACCTGCTCGTAGCAATAACCGTACTGAGTGCCTATGTCTACGGTACTGTCGCGGTCCTCCTCGGTCGAAATGATTTATTTTTCGATCTTACCATCGTTGTCGCTGCAGCTGTAACCGCCGTAGCGTTCTATGAGTCATCGGTCAAACAGCGTGCGCTGAACCGCCTCACGGAACTTACGGTTTCTCAGGTCGATACTGCACGGGTATACGCCCCAGACGGAACGACGAATGAGGTTGGAATTGAGGAACTCACATCGAATGATCTCGTACTTGCCCGCCAAGGCGAACGGATTCCGGTTGACGGTGAACTCGCCGAAAGTAGTTGTTCTGTCGATGAGGCAGTCATCACAGGAGAATCTCTTCCGGTGTTGAAGCAGGCGGGTGATAACGTCATCGGTGGGTCGATTGTCACGGACGGTGCGGCTCTGATTCAGGTCGGAGAGAACGCAACGAGTAGCATCGACCGAATTACGACTGCTGTCTGGGATTTACAGAGTGCCACGCACTCCGTCCAACGTCACGCCGACCGGCTCGCATCACGGGCTATAGGGCTGGTTGGCGGTGCGGCTGTCGTAGTGGGTGGCGGTGCGGCAACGATACTCGATATGAGTGTTGTGAATGCTTTCCTCCTATTTTTGCTAGTCCTTCTCGTTGGATCACCATGGGCACTTGGGTTCGCTACACCGCTTTCAGTGGCAACGAGTCTTGAAGAGGCGCTCAGACGGGGAATAGTCGTTTTCGACGAAACGGTCTTTGAACGTCTTCGGGATATTGACATCGTTGTCTTCGACAAAACGGGGACCCTTACGACTGGGGAGATGGACGTGATCGAGACAGACGCACCACCAGAGTTACTAGAGGCCGTCGCAGAATTAGAGCGGCGGGCGTCTCACCCCGCTGCAAGTGCCATCGTGTCGGCGTTCGCTCGTGAGAGTAATGCTTCTGATTCACTGCGTTCGGATGGGGGTGTAATCGACGAAGACAAAGAGAAAGATACTGGCCGTGTAAGCGAATTCACTAGTCATAGATCCGGAGTCGAAGGAGTGATCGACGGAACGAAACTCCTGGTCGGTAATCCCGATCTATTTATTCAGCAGGGCTGGATGGTAAGCGACGACATCGAATCGCGCGTCGCTGAGGCCCGGGGCTTCGGACGACTTCCGGTCATCATCGGGCGCGACGGAGCCGCGGAGGGGATTATTATCGTAGGCGATGAGCCCCGAGACGGATGGGATGGTACGATTCGCCGTCTTGGAGAGCGGGGAACTGAAGTCGTCATACTAACCGGTGACGACGAGGAGGCTACCGACTTCTTCAAACGTCATAAAGACGTTACGCACGTATTCGCGGGTGTTCCCCCGGAGGGGAAAACTGCAACGATTCGACGACTTAAATCGGGTGGACAGGTCGCGATGGTCGGTGACGGAACGAACGATGCACCGGCACTTGCGACGGCCGACCTCGGGATCTCATTAGGGAGTGGTACAGCGTTGGCAGCGGACGCGGCCGATATTGCGATCGTCGACGACGAAATTAGTTCCGTCGAAACGGCGTTCGATTTGGCGAAGGCAGCGAATCATCGCGTTAAACAAAACAATATCGGCGCTCTTCTTTATAACGGAATCGCGATCTTGGCTGTGGCTGTCGGATTCTTTAATCCACTCACGGCAGCTGTAGCCGTAGTCGCCTGTGGTGGTCTAATCGTAGCCAACTGCCAGCGAGAGTTAGCGAAATCATAATACGATCCATCGATTTCGGTCCATTTTATGAGAGAGGAAGGGAGAGGACAGCGGAGTGTATAGCGCTGTGTCAGTCCGCCGGGGCAACTGATGTAGATTGTGTGGAAAGCCTCGCTGAATCGATCGAATAAATCAGCGTTCCGGTGAACAAAACGATACTCCCAATACTGAATAGCGAACTGAGTGGGGAAGCGGAATCAACGAATATCCAGTATAGCGGGGCCGCGATCGCAGGACCTGCCGCTATGAACGCTATCTGTGATACGAGTGGTCCACAGCACCCACACGTGCAAGCACCGACGACAGCAGCGGTTCCAGCGGTACCCTGTGTCGTTCCTGCCTGTTGTTCGACGAGCCAATATCGAGCGATAACCGCAGCATTCAAGCCAATAAGGACGCCTAATAACCCAACGAGAATAATTACTCCTGGAGAAATTGCGATGAAAAATGGGATTTCTGGAAAGACAGCCTCGATCGTCGGCCACTTCACGAGCTGGTATAGGACCGACATAACCACGATTGTCGTCTCTTGAGGGGCACCCTCTTCCAAAAAGAACGACATATATCCCGTCGTGGACATGAAGAACAGAGACATAATCGCCCCTACACCGACGCCGAATCGGCGTGCTACTGGATCTTGAAGAATTCTATAAAGGACAGAACCGGTGTCTTTCCAGAGTATATACCCTACGAGGACGGGAGTCCCTATTACGAGACCATATCCGATTGGATTGGTGTAGCCCAAAAAGCCTGGGAACAAATACGGATACAGGACCCATCCACCCATCAGTATTCCAAGAAACGTGTATCGTGGTCGAGTCGGCCACCGAACTACCCCGGCAATAAAACTCAGAACCATAATTGAAATACCGGTCCCTATAGCGAGCGGTTGGTACCACAATCGGGCGAATGGCATCGATTTCGCAGTAAACGTTGGATCCGGTGCTAACCCTTCGAATAGAATTCCTCCGATAGCTGTTATCATTATACCGAAAAAGATCCCGTAAACTGTGGCTCTCGGGGAGATACGATTCATTCGCTTGAGTAAAATGAAGGTACTGAGAGATGCAATACCAACAAGTATAACGACGATCCCATGCCACTGAGAGAGTCCTGTCGTCCCGTTACCACCATGTGCGGACACGACCGATATTTGCGTGGTCATAAACGCGATGGAAAGAAGAACCGTTAAAAGCCAAAAAGATCCATGCCAAGGAGTATGTCCGCAGGTATCTTCCTTATGTGATTGACGCTCTTTTGATGGCATTGGTTGGCTTTGTGGAACGAGCTACTTCTAGTTGGCTAATATGCTTACTATACCTAGACGTAGTCGTTCCTGTATCGCGCAAATTGTGAGGGCAATGATTCAACTATGTAATCTAGCTACTCTTCTCCTCCTCCGAAGAGATATCATCAGCGGATGCAGGTAATACTTCTAGTGGCCGCATCATATCATGGTCTTCGTGTTCAATCATATGACAGTGCCACATGTACTCACCAGTTTGGTCGTTGAACAACCCTTCGTATTCGCCGAAGTGAACGAGTAGATGCACTACATCGCCGGGGTCGACGGAAACCACATCATTCCAACCTTGTTCGAACGGCTTTGGATCTCGAAGTCCGTCAGGGTTGATATTGTCTTCGGTGGAATCGTAATCAATGGATTGCCGTCCAAGAACTTGGAAGTGAACAAGATGGAGATGGATTGGGTGAGACATCCCTGTGAGATTAGCAATGCTCCAAAGTTCTGTATCACCGACGGTGGGTGCCTCTGTCGTTGGATCGGTGAGTCTGTGTCCCGATTGATCGTCCTCTGTTCCAAGTAGAAACAGCGGCCGTCCGTAGTCGTCGCTGAGCTGTACTAGCGGAAGATATCGCTTGTTATCGACTAAATCTAGAGAAATCTCCGGAATTTGCGTTAGTGTTTCGGGGATCTGACTCACATCTGCTCCACCAGACGTATTCTTCACGTCAACAAGCATAATCTCGGGGAGCGGTTGGACGGGTTCTTGATCCTCCTCAGTCGTTCCGTAGTACTTCGCTGGCGCATTATTGTGGAGAAGTAACGTTGTACCTGCATACTCAGAGAAGTCAACGACAACATCGGCTCGTTTACTTGACCCGAGTTCAAGTCTATTTCCAATTTCGACTGGATTCGAGAGTAGTCCGCCATCGTTTCCGATCTGGACGAATGATGGGCCGTCACCGATGGTCTCACCGAGGTCTTCATCGTATTCAAGTAGTGTGAGATTATAGTAGCGGCTGTTGGCTCCGTTGAGCATTCGGAATCGGTACTTCCTAGGTTCGACTGAAAGCCGAGGCCATGCTTTTCCGTTGACAACCGAGACATCGCCGAAAAACTGAGTTATGATGCTCGGCTCAGGGTATGACTCATCTTTTCCTTGATTCTCTGGACCTGTCGGATAGTAGAGTGAACCATCCTTATTGAAACTTCGGTCTTGAAACACGAGTGGAATTTCGTATTCACCCTCCGGCAGACCAAGATTCCGTTCGTGTTCGTTACGGAGGATATAGAATCCTGCGAGTCCGGCGTACACGTTCAACCGTGTGATACCGAGTGAGTGATCGTGATACCAAAGCGTCGTCGGAGGCTGATCGTTCACGTAGTAGTAGTCTTTCTTTTCGAACTTTGGACCAGTCTTCTGGAAGTCTTGTGTGAACCAGGCCTGTGCATGGCCGTCGCTTTGGTCTTCAACGTTACCGCCGTGGAGATGAGTTACTGTTCGGACACCCGTCGAATCGTACGGGATTATATTACTGTGAATCGTCGTATCCTCAGGAAGGAGATGGGTGTCCGGAAGCTTGTTTTCCCACCGGACGTAGATCGGCTCGCCTTGTTGGGCTTCGATCGTCGGCCCGGGAAACTGGCCGTCGTATCCCCAGACAGTCGTTGCCGGAAGGTCACGGTGGATTTTCTGCTCGACTTCACGCGTTTCCACTTTATAATAGGGGTGGCCGTTTTTCGTTCCGATCGGTTCTACTGTTCCGGGACGGGGAACTTCGTTGACCCACTTGTCAAGCTCAGGCGACGTATGCCCTGTCGAAGGTATTTGTTCCGGTTGGTCTGAACTCTCCTTGATCGGTGGCTCAGTGTTCATTGTCAAACAGCCTGCAATGGCTGAAACACTAGAACCCCCTGCTGTGAGGAGATAATCACGTCGAGACAGTTCAGTTTCTGAGATACCGAAACGAGTGGTCATGATACATTCGGTGATTGGCATAGCCCCATCATAGGGAGACGGCGGAGTCCCAATTCGCGGGAGAGCGCGTGTATATGTTCGGGAAAAGCTAGATAGGTCTTGAAGACAAACTATACATCTTGCTGGTCCCATGAACAACATATTTGACATTTAGAAGAACCACTCTCTTTACAGGTTTGGCGGATCCGATATGAAACTGGCTTCTCGATAAATCTATAGACTTGAAGGGGGTTTGAATCCGATAATCAGGGTGGAGATTGACGACTTTTATACCCCACCTGTCGCGGTCAGGTATGCGCTCGCAAACTGTACCGCATTATAGGCACCGTGAATCACAGCAGGAACAGTGAGATTGTCGGTGTACTCGTAGGTTATCCCAAGTACCAAGGCTAGAAGGAACGCGACACCGATGTACACCAGTTTTCCTTCCCCGGTCAACGAGAAGAGGTGGATCGACGCAAAGAGGGCACTCGTAAGGACGATTGCACGAGATGGGTGCAGAGATTCCCGGAGTGTACCCTGAATAATCCCACGGTATAGCAGCTCCTCCCCGGGGCCGACGAGTAGAAACGAAAGGGGGACTAACAGCAAGAACGCTTCTGGATTCTGCTGACCAATCGTGACAATCTGGTTCTGTGCTGAATCGATCCCGAATGAAGAAATAACCGCCGAAACAATCACGATTAGCCCCAAGAGCGCAAGTATCCCACTGCTAATGACAATAATATCTCGCTTATCCGGAATAGTAAACGGGGCGAAGTTAAAGCCAAGATCATGAATCTTGAGATAGATGATAGCGAGTCCTCCGAACGTTACTCCCTGTAATAGGACTGTACTCAGCAATAGACCCAATGATGGGCGAGCAGCGACGTCAATCCCAAATACGGCTAGAAGCGTAGCAGCGATGGCGACGATGATCGATCCAATGATCATGGAGCCGTACGTGAGTCCAATTGCAGTCCCAACAGAACGTATTCGTGAAGCAAATTGTGTCATATTAGGTAACTGGGTCCTTTGTAGCTAGAGTGTTTCGACTTCTGTTGACCGTCTCAATAGCATTGGCTAAGGAGAAGCTGTGGTTGTAGGTGAGACGTATCTGTTTGTTCATTAGTACCTCTGGGTTAAGCCAGTAAATGCTTGTAGCCGATTGGCATCTCTGGAGTCGTCTTTCGATAATTGCTCAAGTGCATTATATATCGAGACATATCTTGATCGGTAAGGCTCTCAATCCACAATACGTCTTGTAGATGCTTGGATAGCAAAATTACATTCCGGTTTCCTATTGAATGGGATTCCGCCACCGATTCATTATGGTGCGTCCCACAGTATCATTAAGAATTTCCACAACTTGTTGGGAATTCATTCACGCTTACATTTATGACACAGCAAAAATATTCCCGTGAACAACCACCAGATGGACGCGAGGACAACATAGAGTCCATCGAAGAGATCGCTTGTTCCGAGTGCTCAGATCGAATTATCCAAGACAGCGATCAGGATGAAACGACCTGTGAGAACTGTGGATTGATTTTCGAAGAGGGCCACGTCGACCACGGTCCTGAATGGCGTGCGTTCATGTCCGAACATGATGAAAAAGAGCCGAACCTGTATCCTGACTACGCAGCTGATGTACGTTAGTCAGTATGCCGCTCCTCGTATCGCGACTCTTTCGACAGTTCGTCGGTTATGAACTGGGAGTTGCAATCTGCTTGGATTCGCGCCGTCAGGAGAATACGTAGACGACAATCGGACTCCATATCCCGGCGAACACATATAATCGAATAATGGGAGACAATTCAGTGTCGTCCGAGGACACACCGACGTTACAGGATGTCCTCGATGCGCTGGATGATCCCGAGTGCCGAGCCATCCTCCGTGAAACCCTTGAACCCATGACTGCGAACGAACTCATCGATGCTTGTGACATCCCCAAATCGACGTTGTATCGCAAATTAGAACTGCTCCGTTCCGCTTCTCTCCTAGAAGAGTGGGATACGATCAATCCGGGTGGCGGACGAGTCACCCACTACGAACGATCGTTTGATGACGTGACGATCTCTATGAACGACACCGGTGAGTTTTCCGTACGTGTCGAACGTCCACCACAGTCTACCGACGAACGGCTTGTAGACATCTGGTCAATGATGGGGGATGAGGTATGAACGGTGTAATAACCTCGATTGCGGTGGTTAAGTTTGTAATCTTGCTCCTTGGAGGTGGGATTACCTACATCGCATTTAAGGCCTATCTGCGAACGGGTGAGGATTCTATCCGTGTTCTGGGTATTGGGTTCGGTGTCATCACACTCGGCGCTCTATTGACGGGTGTAGCCAACCAGTTCTTTTCCCTCTCGCTAGCACGCGGTGTGCTCATTAATAGTGTGTTCGTCTCTTTCGGACTTGCGGTCATCATGTACTCTCTTCATATTCAGAGATGACTCGGATTTTGTCAGCCTATATTTACCACCCGAAGCCACTGAAGTGCAGTTGATTGCCCTGTCATCTCGAAGTGACGTATTTGGTCGGGTGCGACCGGCCAGACAGGACGAATCATATTCCACCAATCGACGAGCAGTTTCGCCCAGACCGAATCACCGACTGCAGCGTACCGGCTGATACTGAACTGCGACCCGTAGCGTAGGTCAAGGATGATACCGTATACATGGGACAGAAACGTCGAAAACGTCCAGTCTCAGAACTACCTCCAGAACACTGACTGCGCCATATTCGTCTGTTTTCTCGACGAGCAGTGAGTACATCTCGTCTCAACTCTGTCAGGTCCCCTTTCCGACTCGTATCGCGACTGGGTCTCACTCAGTTTCATCGAAAAACTCGAACATCTGGGTACTTGTGGGGAACCATGCTTAGTGGTTGTGACTCGTGTGGTCGGTGATCCCCGTGTCGTTTTCCAAGTCACTCACCAACTCAACGGTCATGTGATCGACTCCCCGGTCCGAAAGAAGTTGATAGACTCGAGAGCGAATCGTCTGTTGTTGGTCTAATGATGCTGGCTCATATTGAAGTCGCACCGTCGCTACCGTCAGCTGACTACAAACTTGCCAGACGTGCAGGTCGTCAACGTCCACGACGCCGTCGATAGTCGTCAGTTCGACCCGAAGTCCATCCGGTGAAATCGGACTTCACTCTAGGAGAATCGATGTGCTTCCACGGAACACTTTCCCTGCCGAAACCAGTATTAAGACGCCGATGAGGACCGCAGCGACTGGGTCAGCGATGGGTAAATCGAATATGACGACGGCTAATGTGGAGATGATCACCGCGACTGAGCCACCCGCATCGCCGAGGAGATGGTAGAATGCTCCGCGCTCGTTGAGACTCATTTCCCTTCCTTGGACGATATAGACTGACCCCAAATTGATAAGTAAGCCACCGACGGCGATGATCAACGTCATCGTGGGATCGATCGAGACCGGGTCCAAGAATCGGTGATAGGACTCCCACAGAATATATCCGACCATCGGAACGAGCAGTATCCCGTTGAGAAACGCAGCGACTGGCTCCAATCGATGAAGACCATACGACCACTCATCCCTGCCTTCGAACTGTTCTGCGGTGTAGCTCGCTCCGAACGCCATCGCGTACGCGAGCATGTCGAACAGCATGTGAAATGCATCACTGAGGAGGGCGACCGAACCGAAGAGGAGTCCACCAGCTAGTTCGGCAAGAAAGCCAAGGAAATTCACGACCGCTACGAGCGCAAGTCGGCACGTATTGCTGCTCGTTTCGGTTGCTAGTTCATGTTTCTCCGTCTCTTCATGGGTATGTCCGTGTCGACTCATACGTTCCAACCTAACAAATTCATAATTCGGTATTACGTCTTAAGCGTCAGCTGCTCTCTGTCTCCGGAGTGATTCGAGAGAGCCGCATAGCGTTCCCTGTCACAGCCATTGTCATCCCGGCGTCGCCAGCGAGGACGGCGAGCCAGATCGGGACGTATCCGAACGGGACTGCGACCGCCAGCCCGGCTTTGACAGCGAGACTCGACCAGATGTTCTGCCGGATGACACCGTTCGCATCATTTGCGAGTTCGTAGAGGTATGGGAGCTTTGCGAGGTCATCGCTCATCAAGGCGATATCCGCGGTCTCCAGCGCCGTATCCGTTCCGGCAGCCCCCATCGCCACGCCGACTGTGGCGGTGGCGAGCGCCGGTGCGTCGTTGATTCCGTCACCGACCATCGCAACCCCGTCAAACTCGTCAACGAGTTTCTCGATCGCGGCCACCTTCTCTTCGGGGAGTAGTTCGGCCTGGTACTCGTCGACACCGATCTGGTCGGCGATCGCACGGGCAGTCCGCTCGTTGTCGCCCGTCAGCATCACCGTTCGGGAGACACCGAGTTGCTTCAGTCGCGACACTGTTCGCTTCGCCTCTGGACGAATCTCGTCGGCGACTGCGATGACGCCTTCGAGTTCGTCTTCAGTGCCGACGAGCACAACCGTCTTGCCTTCAGCTTGGAGTTCAGGGACGGTTCCTTCGAGAAGGTCGAGACAGTTGTTCCGGTCGCACATCTGCCGGGCCGTCTGTGTCACGACGCCACCATCGGTCGTCGCGTGAACGTGCGAAAGGTCGAACCCTAATTCCTCGAATAGTCCCGGCTTGCCTGCGAAATGAGGGGTGCCGTCGAGATCAGCACGAACACCCTTCCCGGTGATGCTCTCGAAGTCATCGATCTCGCGCTCAGCGACTCCAACGCTGCCGGCTTCAGCGACGATTGCCTCGCCGATTGGGTGTTCACTCCGTTGTTCGAGCCCACGTGCACACCGGAGGACGTCTTCCTTTGAATTCTCGTTCAAAGCAACGACATCGGTGACGGTGAGCTCCCCTTTCGTGAGCGTCCCGGTCTTGTCGAACGCGACGACGTCGACCGCGCCCATCGCTTCGAGGTGATTACCGCCTTTGATCAGGACGGCGTTCTTCGCGGCACTCGTAATTCCCGATACCACCGAGACGGGCGTCGAGATGACGAACGCACAGGGACAGGCCAACACCAACAGCGTCAGTCCGTAGACGACGGCCGTAGACCAGGTCGTGCCGAGGATGTACGGGCTTCCCACCGTCGTCATGATGGCGAAAGCGACGACGACTGGCGTGTAGTACGTCGAGAAGCGCTCGACAAACTGCTCACGCTCGGTCTTGTTCGACTGGGCGTCCTCGACCATTTCGACGATACGCGAGAGTGTGTTATCACCGGCTTCAGAGGTAACCTCCACCTCGAGATACCCCTCCTCGTTGATAGTGCCGGCGTACACCTCGTCGCCCGTCGTCTTGTCGACGGGGACGCTTTCACCCGTGATCGGTGCCTGGTTGACGGCGCTTTCACCGTTGACAACAGCCCCGTCCATCGGGATTTTCTCTCCCGGTTTGACGACGACAACGTCACCCACGGCGACCTCGTCGACGGGAACCGTCTCCGTACTACCGTCCCGTTTGACGGTCGCTTCATCCGGAGAGAGATCCATCAGTTCTCGAAGCGAGTTCCGGGCGCGATCCATCGAGTACCGCTCCAGCAGTTCAGCAACGCTAAACAGGAACGCGAGTGTGGCGGCCTCGAAGTAGAGTGCCTCACCGAAGACGATACTCGCAATGAGTGCTCCGATGATAGCCACCGACATCAGGAAGTCGATGTCGAGGTTCAGATTCCGCGCCGAGTAGTAGCCGTTGCGAAGGATCTCCTGGCCGCTGGTAGCCACTGCAATCAGAAACAGTACGTCGGCGACGAGCAGATCCGTACCAATAAGACCTGCAATCTGTATATTTTGACCAGTTAGGAAGAACTCGAAGAGTAAGCCGAGGGCAACGAATCCACCGCTCACCCACGTCTTGAGTGCTCGTGAACTCGTCCAGATACTCTGGCGATTCTCTGTCTGTTCCTGCCGTCCTGATTCATCGCTCGACGTGTCTGTCACCTCGTACCCAGCGCTTTCGATAGCGTCGATCACATCGGCTTCGCCAACTCTCGAAGAATCGTACGTGACGACGACGGTTCCGGTCGTCGGCTGAGTGTCATATGTTGTGACTCCACCGACTCGGTCGAGAGCATTTTCGATTTTGCCCGCGCACGAAGGGCAATCCATCTCTGGGACCGTGAATCTCGAGGTCACTTCACCGGTGTTCTCCACGGTGTATCCAGCCTTTTCAACACGATCAACTATCGCGGTGGCGTTCGTCTGTCCGCGGTCGTAGGAGACTGTCAGCGTTCCCGTCGTCACTTATGGATCGACGCTTTCGATACCGTCTAGATTTTCGACGCTGTTTTCCACCTTTCCTGCGCAGGATGGACAATCCATCTCCGGAACAGAGAACTGTGCAACGTCTCCTTGGCCTAGCTGTGGGGCAACGTCATCATCATCATCATCTTGTCCAGTGTGCTGGGCGTACTCGTGATCATCGTGATCGTGGTCATGTGTATGGCCCTGCTCGTGAGGATCCTCTCCGTTGTTATGGGTGTGATCCGGTGGTTCACCACTTCCGTTGTAGGATTCCTCGTCAGGTGGGGTCATTACATCCTGCTATCCATTACAGACTTATTAAATTAGCTGCTATTGACTACCCATATAATATCAAGATGTACTAAAAAAATTAGATTAAGTTATTAATACAGCCGTTAATTCGTTTCTTCCTTGGGTTCTAGTCCGAGCTGCTCGATACTCGCTGTGTTTGATCTTGAGGAGGAGTGTAATATTCGTCTTGCAGTCAAATGGTTTTATACAGGCGCTCTGCCTACCCTTCTCTATGTGTATCTACTGCGACGCCTACGAAGAAGAGCGAGAAGGGGAGAGTCAACCCTCGGTCGAGCAAAACCACTCTGAACAAAAGGCTATTTCCACGCAATCAAGAGGGATGTTTGGACAACTCCGTTCTTTGCTAGTAGATCTATTGTAACCGACTGACCATCTCTGCCCATTGATGACTGGCGAACACCCGATGTGTGGATCGGACGTGGACTTAGGGTCGTCATCTTTGGTCTAGCAGTGTTCTTCTTCTATGGGTTTAGCTTCGAATCTTTGGAGCTACAACGTCATCTGCACGTCTGGCATATCAACAAAGGCTGTCTCGTATCATTCATGACGGGCCGTCTGTGGCGATGAATCAACCGTGTTCGTAAATATATCCTCTATCTGCACGTCTCCGACCATCGTTCCGTAGTGATAGCGGAGCTCCGGATCGATGGTCGCCTGCAGAATCCCGTCGAACACCGACGCACCGTTACGTTGCAGTATTGCCGAAAGCGACATCATCGGGAACATCGTTCGATTGTAGGGCGTACGCGGAGACACAGCGAGATACTTCTGCTCTTCATCCCACCGAAATGTGATGCATCTTCGAAGAGTTTGAGAAACGAAGAATTTGTGTTCGGTAATCGCACCAAAATAAGTAAATGAGAGAGTAGTGAACGGCTGATTGACCTATTATGTTCGAAGCAGTCCTCCGTGTTGATATTCTTCTTTTTTTGGCCATCGGAGTGCTCGGCGGGGCACACTGTATCGGTATGTGTGGACCGCTAGTGACGATGTATGCCGAGCGGATGGCTCCACGTGTAGACGGCGGGACGGAGAGGACAGGTACTCCGGGTCAACGGGGACATCTTACCACATACGAGGTTCGCCAGCATGCTCTGTTTAACGTGGGGCGGACGCTCAGTTACGCGCTCATTGGTGGGATGTTCGGCGCGCTTGGTGGCTTCGTGTTTATTTCGGCGGACCAGTTAACGGCAATCGCAGATCCCATCCGGGGCGGCGTTGGCGTTTTGATCGGGGTATTCATCATCGCATCTGGTGTGAAATATCTCCTTGGAGGTGCTGCTGGTCTCGGAATCCCCGGAGTTCAGCGAGTAACCAACTGGATCGCTGTTCGCGTTGACCGATACGTGAATAGTCCTGGAATTGTTGGCCTCGGTGCGCTTCACGGGTTGTTACCCTGTCCAATATTGTATCCCGCGTACCTGTATGCGTTCGCGACGGGATCCGCTGTGTCCGGGTTTCTTGCGTTAGCGACGCTTGGTATTGGAACGATACCAGCTGTTTTCGCTTATGGAACGCTTATTGAGTCCGTTGATGTCATTCATCGCCGACGACTCCATCGTCTCCTCGGTATCGCCTTCATTCTGCTGGGATACGTTTTGTTGGGACATGGATTGATGGCGATCGGCATCACTATTCCAACGCCGATGCTTCCACGATATCAACCGCTGGGGTGACCAAGGGGCGTAATTAGTAAAGGTACTGTTATTCCTGTCACCCGAAATTTGGCATGTCTGGTATTCCGTCGAAGTCCTTTCGATCCTAATTACCGACTAGGGCGTGAGCTTAGACTGCTTAAGCACAAGATTGTTATTTATTTACTAGAATTGTCCCGACCATCCCAGACCCCTCATGTGGGATACAGAAGTATCCGTACGTTCCCGGCTGATCGAACGTATGCTCGTAGTTCTCGCCCGGAGCGATGAGTCCCTCGGTGACCCGGTTCCTCGCAGTACGTTCTGTCTCGAAGCCACCACTCGCGAAGTACACCGCTTCGTCTGGAATCTCGTCTTCATACGCCGTAACCGTGTGCTCGATGTCACTCTCGTTCGTCCACGTAACCGTCTGACCAGGTTCGATCCTCGCGGTCTTCGGCTCAAATCTGAGGTCGCCGGGCATCGTGACGGTCTGGACCGACGATGACTGTCCACCCAGACACCCAGCCGTGGTAAGCGTCGCCAGGGCGGCAGAGCTGAGTCGCAACACCGTCCGCCGATCGGAGATTTCGAGTGGCATTGTAACAGAGATGGGTGGTGCCTATTAGAGCGCCACGAAGAGGTCGGTCACGTACATTATACCGAGACCGAGCAGAAATGCAAGCAGATTCGTGGCACTGGCCACGCGACCGCCTGCATCACGAACCATGCTCGCAATCTCCCAGTTTACCTGCAGGATCGCGCCAACGCCGATCGCGAGGAAGAAGGCGCCGATCGTTGGTGAATAGGCGAGACTGCCGATCCAGCCACCGAGAATGACGGGTGCGCCGGCGATGACGCCGAGCGCGGCGAAGTGTCCGAGCGCCGGACGTTCTCCGCGAGCGACCGGCGCAACGACAGCCGGGCCTTCCGTCACGTTGTGAAGCATGAATCCGATCACGAGGAATGCGCCGAGCGAGACACGCCCGAGTGCGAATGAACTCCCGATTGCCAGCCCCTCTGCGAGGTTGTGCAGGCCGATCCCGACCGCGACCAGATACGCGATCCAGAGACCGCTACTTGCCCGGCTATCACCAGCGGCGACGCGACCCTCACGCCACGCACTGATTGCCTGGACGAGGAGGAGTGCGCCGAATATTCCGGAGACAACCAAGAGGTTCCCCTCGTAGGCGCCTGGAACTCGTTCGGCGAGTTCGAACGCTTCGAACCCGGCGTCGAACGCCAAGAAGCCCAGTACGCCAGCTGCAAATAAGAGAACGGCATGCAGCCACCGATCACTCATCGTCTTGATGTAGGGGAACCACAGCATCCCTAATGCGACCGGGATCACGCCGACGAACAGCCCGATGACTGCAAGCGTCCAGAGCAGACTGAGGCTGAATCCAGGTGCCTGACTCGGAGCGACGATCGTATTCTCGAATGTCGCCCCGTCAGAGAGTACGAGGGCGACGTTGAGATCCCATCCCGGATTCCAGTGATACGGGATCACGATCTGTGCGCTTTCCATCGGAGCGAGCGTTTGGTCGCCACCAGCTCCTTCGACCTGAAAATTCCAGTAGGCCTCATCGACGAGGACCTGTGCTATCGTCACGGAATCGGGCCCGTTGTTCGTTACGTGTAACACGACCGTTTCGTCGCTCGGAAGCGTCGTGTGCGTGATCGTCACGTCGGGAAGCGGTTCACCACTCTGGCTCTGAATACTCGCGAGTGGTGACGTGAACGCGAACACACCCAAGACGAGCACGAGCAACACGATCGGGAGTATCGCGCTGACCCATCGCGGTAGTCCGAGCGGCTGTGTGACCTCGTTTTCAGTAGATACACCACCGTCTGGCGTCGGTTTTTGTGTCTCATCCGCCATGTTAGACCACCTCAAAGAAGCTCATCCAGCCGAGTTCGGCGAACTCGGATTGGTGGGCGTGGAACATGTACAGCCCGGGTTCGTGATCTGAGTAGTCGAGCTCGATGATACCGCGTTGCGCCTGCGTCTGCATGATCGTGTCTACGGTCTTGCGCGTCGGTGTCAGCGTAGTCCCGTGGTCATAGTAATCGAAGAACTGCGAGTGCGTGTGGAACGAGTTGATGAGGTCGAACTCAGTCGCATTGGAGAGATACACGCGTTGCCGTTCGTTCTTGTCGATCTGGATGGGACGCTTCGTCTCGCCCGCCGTCCAGTTGCCGGTGCCGTCGGTACTACCAACCCCGTATGCGAACGCCCGTGTGTTCGCCGCGTAGACCTCGTTCCCGCCGTCGAAGTTAGTGTCGAACGAGTTCATCACCATGACCATCTCGTTGACGGCGTCGTTTTCGGCGTACTCGTGGTTCCGGCTCTTCGCCTCTTCGACGAACCGCGTCCGCATGTCGTCGGTAATCGGTCCGGGGTAATTGACGTAGTCGCGTGGATTCTCCCTGACGCGTTCGGGGTCCGGATCGACGATGATCGTGCCGTAGAGTCCGCGGTGGATGTGTTCTTTCAGCGGGAGCGAGTGGCAATGATAGAAGTGCGTACCGGCGGGTTGGGCAATCCACTCGTAGGTGAATGATTCTCCCGTTTCGAGGACACCAGGCCCGTTTTGGGGGATTCCGTCCATTCGCGGGTTAAGGTTCTTCAGATGCGGATGGATCGTGTGAGCGTGCCGTCCTAGGTTCGTGAATTTAACGCGAATTAGGTCGCCCTCAACGGCACGGATCGTGGGGCCCGGCACCTGACCGTTGAATGCCCACGCTTGGAACTCGACGCCCGGAGCGATGGTGATCGTTGTGTCGACAGCGGTGAATTCGAACTCCCGTACGGTTCGACCATCCTCCTCGTAGACTTGCTGCGGAACGTTATCCTGCCCGCTATCTCCGGTATTGAACGCGGTGAGGAACTCATGCGGATCGAAGTCCAAATCTTGGTATTCGCCCACCGAACCGAAGTTACCGTGTGTATCATCGCCCCCGTGGCCGGGTGACGCACTTGCACGTGAACTCCCGAGTCCAACGGCGGCACTTCCCGCGACACCAAGACTGCCGAGTACCGTGCGACGACTGACGCTCGTTTCACCAGTGAGTGATCCAACCAAACGCTGTTCGAGTCGTTTAGTGACATCTGCCGCACTCTCGTAATCTATCGAGGGCATGATCTCCTCGACGGGTTGACTCTTCGGATACCCATATGTGATAGTGGATGGGCCCAATATATAAATTAGACCCATCTAAACTTCGAGTAGGTCTAATCTAGAAATAGACTAGCAGACTTCCGAGCTTCTCAGTGAGAACTCTGTGTGAGAGATTGGGTGGATATGGAACATGCGACTTCTTCGGGTAGCGCAACCGGACCATCTCCGCTATCAGGGTCAAGTGTGACCATTCCAAATGGCGCAATCTCGACAACATCTACGACAGTTCCGGGGAGAATCCCGTGTTTGGACAGGTACCGGAGGAGATCTGGATCTGTGTCCGGAACCCGTACGATCTGAACGCTGTCACCCACTTGATGATCAGCAAGACGTTCACCATCCTTTGCTCCCGATACATCCAGATTCGCGGTGGGAATTGGGTCGCCATGCGGATCAACCGCTGGTTGTCCTAGCTGCTCTGCAATCCGGTCGGCAAACTTACTGCTGATGTGGTGTTCGAGACGATCTGCTTCGTCGTGTACCTCTGCCCAATCATACTCGAGGTGGTCCGTCAGATATCGTTCTAACAGTCGGTGATGGCGAATAATTTCAAGAGCAATAGGAACTCCAGTATCAGTGAGTTCAACCCCCTTGTAGGGTTCGTACAGCACGAAATCACGCTCTGATAACTTTTTCATCATACTGGTAACCGTCGGTTGCTCTACATCCATATACTCAGCGAGTACCGATGTTCGTACCCGGTCGTCCGCTTCGTTCTGGAGATAATAGATCGCTTTGAGATAGTCTTCCATGATCGCACTCAGCATTGTGAAATAATTAGATAAGGCTAAATTTATAATTTACTGCGTCTGTCTTACTTGGAGTGATAATTATCGATTGTGTCCAGCCAGCAACCACAGCTAAATTTGAACTATCATCAAAAATAACCCACTCTGTTGAATTTATATTACTTAAATGCCACCTTCAGTGAAACAGACGTTAAATAAGTGTACAGATGTATTGGGAGATTTATAGAAACAAATTGTATGGTGTGTATGAATGTCCCTCTCCACGCTCTTTGGAACACACGACTCATCGGATGCTGCCTACGATTTCGAGTGGTTCTTTGATTGACGAGGATACTGACAGTAGGGAGTGCGGCAATTGAGGTAGATATCGGCGGAGTAATCCGTTGATCGTCCTATTGAATTCCGTGGCTCTGTTGAAGCCCTCTTCTTCAGATAGGTTCTCGCCTGAAACAGCCGGTCGATAAGAGTTGCTTATCGAGCGTTGAGGATTCTACCAGCTCAAAGAGGGTCCCGAGAGTCGTGCGAGAGACAGCGTGAATCTGCCGTTGACTGGTCTTCGTTTATTGGTTTGGAGTAGTGCGACAGCAGCAAACGTGAGATATTGATAATCCAATACTGCTCTATAGAGATCATAGTAACCGACATGTCCCGGTATCGTGTCCGACAGAGCGTGAGCAACGATCACGTGACGTTTGGATTCGTCTGTGTTCAGAACGCTGGACGGAGTCAGATGTCTGCTGCCTTCGCTGAACGGGAGCGACAGCGCCGCGGACTCGAAAACGAGGTAGAGATACTCACCGGGGGCACCCATCCCGCAGACGAGGTCCACCCGGAGGTTGTCGAAGCAATGCGGGAACTCGACATTGACCTTTCGGACCGCGTCCCGCAAGAGGTGTCAACGGCGACGTTGAACGAATGTGATGTCGTTCTGACGATGGGGTGCTCAACGCTGGAGTTAGACGCCTCAGTCAAGGTTCGGGACTGGGCACTTGATGACCCACACGGTCAGGACATCGACCGCGTTCGAGAGATTCGCGGCGAGATCGAGGGTCGTGTCACCGACCTCTTCGACGAGTTCTTCGGTGACGAATAACGTCAGCTGTCGGTCAGCGATACCGGTTAGGACGTGCACCTGCCGCTGCTGACTGTTTCCTCTGTATTGACCGCTCAGAGTGATCGGTCTACATTATAAATGAGACAGGCGATGGTAAGTTCCCGGAACTGTTTCCACCAGCGTCGTGAGCGGACGAACGCACCATATTTTCGCTTGAGCGTAGAGTTGACCGTCTCGGATTGACCCCGCTGGCCGTAGAGATCAACGTCTAAGCGCGCCTTCCATGCCTTATGGAGCGATGTGAACTCTCGATGCTTGATCAGTAGACGAACCTCGTGTTGACGGGCAAGTCGTCTGATTTTCTGGTCGTCGTAGCCTTTGTCACCGAGCAGAACGTCAATACTCTCGAGGTTGCGCTTGATCAACGACGGAGCGATCTGGCTATCGTGTTTTCGTGTCGTCGTCACGTGGAGATCGAGGATTGCGTTCACTTTCGTATCGACCAATAACGTCACATTGAGTTGCTGAATCGTGAGTTCAGCTTGTTTCGTGTAGTGTTTCGAAGCGTGACTGCGGTCGAATCCTGACGCATCAATTCCGACGACGCCGTTTGCCGGAAGTAGGGTCGCTGAGAGAATCAATATGATACGCCATACGGCCATCTCAAGTCGATTGAATGCCTTACAGAGCGTTGATGGAGTAGGAAGCTCGGCTAGCCCGAGAACACGACGAATACGTGGCATCTCGATCAATTCGTCAAGCAGGCCACGGTAGGTTGTGTTCTTCCGAACTTTGAGACACAACTGGCCAACGTGTTGCGGGAGTGTATAGCGGTGTTTGGAGAGCTTCGAGGAGTATCGAAAGACTGCTCGCCGGGCCAGATGGATAGCTTTCTCAGTAAACCGGAGAATCTGCGATTTCGGGAGAGCCTTCATTTCGTGGTATTACAGGACGAACATGCAACTCTCAGAGAATTTCAACAGAGCCAATTCCGTTGTTCTGGCTCTCTTTGTGCTTTACGTGGGTGCTCTTCTCCAGTAACACTGTGAGGTATTGACCACAATCAAGTCAGCATATATCACTTGAATAGAATTCCAATCTAGCTGTAAATACGTGTTCTACTCAACGTTTCCACTCAAATCGTTGATTTTGTAACCTTCCTCAGTATATTGTATGAGCACCTCTGACGATTCACCTTCTAGTGAAAACTTTTGAATGCACTCTGTGCGAAGCGTACCAGTTAGGGATCACCATCCGTAACGAGTTCAAAGAAACCGATCTCGTCACTGCGTTCGAGAACCTCGATCACTCGATAGACGCGATCGAAGACGAGTATCCAGCGTGGCATCCTGCGCCACTCTCCTTTCGAGCAATGATCCTCTCGTTCGTTTTCATGGAGATCACCGGAGATTCGTACGCCGAGTTTTCTCGACGACTCACCCGGCAACCGGAAGTCGCCACTATTCTCGGCTTCACCCGAGTACCTGACGAATCGGCCTTCTCACGAGCGTGGCGAAATCGATTCGACGACGAGACCCACGAATATGTCCACGCTGCTGCCCACTTTGTTATCAAAGAAGTTCACGATCGCGATATCTCAGCGTCTGAGGTTCGCCCCAAGAAAGAGATCGTCGATGGTACTGAAGAAAACATAGACTCGGTAGAAGACGAATCATTCTCACAGAACGAAATCGTCCAGATAACACGCCTCGCGCGTGATCACGCCTTCGGTCATTTCGACTCTGATCGGGCGTCGAACGCCTCTTACGAGGACACGCAATTTTTCGAGCTACAGACGTTCATGGGGATGGTTCGGTGCGGAACCGCGCAGGGAGCGACTCGCTTCCAGTACCGGCGGGGTGAAGAGTACAGCCCACATGGCGACACCCACCTTCGCACCGTCAAGCAGTTCGATTCTGAAGAGCTCGTGAACGGGTTCAATGAGACGATGGATCGCTTACTCTCCGTGATCGCCTCTGAAGCATCGTTCCGTCGGCCGGTTACCGCTGCGATCGACATCACGACTATCCCCTATTACGGGGACGTTGAGGACATGCCGATGGTCAGCGGGACGAAGGATAGAGACAGTCGGGCCTTCAAATTCGCAACGCTCTCGATCATCGGACAGAATATCCCGCTCGTTCTTGCCGTGGAACCGGTTCGAGAAAGTTCTGAATGGGACGATAACCCGTCGAATCAGATACATCGTACTGTGCGACGGCTTGTTCGACGAGCGAAAGAACACGTTCCAATCGAGACAGTACTCTGTGACCGAGAGTTTGACTCGATACAAGTGTTCCAGACGCTCTCAAACCTCGATGTGAACTACCTCATTCCGAAGCGGGTCTCTAGCTCCGAACGGGAGGTGTTTGACCAAATGGACAAAGACGACCAGGAAGTCGCTGTGGAGTCGGCCTCTGTCCACGTAGAATCTGGATCGCATCCAATGCGGCTCCTGTACGTGCCGTCGACGAGTGGGGAGGGAACGGCCGTCTTCGCGACGAATCTCCGAGTCGGACCCGACGAGGCCGAGACGTTCTGTCAGCGCTACAGCCGCCGGTGGCAGATCGAGAGTGAGTACAAATCGATCAAAGGTGACTTTCTCGCGAAGACCTCCTCGAAAGATTACCGTGTTCGCCTATTCTACTTCGTGTTCGCGGTCCTCTTGTACAATATCTGGCGGCTCACCGACTTCCTGCTGAAAGCGGGTGTGGGAGGTGAGATGGACTACGCACCAGTGTTGACTGCGGGTGAGTGTGTTGAGCTCGTTGCCTCGTCGTTGATTCCACACGACTAACCCGCTGAGATCTCGCTGGGTCCGCCGCTCAAGAGTGACAACCGTATCCAGCAGCGCCAAAATCCACGCAATTTCGTACGCTCGTCTGGTAGTTCGAGAGTAAAGATTCAAAACCGATGCCTGACCGGTGAGAATCACCACGATTTGATGGCGGTTCGATCCAAAACTGGTCTATCCTCCGAAACTGTGTGGGTAGACCCAACCTGACTGTTTGGCATTTCTACAAGCGAAACAAGGGGATCACCAGCGTTTCAGGAGTCCGACCAGATCGTGAAGACGGAACTGCAGGGAGAACTGCCAGTTAGAGTACCATTGGGTCACAAATCAGTCGAAAATCGGGAGAAATCACTACTCAGAAAATACAGCTGCCGCTCCGGGGATTGGCTACCACAGTGAAAACCGCTGTTCAGTCAGGAGGGGTGAACAGGCAGAACGCGACCAACTCGATAAGCTCGCCCGCAAGGATCGGCGGGTGCTCACCGAGATCGACATCCACCGCGTCTCGAAGGATGAAGTTCGCCATACGCCACACGTTGTACAGCAGCGTTCCAATCACGAAGTACAGGAACCGAATCCGGTAATCCTTCGACGCCGACGTCGGCAGGAAGTGCTTCTTGATGGTCTTGTACTCGTTCTCGATCTCCATCCGCTGGCTGTACTGGCCGAGCAACGCTTCCGCGCGGTGATGGTCAACGTGCTCGTTGATCGTGAACACCGCGTACTTGTCCTCGTCCTTCTTCGACGGCGTGTACACGTACGTAATGTCGTGCTCACGACCGTCGTATTCGTGCGTGCCGTGCCCGATACGACTGTTGTACACGTCGTGGTCCTTGATCTCCTCGATGTTCTCCTTATCTACCTTCGCGCGAGCTGGCTTTCCGAGTACGTACAGTAACTCACGCCGGTCGATAACGTCACGGGTCTCCTTGCTACTGAATCCACGGTCGAGGAACACCTTGTGAATGTCCACGTGACGGGAAGCCTGCTCTAGCAAGCTCTCCACAATATCAGCGCGAGACGTCCGCTCGATGTCCCATCCCATCTCGTTTTCCCACCGTCGCTGATCACGCACAGGTTCTACACCGAGGACAATCGGTGTGTTCTCAGCGATAATCGTGATCGTGGCGAACTTGTATCCACGCTCATCGCTATCCTTGAGCCCAGATACCAAGTCGGGGTGGTCAGGATCTATCAGTTTCTCCTTCCCTTTGATGGTCACCTTGATGGGGGTCTTGTCGGACTTGCGGGCCTCCTTCTTGGACATGAACGGCGAAGCATAGAAATTCCATGCGGTGATGTCAATCGCCGCGTGAACCGGCTCTGTGAATCCTGCCTCAGCGTAGTCCTCATCGGTGAGCTCGTTCAGGATGTTCTCAACGCCTGCGTGGAACGGCTCCAGTACTTCGTCACGGATTCGCTTCCACTCCGGTTGCTGTTTTCCCGTCACGAATTCGTCGAATGTGAGTTGGGATTCCGGTTTGGCGATCTTCTTCATCGTGCGGTTATGCGACGACCCGTGCGGGACCTTCTCCCGTTCACTGAGCCGGGCGAACCGTCGTGAAGCGGTCGTTGTCCCGGCACGAGACATGTTCAGGTAGCCTTGCCGTTCGAAGTACGCTTCCAACGGGTACGTCGCGTTACTCGCGCGGTCCGCGGTGAACTCACTGAACCCGAGGTCAGTCGCGCGCTTCACCGCATCCATAATCTCCGCTTCACTGACCCGGTCGTGCTGGACGTCTTCCGGATCAAGCGCGGGTTCATTCGTCCGGATCACATCGTGCTCGGCACACACCGTTCGAATGGCTTCAGCAGCGTCTCGTAGTAGCTTGCGCTCTGCCGGGTCGAATCGATTGCGCTTGTTGTGACTGATGATCTGCTGAGAGATCGGCCGGTCGAAGCCGAGACGCAGGTACACGTACGCAGCCCCGCGTAGCCGGCGCGCGAGCTCTGACTGATTGAACTCGCGCGCGTACTTGTAGAGGAACAACCGAACCATCGATTCCAAGTCGAACTTCGCACGACCTGGATCATCGTACCCGGTGAACCAGTCCTCATCGATGTCGAGATTCGTGATGACGCGGGTGATGTGGTCGTGAATGTGGCACAAGTCCTCTGTCTGCTCCTCGATGGAGCTCAGGATCTCATCATAGTAACTGTGATCGTCGGTAGCCGTCACCGACACCACCACCGTGAATCACGTCCCGATTGAGTAACACCGGAGCGAACAGGCATCCACGCGTGGCTCCCGAACTGCGACCGGATCGGAACCGGGCCGGGCAGGGAACCGAGCATGGCGTGCCAGAGTGTTACTTTGAATCGAAGCATATTTTCGCGCGTGCGATTTCCGAATTGCCAAATAAACGTACGTACTGCGTGGTTTAAGCCGAGAACCGTACAGAGGAATCCGGAAATGACTGCGGTTTAGACCAAAGTATAATGCGATTCGAATCTATCTTCAGTTTCTAAGGGGGTCCACGCGAAACGATGCGGTGAATGCCCGACTCTGAGTCGATTAGTGATTTCCTTCAGAAACGTGGCGCACTCGGTATTCTTACGCTCCTCTCAACGGCGGACGGACGACGATTCAAACACTTGAACGAGTACCTCACGATCAGCTCGTCAACGCTCACTCTCCGTCTCACTGAAGCCCGTGGACTGGGGCTCGTGGTTCCCGGGATGGAGACTGATGAAACTAGTGTGAACAACGAATACCGAATCACGACGCGCGGGAAACGCGTTGCACGCCAGATGGAGAGTCAGGGTCTCATCCACGCCGTTCAGACGATCCTTGACTACCAGCAAGACGTTGAAAGCGAACTACCTGATTTACTCGATTGGGTCGAAGATCACAAAGATGAATTAGCACGGTTGGATGACCGAACACCGTATCAAGATCCGTTTGGAGAGTCCGTCGTTGATACCGGGGATGAACCAGAATACGACGATGAGTTCATGATTGAGGAGGATTTCGGCAGAGTTGAGCAGTGGGGCACTGAACCAGATGAGGAAGAAAACGACGCAGACGAGTAGGATCTTGAGTACCTAGTCTGGTATTGTTTTCACTCACGGTCAGCGTTAAGTTGCGAACCTGCTTCAGGACCACTCAACGTAACGAGGTCTCCTGCTTCAGCACAATCCGGGCAGAAGGGGAGATCGTCTGTGTTGCCGTCCCAATCAACGGTATTCCATTCGAATGAGCCACCACATCCAGAACACCGCCAATTGTAGACTCCGTACTCCTCGGCAAGATCAGGGAATTGGTGAGCGAGTGTCGGTGTGAGACGCGCATCACGCTCCTTGTGTGCGTCTATGTACTCTTGGAGGTTGTGCCGGTCGTACTGATCGAACACGGGGAGCAGACCGTCAGAGCCGGTATCTGCGTACGGTGAATCAGCCTCACCGCAGCGATGCTTGAACGAACAGTAGTTGCACTCCCAGTCGCGCTCAGGTATGGCTGGAGGGAGTTCACATGCTTGTTCGTACTCGGTTTGAGTAGCCATCCATTCTACAACGCGCTCCCAGAACACGGGATCGAATTCGATGTGAAACGCTTCAATGTCCAGTGTTGTCCGACTCCCGTACACAACCATCCCGTCCGTGATTGAGTGGTCGTACTCGTTGTTAAGGGCGTATAGGTACGCGTGGAGTTGCGCCCGGTGGTGCGGTTTCGGGCCTGATAAATGATCGACGGAGGTCGTCGTTTTAATCTCCGTCAGGAACAACGGCTCTGCATCGGCATTCACGATTGCAGGGTCAGTTGACCCGCGCACTTGGAGTGAAGTACCATCGACGACGAACTCGGTGTCAATCCAGAGTGAGTTCGCTACGTACGTTTCAGGAGTGGTGATGTGCTGCAGGAATGGGACGATAACCTGTTCTTCAAACTCGGAGCCAATCCAGAACAGGCCTTCCGGCGGGGTGCCTTCGCGTGGCGCGTTCTTCCGGGCGTAGCTGGCTTTCCGATGACATTGAAGGAGTTTGCTCGGTGAATGACGCTCTGGGTCTTTTGGTGGCGATGGCCCGTTGAAATACGCCTTCCCTTCGAGGATGTTCGTCTGGAATTGCTGTTCACTGTACCAATCGTTGAACGCACGATTCGTGACGCGCTGACGCACGATCTGTTGCGCTTCCTGGTCGGGATTCGGAGACGGCGAGTCCGCTCCGATAGGTGTGTCTCTGGATGGACCGCTCATCACGATTCGAGTGAGAAGACGGGAGACAATAGGCAGCCGCGTGTAATTTCCGAATCCGTCACCAATCGACCAGGTGAGCACGCTGAGCGGTGTCGCGTTATGCTCTCGTCCGGTAGATTCGGGCCTTTGTGTTCCCTTCAGCGCGGATCAGATTGTAGTGTTCGAGTTTAGATAGATAATTCCGGACCATCCGCTTGGTTTTCGGGTCACTCGCAGTAGCACAATACGTCTCATAGAGGTTCTGTGGGGTAATCTCCCCGTGCTCCGTGATGATGTTGTACAGGAGTTCTTGGTCCGTTGTGAGTCGGTCTATGGTTTTCTGCTTGATTTCCGATTTCGCTTCCGGAGTCTCTTCCTGAATAATGTCGGCGGTGATCTCATCGACTGACTCGTTTTTCGCTTTCCGTGCTGATCGACGAAGGATACCGATTGCAACACGAGCGTCTCCACCCGCGTTTGCTGCAATCAACTCTAATCGAGGGGTGTCGATAACCCCATCTGTGAGTCCCCACCGAACGCGATCACTGAGAATAGCAACGAGTTCTCCCTCCCAGTATGAGCGGAAACGAATGCGTTCACAGTCAGCAAGACGACTGTTCAACCGGTCATCAACAGCCGCGAAGAGTTCCTCTTCATCGTTGGAGATAAGGATCATCGTAAGATGCGGAATCCGGTATAGATCATACAGTAGCGACTTGTCTTCTAACTGGTCTACTTCATCCAGAATGACGACGTATGGCGTCTCGTCAGCCTTCCGAAGCCGTTCAAGCAGGACGTCCTTCGGTGTGGATTGCCGGTGAACATCAATGGTTCGGCCGATCCCATCCAGCAGCCTGTACAGGGTTTTGAAGCGGCTGTGGTCCTCCCAGCAGTTCACGTACTGGTAATTCAGGCTAACCACTTCCTCACGCAACTGTTCTACCAAGAACTGTGCAATACAGGTCTTGCCCGCACCTGACGGGCCGTGGAGAAGTGCCGGGTCAGCTCGTTGTCCTTCCGTAATGGGGATGAGAACGCTGGAAAGGTAGTTGACTTCGGCATCTCGGTGTTGCACCTCCCGAGGGATGAATTCTGGTTGCAGGACGCGTGCATCTGTTATCATGGGTGCGTCGACGGGAACTGCCAGGCAAATAAATGGAAGTGTGTGATTTCCGAATTTCCGGAACGAACCAACCTTAAAGATTATCAGCTATCATCAGGTGAAGCCCGCAGATCGGTCAGTTGACGACCAAGCCCAGTTGAGCGCCAGTGCGGATGTGCTGCGTCACTTACTACCGAATCCAGGTTCGGATAGTGTAACGCCATCCCGACACCGGTAACTCCCGAAAGGCCGATTCAAGCGTAGTATCCGTCGGCCAGTACCATCCCGAGTACACCTGCGCCTCTTTTAGCCTCGTCTCACTCGAAGTCCGTTCCCGATGGCCAGCAGTTCGGAGCCTTCATGCGCGACTACTGCAAGAGCGATACCGAGTACACCGAGCAGCGCTCCGGGGATGAGTACGGCCAACACGAGCAGCGAGAACACGATGTTCTGACGGCTAATCCCCTGTGCACGCTTGCCGAGCCGAAGCGCATACGTCACCTTCGTGATATCATCCGCCATCAGGGCGATGTCAGCAGCCTCAATCGCAGCATCCGTTCCTGCAGTTCCCATAGCGATGCCAACCGTGGCTTGGGCCAATGCCGGTGCATCATTGATCCCGTCGCCGACCATCCCGACCGCTTCGTACTTCTTCGTGAGTTCCTTGACAGCATCGACCTTTTCCTCCGGTTTCAGGTCCGCTCGGACATCGTCAATCCCGAGTTCTGCTGCGATTGCCTGCGCCGTTTCTTCATTGTCTCCCGTGAGCATGAGAACCTCAACGCCCATCTCGTGAAGCTCACGAATGACGTCTTTCGCCTCTGGTCGCGGTTCATCACGGAGTGCAATGACCCCCATGATCCGGTCAGGTGTTCCAACAAGTACGACGGTCTTCCCCTCGTTTCGAAGGTCTTCAACCTCTGAAAACCCTTCTACGTCGAGGTCGAACCGCTCGAAAAGCCCTGGCTTCCCCACATAGACGGTTTCCTCCATGAGTTGGGCTTGCGCGCCGTAGCCGGTGATCGAGCTGAATTCGGACACTTCGGTCTGTTCGAGTCCGCGTTCAGCCGCGGCGTTCATGATCGCTTCTCCAAGGTGGTGTTCGGAGTATTGTTCGACGCTCGCTGCCTGTCTAAGCACGTCGTCTTCGGTACCCTCAAACGCAATCACATCCGTAACCACTGGTTCACCCCGCGTGAGAGTTCCAGTCTTGTCGAAGGCGATGGCCTCGATTTTCCCGAGGTTCTCAAGGTGGATACCCCCCTTGACAAGCACGCCTTCACGTCCAGCGCGCCCGATACCGGATGCGATGGCGATGGGCGTAGACATGACCAAGGCACAAGGGGCAGCCGCGACGAGCAGAACGATTGCGCGTCGTGCCCAGTAGTCCGGCAGGGCGATAACGAACGGTGCTATCATGAGCCCGAGGGCAGCGAGGAGAACAATCGGCGAGTAGACGCCGCCAAATCTCTCGATGAACAGCTGGGACTTCCCCTTTTCTTCCTGTGCTTCTTCGACGAGGTGGATCATCTTCGAGAGCGTGTTGTCCTCGAAGGTGGTGGTCGCTTCAATGTCGAGGACTCCTTCCTGATTGACGGTGCCTGCGAACACCTGATCGCCCTCTTGTTTATCGACGGCGGTGGATTCGCCGGTGACCGCTGCCTGATCGACCGTGGAGCGACCATCGACGACACGCCCGTCGGTCGGGATAGATTCGCCAGGTTTGACGCGAAACAGGTCGCCGATGTCGAGTTCTCGTGCAGAGACCATTTGCGTGGTTCCGTCTGTGATGAGACGCGCTTCTTCAGGCGCGAGATCGAGCAAGCTTCGAATTGAGGCGCGGGTCCGTGCGAACGTGTATTCCTCAACGCCTTCCGCAGCGCCATACAGAATGACGAGGAACGCTGCTTCCTCCCACAGGCCGAGCGCGGCTGCGCCACCGGTCGCGGCTAACATCAGAATCTCAATATCGATTTCGTATTCTTCAACCAACTCTTCGAACCCTTCTTGCGCCCAGTGGAAACCTCCGAGCAGCATTGCTACTACGTACAGGCCATTTTCGGCCAGTAATGGGAGGTAGTCGAAGAGGCTGAGTCCGAAGGTGAGAATCGCTATCATGCCTGCGATGAGCGCATTTCGTATCGGTGGGAAGAGGTACCACTGTCCGCTCCACTGTGTGTTGTTTTCCTCCGTGTCGTCCGTATCACTCATACTGGTAGAGTAGAGGACTGACAGGATAAGACTTAATTTGGAATATTCTAAAAGCGAGTTAGAGTATGCTAATCACGAGGTGGGGTCTGAGGGTGAAACCGGATCGTGATTCATGTACTGCTTGATGATTTCGGCTTCAGCCCGACGTACACGGTACGTGAGCGTTGACCGGGGGAGGCCGAGTTCTTCGGCAAGTTCACCGAGATCAATCTCCCGAGGGGTGTTGTAAAACCCATGGTGAACAGCAGCGGTTAGCGCCTCGCGCTGTTCACGGGTCAGCGTACCCTCCTCAGCGGAGAACGTGGCAGTATTCGTTGCTGAAAGCCCCGTCAGCCGGATGATTTCTACATTGACGTCAGCCGAGAGTTCTGCGTGTAAGGCGTCGAAGAAACCGTGGATATCGGCGTCTTCAGGATGGATGATACGCCAGGTGTGACGGCGCTGTTCATGCTGTGTTTCGAAGAGCAATCCATCACCGAGATGCTCAAGCGCGAGGTGCGGGATGGACGTACAAACGGGTGTTCGTTGCCAGTACGTGTAAAGGACGAGCGTATCGTCCGTCTCATCGAGAACCTCTGTTTCGGAGTCCGCTCCACACGGTTCAGTAGCAAGACAGTCTGCGTAGTAGTCGGCAGTGAGAAACGCGTCTTCGATAGCCGAGAGAGCGTCGGGTGAGCCAGTTGCATGGTCAACGCGCCAGAGGCTATCTGCTGTGGCATGGAGAGACAGCGACCGGACCCGAGCATCGGGGAAATCAGCCAACGTATCCGCAAGCGTATTCCACCCTGGATCGTAATCAAGGGCGAAAACGAGTTCTCTCATGCCCGACGGAAGGAGATCCATCGATAAAATACACCGGACTTCTACCCGGTTAGGCCGTTCGTCGCTCTTCAAAGGATTATGAACGCGTACAGGCTCGTTAGATCGGGTCATCTTGGGCGTGAGTTTCTGCCATTCGCTTGGCTTCAGCTGCGTACTGTTTGCGTTCGGCTTCATCCTCGACAGCACCCAAGTTGTCTGGATCAACATCCAGTGCAGCGGTCGTATCGCGCATATCTGTGAAGCTCGTCAGCGCACGCTCTTTTCTGAAGTATTGCTTGCCATCTGGGGTTGCGTAGACGAGGATAATCAAGTTCTGTTCGTCGTCAGAATACGTTCGCTCGACCAACCAGACACGCTCCGTGTCGTCTTCCATAGCTGGTTTTAGGTGGACTAGCCTGATAGGGCTTAAGTTGGAATATTCCAAACCCAGGTTTACGCGGAGTGCAAACCATCTCTGGTGCCTGAAAGAGGGCAAGATTCTGAATCTTTCAGGCACTTTCCCGTGTGAGATCCTCGCGGTAGTTGCGGTCGGGAATCACTCAAATCTACATGTACGTGACGTAGTTGTCAATCACGTCCTCAACGACATCGAGACGGTACTCGGTGATGTCCCACTCAGCCGCTGTTCGACGTATCTCTGTTGTTCGCTCGGTGTTGTCGATCCTAGTAGCATGTTCACGGAGGCCCTCAGGTGAATTCACTTCGTACTCCTTCTGCCACGCTTCGATTTGAGCGTAGAGATTTTCTTTCAAATCGAGGAGCCCGTCGGAATCGTGCTCATCCAAGAGCTCACGGACTACTTGGAATCGCTGATAGATCGGGTCAGCAGCGTACGCCTTTGTCCCTTTATTGTTGAATTCGAGAAGGACCGTCATCTTAACGAGGCGGTTGAGATGTTCACGAGCAGTGCGTTCAGAGACGCTTGCCTCTGCCGCAATCCATGAAGCTGATCGGGGGGTCGAAAGGGACTGGCTGACTGCCTGAACTCTGTCGAAGGCGCTCGCATGTTTCCTCCACGCCTCAGTACCCGGTTCTGAGTCAGCCATAGCAGCCAGTAATAGGCAGAATGCAATAAGCAGTTCCCAAACTCAACCTCTTGGTGCGAGCGAACTCAAAATGGGGTGCCGTCTGAAACCTATCAGAATTCGGGCGTTACGGCCGGATTTCGGCTCATTTGCGGGAGAGACGAACCGATCACCCCCTATCATGTTAGCGAACTAGTGATTTGTAGAAATCCAAACTGCGAAGTTGGGGTAGCACAGCCTCGGAGGATGGAATTGATGCGTGCCTTCTGTTACGATTCATCTGTTCTGAATCGAAATCGAGACTGATCTCCATTGTGGGCTTTGCGCTGGTTACATTTCCAGAATATCTCGAATGTCGAGCTCTCCGTTCAGCAAAACGCACGCTCCGCGGTCTATTTCAGTTCCGTTCATCTGGACGGTCGACGTCTTCGGCGGTCTTGATTTCGTCCGTTTTCTCGACTTCGGCGAATAGCTCTCGGTACGCATCGGGCTCGAAGAGGTTGTTCCGGTCGAACAGCTCGCGGGCGGCATTGGTGAGCTGAAAGAACCGGTATGGCTGGCCCCGCTCGAGCCCCTCACGATCTCGCTCGATGGCCTTGATCAGCCCCACCTCCTCCAGCCGAATGAGGTGGTCGGTGAGCGTCGACGCGGCGACGCTCGGGTTGTAGTATTCGAGTTCTTTCTTCGAGGGCGCGCCTTTCGGATGACCGACAATCGTCCCGATGATATTCGCGCGGGTCGTGTCGTCGAGGGCACTCAACGCTGCGATCGGATCGAGGCCGGCCGCGTTCTCGGCTGGCGTGAGCGGGGTGGCGTCAGGCCGGGACATTGTGTCTCAGTGTTTGTCCCCTGGTCAGATAACCATTTCGGTGAAACTCGAAGTGGTACCCAGAGTGCCGGGGCATTCCACTTCCGGTCGTATTTCCGTACCGTTAGGTGGCGGTAGTGAATCCTACCCAGTATGACCAACGACGACGCTACCCGTCCCGTCATCGACAAATTGGGTGACCAGCCGGGCGAGACGCTCACACCCGAACGGGTCGAGGCGATCCAGACCGCGATGCACGAGGACCTCGGACGATTCATCAACAACACGTCCTACTTCGTTCTCGGTTCCTACGGTGAGGAGGAGCGACCACGATTGGAGGCTGTTCGCGACCAACTTGCGAGCGATGCCGCAGCCTCAAACTCCGATGATGGTGTCGACGCATTCCTGATGGACGATATTCTGGACATCTCGGAGTTCTTCACGTCGAAATTCAAGCTGTTGGTCAGCTACGCGGATCATATCGTCGGGGTGTACGAACACTCCCAGGGCGGACACGCGTGGGAAGCGGGCTACATCGATCAGCCGACCTATCGGGAGCGAACGCGAGCCTTCTATCGAACGTACGAGACTGAGGAGGAACAGTACGCGGCCTACGACGGGATGTTCGCACACTATCTCCTCTCGATGGAGCGGGTGGATCGTGCGTACACGTGGACGACGCCCGATGACCTTCGTGACTATATTGAGGATGCTTACGCGCCGGACTGACGGCGTGAGGAACGACTATTTGCGTCGGATACTGAATCTTCTCGTGATGGTCGACATCCCTGATACACTTCGCTCGGTATTTACTGCGACTATTGAGTCCGAGGACGGAAGCTGCACATTCGAGGTTCCAGCGAGTGAGGTACGTCACGACGCTATTCAACCCGGTGAAACGTATCGAATCGCTGTTCTCGAAACCGGGCATACAACGGCGCTATCCGATACACCGTCCGCGGACAGATCGTCTGAGACCTCCCCGACCACTCAGGAGCAGGGACCCCCCGAGCCGCCTGTTGAAGAGGGTGAGATTCGGGAGGTGACGATTGAGACGATTGGTGACCAGGGCGACGGCATCGCGAAGGTTGACCGCGGTTACGTCGTGATCGTTCCGGAGGGGCAGCCCGGTGACGAACCGACCGTTGAGATCGAACAGGTGCAACAGAACGTCGCCTTTGCTACGATCGTTGAGCCGGACCCCCGAACGCTGTGAGTGCTCCTCTACCAAATCGTTTAGTTGATGCTGTCGGTAACGACGGAACCAGTGGAGTGTTCTACAGGATATGAAGAATCGTACTGTTTTATCTGACGGAGTATCCGTTTGCTTTGAGAAGTTCGCGGACGCGTTCCTCGTGATCGCCCTGGAGTTCGATGTGCCCTTCTTTGACGGTGCCACCAGTTCCAAGTGTAGATTTCAGTTCTGAGGCGAGTGAGTCGAGATCGGTGCCACCTTCGAACCCCTCGACGACGACCATTTTCTTTCCATACCGGCGTTCTTCCGTTCGGACAGTCACCTGTTCTGTCGCCCGATCGAGATCAGCGAGCGGATTGCCCCATCGAATCAGTAGCGTAGATAATTTCGATGAGATGGTGCGAGAGCGGTATTCTCATATCAGGCTGGAGAGTTAGGAGACGTTGCTATCGAGGCGCTCGAAGATATCGACAGTATACCGCAGTGAATTCATATAGCGTACGAGGGCTGCACTGTCGTGTTCACACCGCTTCGACGGTGAACAGCGAATCGTCGTTGAGGACGACCTGCACGCGCCGGTGCCAGGCCTCGGCGAATGCCGCCCGCTGCTCCTCGCTCGCGGACCCCTCTAGAATCCGCTGGAGATTCCCGATTGCGGGGCCGCCGTCGGGAACGTCGCTGACGTGGTAGGTCACTTCAACAGTCTCGTCCGTATCGGTTCGCCGGAACCGGAACGTCGGTTCGTGCGTGCCCGGGTCGAACGCGTCGAAGACGAGGAGATCACGACGGCTCCCGTGACCACCGGCGAGCCCGCTGAATCCGTCGTCGTCGGTCGCGCCAGTCACGTACGAAATGATGCGCCCCATCACGCCGTACGCAGCATCGTCTCGCGGGCCGGCTGCCTGGACTTCGATTTCGCTTCGGATTGGATAGTCATCGGGATACAGGGCATCGAGCCCGAGCTGGACGATCCGGTAGGCGCCCGAGGCAGTCGGACAGGAGTGACCGGCCTCTTTCACCGCGTCCGTGTAGGTGACGACGAACGGATCGCCTGATGTGAGGACGCCGAGGGCCTCCGCGACGGGGTCGCGGATTTCGATCGGGTCGGCGTCGTAGTCGACCTGCCAGTCGGTGCTAGTGTGCGTCGCGTCAGTCGCAGGTGAATTTGTTGTCATTGGTTGTGGAGATTAGTGTCGGAGCAGTCGCATCCCGTTGAGGATGACGAGGAGAACGCTGGCTTCGTGGACGAGCATCCCGGCGGCGAGCGTGACGTAACTGGTGAGCACGCCAGCGAGCAGGACGGTCACGGTCAGCACCGCGAGCCCGACGTTCTCGAGGACGTTCCAGCGCGTCGCTTTACTGAGTGTGACCGCGTACGGGATGCGTTCGAGGTCGTCGGCCATCAGCGCCATGTCCGCCGTCTCGATGGCGGTGTCCGTGCCGGCAGCGCCCATCGCGATACCGACGTCGGCGGTCGCCAGCGATGGCGCGTCGTTGATGCCATCGCCGACCATCGCAACGACGTGGCCGTCGGCCTGGTATTCTTCGATGACGGTCTGTTTGTCCTCGGGGAGGAGTTCGGCGCGGTACTCGTCGATGCCCACTTCCCCTGCGACGGCACTTGCCGTCCGCTCGTTGTCGCCGGTGAGCATCACCGTCTCGATGCCGGCATCCTGAAGCGCCGCTACGACGCCAGGAGCGGCCTCTCGAAGTTCGTCGCGCATCGCGATCACGCCGATGATGCTGCCGTCTCGCACGACGTGGACGACCGTCTCACCGCGTTCCTCGCGGCCACGGACGTACTCGGCGATGTAATCCGGGATGTCGATGCTGCGGTCGTCGAGCAGCGCTCGGTTCCCAACGACGACCTCGTGGCCGTCCGTATGGGCGACGACACCCTTGCCGGCGACCACGTCGAAGTCATCCGGATCCGGAACCGACCGGTGTTCGGCGCTCGCGGCATCGGAATGGGCGACCGCAGTTCCGCCATCGGTTGCGGCGGTCGGACGGTCGCGTGCTGCGTCGACGATGGCGTCGGCGAGGTGGTGTTCGCTTTTCTTCTCGGCAGTCGCCGCGAGCGAGATTACCTCGTCGTCGTCGACGCCAAACCCCTCGACGTCGGCGACGGTGGTCTCGCCCTTCGTGAGGGTGCCGGTCTTGTCGAAGGCAACGAGGTCGATCTTGCCGGCACGTTCGAGGTGTTCGCCACCCTTCATCAGGACTCCCGACCGGGCGGCGTTCCCGATGGCCGAGACGATGCTGACCGGCGGTCCGATGACCAGCGCGCCCGGACAGCCGATGACCAGCAAGGTGAGCGACAGGATCGCGTTCTGCGTGACTGCGTACGCGCCGATTGCGAGCACGATGACGGCTGGGGTGTAGTACTTCGCGAACCGGTCGATGAGACTCTCCGTGGGCGACTGGGCCTCCTGGGCCTCCTCGACGCGGCGGATGATGCGCTCGAGCGTCGTATCCGAGCCCGCACCCGTCGTCTGGACCTCCAGTGCGCCTTCCTGGTTGACCGTCCCCGCGTAGACTTCGTCACCGTCGGTCTTGTGAACGGGCGCGCTCTCGCCGGTGACCGGGGCCTGATTGACGGCACTCTCGCCGTCGACGACGCTCCCGTCGACCGGGATCTTTCCGCCCGGTTTCACGATGACAACTTCACCCTCCTCGACGTCGCGGGCAGGTACTTCTTGGAGGTCTCCGTCGCGACGGACGGTCGCCGTGTCGGGCGTCATCTCCAGAAGTTCCTGGAGGGCCGTCCGGGTCTTCCGCATCGTCCGGCCTTCTAGGTAGCTGCCGAGGCTGAACAGGAAGACGACGGCGGCAGCTTCCCAGTATTCGCCGATGACGATGGCACCAATGGCCGCCAAGGTCACGAGCGTCTTGATGCCGAGCGTTCGGTTGGTGACCTCGTAGTAGGCGGTTTTGGCGATGTCGTAGCCGCCGATGATCGCCGCGAGGATGAGAATACCGGCACTCGCTGTATCGAAGCCGGTGAAGTGGCCGAGGCTCCAGCCGCCACCGTAGAGGAGGCCGCTGGACGCCGTGACGATGGCTTTCCGGTTCTTCCGGTAGTACTGTGTGATCGTTTGTGCGTTCATTGGTCTAGGCGGGCTGGGGCGTGTAGCCCTGGTTTTCGATGGCCTGTGCGAAGGCGTCGGGGTCAGCGACGTCGTCGTCGTACTCGATCTCGACTCGGCCGGTCGTGTAGTGGACTTTCACATTCTGGACGCCGTCGACGTTCGAGAGGGCGCGTTCAACGGTGCTCGCGCAGGTCGGGCAGTCGAAGTCCATCACACGGAGTTGGGTCGTTTCGTTCATCACAGTTCTACGTAGCACCCGGACCGCCATATACATTTTTTAGATGATATGTTTGAATAGAGATATAGGTCGTTGGAACAGTCCAATAGGTCGTCTAGGGCTTCGACTCGATCCGACCGCAGGCCAGTCGTCCGGTCGAAGTGCTCGACAGCAGTGTTCGCCGCTACCTTTTCCCGCACGTGTCTCACAGTCCCATTATGAGCAGTTCCGGTGCCGACCACCATCTCGACGACATCGCGATCAGGGATACCCGCGTTTCGGACGCCATCGACGAACCAATGCGAGCGATGATCCTCGACATACTGGCCGATGAGGCACGGACGGCAGGCGAGGTTCACGACCGACTCACCGATCGAGGGATCGAGCGGACCGAAAACACCGTTCGGCACCACATCAACGAACTCCGCGATTCCGGACTCGTAGACGTCGTCCGCTTTGAGGAGGGGCGTGGCGGCACGACGAAGTACTACCACGCGAACACGATCGTCCTCTCGTACTCACTACCGGGTTCGGCTGATGCCGCCGTGGAGGAGATGACGGATGCTATCCAGCCGCAGGTCACGGAGGCACTGAACCATCTCACGGAGGAGTACGAGGAATCTATCGAGGAGATCACAACGGAGATGCAGCCGTGTGACCACTGTCGGAACCAGAAGTACGAGACGTACGTCCTGCTGACCGTCCTGCGGCGAGCGTTCGTCCGCGCTCAGCGGGAATCGTAAGCGACGCCAGTGACTCATAACGATATTTACTGACTCGGTCCATGGTGAGAGACTCCGTTGTTGTTGGATCTTCTGGTCACCCCATTCAGGACCCGTGTTCCCCGTGTCGCGCACGATCACCCGGGTGAAACGAATTGGCAGATGAAATCGCACGCCGTGAAGAGAACGTTAACAGCGTCGATATCGTCGAAACACGAGTGATTGGGGGCGTTAATCGTTGTCGAGTTCGGAACCCGCGTCTCCTTCGGCGAAGATTCGCCGGGAGATGATCGTTCCGTCAGAGATGGAATCAGGTTCGTCACGGCGGACGAAGCGTTTCTTGAGAACGTCGTAGGCGAACAGACTCGCACCGATGATAACGAAGCCCCAGTGGTAGCCTCCGACGTAGATCGTCCTGTCGACGCCGTCGCCACTGCCCGGGAGATTTCCAACGCATCCGGAGAGACCTGCGATGCCGGCTCCGAGCGCAGTGAGAAACTCGCGTCGCTGTACTGTCGAGGACATGATTGCAGACTACTGCGACTCCTCGCGGGTGAGTTTCGCACGCCGTTCCTCGAACTCCTCGTCGGAGAGGTCGCCACGAGCGTACGCCACTCGGAGTTCCTCGAGTGCTCTATCGCTGGTCAGCGACGACCCGACACCACCGACGAGGCCGCGATAGAGGAGGTAGCCGATGCCGACGAGGACAACGAGCCAGACGAGCATCATTCCGATACCCCACAGCGGTGAGAGGCCGCCGGCCATGCCACCACCCCACCACCAGCCCATCATGCCCATCATCGGCATCGCGAACACCATCATCAACAGCGGGAACAGGACGATCACCGCGAGGACGATCAGGACGATGCGGAGCAGGCCGTCGGACGTGCGCTCTTTTGACATAGTGAACCACTACGGACTTCGTTGGCTGCATTCATAAAGTTGGACGGCCAGTACTGCTCCGTTGGTGGTTCCTAGGTTGGGTGGCGGCTAATACGTCGCTCTGTGTCTTGCTTGGGGCGAATCCACTCAGCAGCAGTCGGGGTCGTCGGGCGACCACTCACACGCGTTGCCAGTCGTCAAGTTGTTTTCGTCAACGTAGGTCGAGAGACACGCGTAGTTGCAGAAGTAGGTCGGCGACCCGCAGTCGTCGGTACAGTCGCGCACACAGATCGGGTCGTGGTCGAAGATACGCGACCTGCAGTAGGCGCACGTCTCATCAACGTTGGGGAGTTCGACGGTCGTAGACATACCTGTGCTACGGGCACGAGTCAAAAACGCATTTCGCCAGCTGACCATCGATATACTCCGCCTCCGGGCTGAAGGCGGTGTGTGAGTGACAAGGAACGACTAGAACTCGATCGCTCCGATCATCGGCTCGCCGACACACTTCGGGCAGACATCGGTGTCGTATTCCGCCATACAGTGTCGGTGGCAGGAGATCCCGCAGTGCTCGCAGACGAACACCTCATCGTCGCGAGCGCATTCCGAGTCACAGATGTAGCACTGAACCATGGATACTCGAACGTTAATTCGCAAGCCGCATCAACGCTATGCTCGGCGCCTGATAGGTGGCTGATCTTCATCACGGCTACCGACCAAGTCTACTCCTGTTTGGAGACAAAATGAATGCCAAATCGTTGGCTATCCATTGCTCTCTTCGGGATACAACCCGATCTCTGGGTACTTTGACGGAGTTAACTTTCGATTCTTAACAACAATTCGATTGAATGAGTAGAACGTCTTTCTACGTATGGACACGACCACGGCGCCCACGGAGACGCTCGGTGGTAGCAAGACGCTCGTTCGAGGCAACGCCCTCGAGAAAACCTACGGGTCACGACTCCCGTTGGGACGGTCGACACCCGTTCTCACCGGTGCGGATATCGAGGTCCATGCTGGCGAGATCGTCGGCATCGTCGGCGAGAATGGGTCGGGCAAGTCCACGCTGATGAAGATTCTCGTCGGGGTTCTCGACCACGACGCGGGCACGGTCCAACGGCATGGAACCGTCGGATGGTGTCCGCAGGAACCCCTGCTCTACGATCGGCTAACCGTCTCAGAAACGTTCCGGCTGTTCGGCGCTGGCTACGACATGACGCGCGAGGAAATCGACGCGGCGAAGCAAAGACTGGCGGATGAACTCGACTTCGAGCAGTACCTTGACTACCGGGTCGACCAGCTCAGCGGCGGGAACCGACAGAAGGTCAACCTCAGTGTCGCGTTGATGCACGACCCGGATGTCCTCATGCTCGACGAACCCTACACGGGGTTCGACTGGGAGACGTACCTGCGATTCTGGGACATGGCCCAGGACCTCGCGAACGACGGCACTGCCGTCGTCATGATCTCCCACCTAATTGAGGAGCGGAGTCGACTCGATCGCGTCTTCGAGGTGCGAGACGGACTGGTTCACGACGTGACCGACGAAGAGACCGAGAGCGAACTCAGGAGCGACCCGGAGGGGGAACATGAATAGGTTCGTCGTCGGCGTTCGGGCGAATCTCCAGACGTTTGTCCGGACACCTCTGAACGTCGTCCTTGCGCTGGTGCTCCCGCTCGTGGTCATCGAGGGGTGGGGCCAGGCGATGGCCGGACTGCCGTCAATGCCGACCGTCGAGGGGATTCCGCTCGACCTGGGACGCCTCCTCGGCGCGATCTTCGGCGTCGCCATCATCGCCGGGCTGATGGGACTGGTCCAGATGATCAGTGCCCGGGAGGCTGACCGACGGCTCGTTCAGACCGGGTACGCGCCACGAACGCTGCTCGCGACGCGGCTGGCGACTCTCGCGGGTGTCACGATCGTCGTCGCGGGGGTGAACTTCGGCGTCCTCTGGCTGACGATCGACGTCGAAGCACCCCTGTTTGTGTTCGCGTTCCTCGCGCTCGCGGGCGTCGTCTATGCTTTCCTCGGTGCGCTCGTCGGCGCAGTGCTTCCGCGACTGTTCGAGGGGTCGCTCGTCGTCGTCTTCCTCGCGATGATGGACGCGTTCCTCAGTGGCGACAGCCCGCTCGCCGCGGACGTCCCCGACTTCGTCCGGTACTTCCCGTTGTATCATCCGAAGGAACTCCTCCAGTCGGCCGCCTTCGACGGTACGTTCGCTGCGGGTGACCTCGTCTTCGTCGGCGGGTACCTTCTCGTGTTGCTCGTCCTCGTGACTGCCGTATTCGGTGCGACGATGCGCACGGCCGGGGGGTGGTCAGCGTGAACCGAACGGCCACGGCGTTCGGTATCGGGCTCCGGGAACACGCCCGCAACTACGTCCTCGTAGCGCTCCTGGTCGTCCTCCCAGTGTCGTTCATCACGCTCGCCTTCGCGGTCACCCAGGACGTCCAGATGCCGGTCCGGACGGTCGTCGACGGCGAGACGACGACCGTGATGCGGGGGATGCCCGAGGTCCACGGCGTGATCATGACACCGATCACGAGTTCGTTCATCGTCGGGTTGGCCGGTCTATTCCTAATGCGCGAGGCGAGAGACACGGACGGCCGCCTCGCTGTCGTCGGCTACCGAGCACGGCAGGTCATCGCCGCACGGTTCGGCGTCCTTGCAGTCATCACGCTTGTCGTGGTCGCTGTCTCCGTCGGGGTGATGCTCATCGACTTCCAGCCCGAACAGCTGTGGTGGTTCGTCGCCGCGATGCTCGTCCTTTCAGTTACCTACGGACTTATTGGGATGCTCGTCGGCGCCGTCTTCAACCGCCTGGCCGGCCTGTGGATTATGTTGATCCTCCCGATGATCGATATCGGACTGTTTCAGGACCCGCTGTTCGTCCAGTCTGAACCCGAGTGGTGGATGAAACTCTTCCCGGGCTACCATCCCGTCCGCGTGATGGTCGATACCGGACTCACGACGGACTTGGACACGGCTGCGTCGCTCGGCTGGGGGGCCGGCTATCTCCTCGTCGTCGGACTCCTCGCCGTGTGGGTGTACTACCGCGGAACTCGAACGACGTGACGACGCGCTCGAACGAAGGTGGTATCCGCGGCCGGACGGATCGATCGAGGGCACCCGACGCGATTCGCTGACTTACCGAACATCGACGAGGCGTTTCACCTGTCTTCCAACCGCTCACGACGCTTCTGGAACTCTTCTTCGTCGATCTCGCCTCGTGCGTAACGGCGTTGGAGGGTTTCCATCGCGGAATCATCGCTCTCGGGAGATGCGTCACCTCGTCCTAGTGCCCAATAGAGGAGTCCGCCAGCTAAGCCGAGCATTCCGAGTGCCCCGCCGACGAACGGGACGCCGCCCCACCCGCCTCTCGAGCCACCCATCATGCCCCCTCCGCCGGGCCCCATCATGCCGCCACCGGTGCTCCCGCTTCCGTCGACGTCCGAGCCGATGGCCACGGCGCCGTTCTGGACGATCGTCTCGCTATCGGGGACCTCGCCGTCGGGGATTGAGCTCTCCTCGGCCGGGCCGCCGGGGCTGCCGACGACGATGCGGCCGACCATCCCGACCGACTTGTGCGGGATGCAGTAGTAGTCGTACGTGCCTGGCTCTTCGAACGTGTACTCGAAGGATCCCGACGAGATGGTTCCACTGTTGAATGCGCTGGCGTCGGATGGAATCCGATTCTCGTAGGCGGTCGCCGAGTGGGCTCCGGCCGCTAGCTCGAAGCGAACGGTCGTGCCGGGTTCGACGTGGAGTCCGATCGGGTCGAAGTAGTTGTTGCCCATCTTCACGACGGGCGTCTCCTGTGCGCTCGCTGGCTGAGTGATCCCTACACCGGCGATTGCGCCGGCACCGAGTACTCCCAGGAACTGACGTCGGTTATAGTTCGTCATGTGGTTTGAATCGGTCTGCTGGTCGTTATTTTCGCACGGCATCGACGAGGCGCTGGACGAGTCCAGACGGTTGCTGGGTCGCGCGCTCGATGGCTGACTCGAGGTCGTTCCGGTCGACGATGCCGATGAACTCGGCGGTCTGCTCTCCGTTCGCGTAGACGAGTGTCGTCGGCGTCTTTCGGACGCCGTATTCTTCGGCCGTTTCCAGATCTTTCCGGATGTCGACCTCCCGGAACTGCACGTCCGGATACTTGTCCTCGAGGCCGTCGTTTTTCTCCCGCTGTGTTGTGCATGCCCCGCACGTCTCTTGGGTGAAGAGGATTACTTCGGTCACATTGTATACTACGGTATTGTAACTTAACCACATTACTATTCAGAATCGTAAGCTGAGAGTCTCCCATTTCTTCGATTCGAAGTCCTGCTCACACAGTGGTGATAGGGAATAGCTTGACGAACGAAATCGAATACACAGGCTCCGGATATACGCACCTGGGTGTGTACTCGTTGAGTTTACTCCGACCGTTCGAGTTTCTCGCGGCGGGATTCGAACTCTTCGTCGGTGAGGTCGCCGCGAGCGTACGCCGTGCGGAGTTCCTCCATCGCGGGGTTTCGAGACGTCTGGCTTTCATTCGCACGTCGGACGACGAGGTAGCCACCGCCAAGGAGGATGAGGAGGAAGATGAGCGGGACGAGCATCCCGACGAACGGCCACCACCCGCTGGTGGTCCCGCCGTAGCCCATCATCCCTCCGTAGCCCATCATCCCTCCGTAGCCCATCATCCCTCCGAACCCCATCCCCATGGTGAGCAACGGGAGGACGATGAACGCCCCGAGGATCAGGAGCACGATAGTCGTGGTGTCGAGTTGATTCGACGAAGACATCGTCACTCCTCCTCTGGCACCGTTCCCAACTCGTCTGAGACCGTTGCGATGACGCGCTCGAATCGTTCGTGCACGTCGACCGCGATCTCGTCGAGGTCTGGATTCTCCGTGATGCCGACCAGTTGCTGGGGGTCGACGGCGCTCACGACGACGTCACCGGCATCCGTCTCGTAGACGATGACGTTACACGGGAGCAGGGCCCCCAATTCCGGCTCTTCGGCGAGCCCCTCGTGGGCGAGTGGAGGGTTACACGCCCCGAGAATCCGGTATTGGTCTACGTCGACATCGAGCTTTTCCTTCAGGGTCGTTTTGACGTCGATGTCACAGAGGATGCCGAAGCCTTCGTCCTGTAGTGCGGTCGTGACTGCGGTTACGACATCGTCGAACTGTGCATCGATCGTTGTGGTGATGGTATACGTCATTGGTCTATCGGGTGTTTTTGGCTTCCAAGCTTGCGATGAGCTTCGTTGCTTCCGCTTCGGTCAATCCAGCGCCGCCAGACGCTTCTGAGGCGGTGAATGCGCGGAGTCGTCGGCGTTCGGCAGCCTGTCTGCGTTGTTTTCGTGAGTCGATTCGGATATTGTGTTGTGAGTGCTTCATTGTGGTGGTTGATTTTGTCGTGACGCACATTTCGTCTCGGTCTGTGACTGGAGTCGACGCACGCCGAGGTCTGTTTAGATCGCTTGAGTCGTCCCCGACGGAGTCGGAGAGTCCTTGTCGTCAGGTTAGCTCAGTTGCTTTTTCAACATTTTGTGTGTTCGTTCTTTCTCTCCACAATACTATGGACGATTGCACGAGGCATAACCGGCCAGGTCCGTTTGCTGACCCAGCAAATCGCCCCGTCATTCTAGTCCACTCTCTCGTGGTCGCTGTAGCACCCCTGAAGGTGCCAGCCGGCAATACGAATGTATGTGGACGACGTGGAAGGGTACATGGACGGAGGGTGTTGATACTCACTGGGTGAGCGAGGATCGTCGGTTCTCGAACTCCTCGTCCGAGAGTTCACCCCGCGCGTAGCGCTCGCGGAGTTCAGCGAGTGCAGTATCCGTCTTCGAGGTCTGTTCTTCGCGGTTAGTCCCGTACATGAGGAGCAGGACGAGTCCGATCAGGAGCAACGGCCAGAGGAACATTCCGCCTCCGAGCATCCCGAAGCCGCCGAGTCCGCCCATTCCGCCCCAGCCGCCGCCCATCATACCGCCGCCGTAGCTTCCACTACCGTGGGCAGCAGCCGTTCCAGTCGCCGCGACCAACAGCGGAACAGCGAGTATCGTGAGTCGACGAGCAGTGCGTCCGATGTGCGTGGTGAGTTGCGTCATTATTGTGGATTGGTGAATTGCGTTCAGTCGAAGCGATCGAAACGGTCAGGGCCTATCAGCAGTGGCCCTGCCCGTACATCCCGCCGTTGTAGTCGTCGTCAGTCCCGTCGTGGTATTCCTCGTCAGCCATGTCCTGGGCCATTTCGTCGACGGTCACACCCATGTGCGACTCCATCCACTCGACGCTACCAGGGCCCATGTGTTCGGTCATCTGTGCCTCCATCCACGTGGCCCATTCATCTGCGGTGGTATTGTCCGTGGGCGCGTCGTCTGCGGTCGTGTCAGTGCCGTGTGCGCTGACCGCGGGGGCGGCGAACGCGAGTCCGATGATCGCGAGTGCCACCAGCAGCCAGCGGCCGAGTTTGAAATTAGTCATTGTCTTTCTCCTCGGTTACTCGTAGGACCGCTCGGGGGTTATCGACGTGGGTGTGAATCCACGCAGGAGAACGTTCGAGAGCGTGTATAGAGCGTTATAACTGTTTTTCAGAGATGCGACCGTTCATATCCGCCGAATTCGAGGAGCTCCCCGCTTTTCCCACGTTTCGTGAACCGGCTCGGGGGCAGACCCTGCGGCAATTGGCCTGCTCGGCCTATTGAAAAAATAGTCCCCGTTATCCTGGGGAATCCTCATGCTGTTTCCGAAATGCAGATTCACATTCTTCGCAACAAAACTGTTGGAGGGAACCACCAACACGCGAGGCTAATCCGTCTTCGCGAACCGTGCTCCCACAGTTTGCGGATGTAAGTGTAGACTCCGTTCCGTTTGAATACGTGGAGTGGGTGATGCTCGACAGCAATTGCACATCGTATCGCCGGACATCACTCAGTGGAATATTTTGTTGCACCCAGCTTCCGATTGTGGGGCGTGGTGGAGTCGCCACGGCGATAATCTCACCTTCAGCAGTTGTGAATACGTGTTCCACGTATGGGGCCTGGATAACTGACTCTCGAAGTGAGTCCGCACTATCGAGTACAGATTGGAAACGCACCATGATACGCACCCGGTTTTCGTACTGCGTTCGATCGGTGTCGACTGTGAATTGACGAATAACGCCGTCTTGTTCCAATCGACGGATACGCGCCGAAACAGACGGGGCTGAGAGATTTACTGCTTCAGCGATTTCATTGTACGAACGACGTGCGTTCTCCTCGAGGAGTCGGAGGATCTCACGATCCGTGTCGTCAATCGCATTTTGTGTCATTGAAAGATGAACCGGGGGTGGGGAAAGGGGGGTGGGTTGAGGGGGAAGCTACGACGCCAGACGCGGGGCTTTCTCGGTGGTTGTGACGTTTAGACGTATTCCTCCGGTGCCGAGGTGAACGTGTCCTTGCATCCTTCGGCACAGAAGTAGTACGTCTGACCATCGTACTCGGCAGTAGCCGCTGCATCGGTTTCGTCGACGTCCATTCCACAGACGGGATCAGTTGCCATTCGGTTTCACCCCGCATCTAATGTACGGGGCGATAAATCAAGCACTTTGCTCTTAACAATCCAAAGTCGAGATACCGACCGGCCTGAGCAGTTCTGAACGTTCTGAAGGCTCAGAGCGGCGGATGGGCCACTGCTTTAGCACGATACCGAATGGGTCGCTTGGGCGAACCCACAGTTTCTTATCTCAGTCCAATATAAAAAGGAGGCTCGTGGCTGGAGAGTGTCTGATAAGTCACCCTATTGGGCGGGAACTGCTGATCACCAAGTTTCGACCGTCAAACAAGGCGAATGTCCGTGGGTGGAGGGGCAACTGCCCCAAGATAGTAGGTCATTTCCTCCATGGAAGGCGCGAGTTCCGTCCTCAACGTGCGAGCAAAAGCGAGTAACGACTGCGTAGCAGGGTAGTTACTATGCCTGATTCTCCTGTAAATCATCACTTGGATAGATACGATACGTTCGCCCCTGGCGTTCACGATACAACAGCCCACGTTTCTCGAGGGCACTTACTGTCTGACTCACCTTGCTCTTCGAGAAGTTCGATCGGTCCCGCAATTCGATCTGGGTGATGCCGGGTGAGGAGAGGACTGGCTCGAGGATACGACGTTCGTCATCGGGCAGCAGGTCCAACACACGTGCCTGCGGTTGAGATTCTGGATTGATAACGCCGCTCGATTGGGCCGCTTCCTCGGGCGAGTTATCCGTCTCGGAAACAGTTTGACTCTCCGTCTTGGCCTGCGTGTCGTCGGGTACAGCTGTGTTAGTGAGGTCGTTCCGAATCAAAAGATATCCCCCAATAATGACCGCTGAGACGAGAAGAGTCCCACCGATGTACCAGATGGGGTTCGTCCCATGCATCGCCCCTACCGATGAATCCATTCCCATCATCGACCCCATTTGCTCGATGGATTGTTTTTGCTGGTAGGCTTGCCAACCGAGCGCACTGCCGATGAGGAGGACAGCAGTGACAAGGAGACTGGCGAGGAAGTCCGCTCGCCGTTTATTCATATACTCCACCTCAGTCCGGAATAGCTACCATTCATTATCTGGTGTTCGCGAGTCATTACTGTACCAGTTTCGATAGATACGAACAGTTCAGTGTGGCTGTCTATCCCCTCTGTGTGTCCCACGACCCGTCAATATTCTCCCAGCTAACCGTTGTAACGCTGGCGCAAAGTGGGTAGAACGTATTCGATCGAGTTAGCTCCCCTGTAACTGCGAGACTACTATCGCAAGCCGATTTCGATGATAGAGAATAGCTAGCCCTAAAAGAAATAGGACTGTCGCAAATTCATATCCATAGGTACCGAACAATATTGTCGTTGTAGTGCCACCCACTCCGCCCACAAGTGCTAGCACGATTGGGCTGACGCAGGCCGGACACGCCACGATTCCTATAACGCCCCCAACCGCTGACTGAGAAAAGCTCAGTACTGCGTCATATACAAGATATGCCATTGCGAACAGGCCGACTGCTTGATAGGGTATGATTGTAGCTGTAATTATATTCCCAGTGTAGAGTAGAACGGGGCTCCAGCCTAGTGAGCGCCCCCACGTCAAGCCGTAATCGGTGGCCCCAGTGAGTTGCCCGAGGTGGGAGGTAGATGGGCCGACTAAGCCTGAAAAATATAACATAATGAGAAAGTAGATTGCGACAAATAACCCGGCACCGACTCGGTATATCCAGCTCGTTGTAGGGGGACGGGTATGCCATAAAACCCATCCAGATGCGGTAAACCAAATAAACGGTATAACGAAGTGAGTCCATCGTCCCACGGTATCACCTGTCACATACACGTAAGTGATTCCAACCACCAGCTGGATGGCTAGTATCAAGTTAAGCCACGTACTCGATTCGAGAATCTGACCGAGAGATTGGATTTCGCTTGTTGTTTTTGTCATAGGGCAAAACAGGCTGGGAGCGGTTTAAGTGTTGATTTGTGAAGCACTCTCCACTGATAATGAAAAAGAGTTCGGATCTAGACAAATGACTATCCCACTCTACTGGCGTTAGTGGTCGTGACTGTGATCTTGAAATTCTGGTTTCTGATGAGCGAATTCATTCGGCTTCTTTTCAAATTTTTGCCTACAGGCTTGAGAGCAGAAGTAGTATGTTTCCCCGTCGTGGGTCACGGTCGGTCCCTTCTCGTCGGTCCGCATTCCACAGACCGGATCGCGGTACTGGCCGGGGGCACCGAGGCCACGCCGGTAGACGTAGAGGAGGAATCCGGAGAGCCCGAACGCGATAATGTTGAGATAGAAGGTGTAATTGATCTCAAAGTACGTTTGTTCGGTCGCAGTCTCACCGCCGGCGAGGTTTGGAACAATTCCGAGGATGTTGAACAGTTCTTCCATGAGGAAGCCTGTGAAGGCCATCGTCACGAAGAAGATGCCGAGAATGTACAGCATCACCTTCCAGCCGTAGTATTTCCGGTAAACGTTGAGGACAGGAATCGTGATGAGGTCGGCGTAGACGAACGCGATGACGCCCGCAAAGCTGATCCCACCGCCCCAGAGCGCGACGGCAAAGGGGACATTGCCCATACTGCCGACAAAGCTGAGGACAGCGATCGTCACGCCCATGATGGCGTTCTCTGCGCTCACCAGCAAACTGTCGCCCTGAAGGAAGAGCGTGTTCCACACCCACTGCGGGACGAAGACGATGACGAACCCTGAGATCAGAAAGCCCGCGATGACGTCCTTCCAGATCATCGACCACTCCTTGCGGTACTGGTTCCCGACCTTGTACCACCCGCCCCACGAGAGGAGTTCGTCACGCCACCCACCGGAACTGGCGATTTCCTGTTGATATGTCTCCATACACCCCTTCGAGCAGAACTTCACCGTTTCACCCCCGTCGGTCGTCAGCGAGTACTCGTCTTTGCCCTCCATCCCGCAGGTCGGATCCTCGGTGACGCCGTGTTCGTGATCACGTTGATTCAGTTCCTCCCGAACTTCGTCGAAGAGGTTCTCCGGGAGAGTCAAATGGACCAGGAGCGCCATGACGGCGATAAGGATGAGGCCGCCGAGGAGTTCGGCGACCAGAAACTCCCACCCCAGCAGAATCAGGATCATCAGCCCCAATTCTACGATGAGGTTTGTCGAGGCAAACATGAAGGCGAGGAAATTCACTGTGTGTGCTCCCTTCTTGAACAGTCCCTTACCAATCGCTACTGCACCGAAGCTACAGCCGCTACTCGCAGCACCGAAGACCGTTGCCTTCGTGAGTCCGCTCAGATCCCCTTCCCCAAGGACTTGGGCCATCCGCTCTTTGGAGACGTAGACCTGGACGAGGCTCGTAATCGTGAGGCCCATAATAATCGCCCAGGCCGCTGTCCAGAGAAAGCCGACACCGATCCGCAACGATTCGAGGATTCCGTCGACGAGGGCGGCCTGCATACGTAGACCATCACAAGCCTCTGTTTTGTCAATTGCCCTTAGAAATATGGGCTTGTGACCCTCTATAAAATTTGCATTCGAAAGCACAAACCACCAGAGACAACAACTCCCTGCTTGAAATGCCCTCTCACTAATTTAATACTGGGAGTTCGGGCTCCAGTTGGTGAATCGCTATGGCCTTTTGAACGACTAATTACCCAGACAGCGACGCAATATCCTCCTTCTGTCCCCGCATTTTATGATGGTTCGTTACCCAGCCGGGTGTTCTTTCGAATTGTAATAGAAACTCGATTGAATGAGCCAGGCGTATCTCTACATATGAGCACGACTACCAGAACTCAGGACGCGCATGACATGGAATCCAAGCCCCGCACGATGTCCCTCGACGCACTGGCGCTGTCAGGTGCAGCTGCCGTCGTCTCTGCCGTCGTGATGCTGCTCTTCGGCGTCTTCGGAGCGATTGGAGTCTACGAGCAGGGGATTGAGGCAATGGAACAGTGGCACCTGTTCTTCGAACCGACCATCGTCGGGACAGCAGCAGGTATGGTTGAAGCCGCGGTGGCCAGCTTCGTCCTCGTGTACGCCTTCGCCTGGCTGTACAACTCCTTCACACGGTAAATCGGAGAACTACGCCATGTACACCGATATCCTCATCCCAACCGATGGCAGCGATCACGTCGAACCCGCGATCACGTACGGGCTCGACATCGCGGACCGATACGATGCAACCGTTCACGCTCTACACGTCGTCGACAGTTCGCCGATCGAACGGAAACTCGAACTGACCGCGCTGACTCCCGATTTGGAGCCGCTTCCAGACCAATGGTATGACGCTGGGGATGCCGCCACGCAACAGATCGCGACACGAGCCGCAGAACACAATCTCGACGTAGTTTCTGAGGTCCGCCGTGGCGTTCCAGCGCGAGAAATCCGATCCTACATCACCGACGCCGGAATCGATCTCGTCTGTATGCGAACCCGAGGACACACTGGCCTCGACCGATTTCTGCTTGGGAGTGTAACGACCCGAATTATCCGCACTGTTAACATCCCTGTCCTTAGCATCAATTCGAAGCCGGCTGAAGCGAGTTCTGAAGCCGAGATACGAGCTGGATTCGACCGCATCTTATTTCCGACAGATGGCAGTATTCCGGCACGAGAGGCTTTTTATCACGCACTCGAAGTGGCTAAGATGTACGATGCGGCAGTTCACGCTCTTTATGTTGTTGATAGGGGTGACTACGCGTCTCGTCCGGGATGGACATGGGACGAACTGCAGCAAGTGCTAGAGCAGACTGGAGAAACGGTCCTCGAAGATGTCCGATCTCGAGCGACTTCTGACGGGGTTGCAGTCACTGCTGAGATAACCCACGGCGTCCCCCATCAGGAAATATCGGAGTACTGTGACCAGCATAGCGTTGACCTCATCGTTATGGGGACGCACGGTCGATCCGGTATTTCACGACACCTCATCGGAAGTGTGACTGAACGAGTTCTCCGGAACGCTGATGGGCCAGTTCTGACCATTCGAGGAGCGTGAACCGCCATCGGGGGCAAGCTCCGGAGCACTCACCTCATCAGTGTAAATCGCGTTTAGTCTCGCCTTGAGACACTCGGCTTGCGTTTCCAGAGAGGTGTCTGGAGCTACCGGCGAAGCGAGATGAGAAGAACCACGAATCCGAGGCCAATGGCGACTGATTCGATGACGTGGACGACAGCGAGGTCAACTCCCGCGAATTCGAACAGCACTCCTTCAATGAAGACACCGAGAGTGATGATCCCGAATCCGATCGCGGCGTTTCGCATATAGTACGTGCCCGTTCGTCGATACGCCTCGAAGCTGTAGTACGTGATCAGAATACCGAGTGCGAGAACGAGCAAGCGAACGACTACAAGAATCGCTGTTGTTGCGTCCACCATTCTTATTCCTCCAGTTTCCGCGGGTCGCGTCCGTACAGGGCGTACAGGATCGTGAGCATCCCGAGCGCGACGATTACTGTCGCCACTATTCCAGCATTGTGCAACGTCAGGCCAACAACGTCGAATAACACCCCTTCGATGATTGCACCGAAGCTGATAATTGCGAAGCCGATAGCGAGATACAACATTGACTGGCCGTTGCTTCGACGGTATCCTCGATAGGCTTGGTATGCGATCACGAACCCGAGAGTCATGGTGACGAGTTTTGCGATGACGAGACCGATGTGCATGGTTAGTCGTTCCTCATTGTATCCCACAACCGAGAGAATCTGTCGGGGGCGTCTTCCCGAAGTTCGATGCGGACATCGAACCCAGACTCCAGAAGTTGAACCTCGACCCGGTTGAGCTGGGCTTCGTATTCGCTGTAATGATGACCGTCGGGGTCCATGTGCGTTCGTTCGACGAGAAAGTCGTACTCGAGCAACGTATTGACTCGCCTGGAAACCGTCGAGACGGACATATCGCACTCATCACTGAGTTCCTTGGCAGACATCTGTGTTCGGCGAGTCGCCTCGAGGATCGCTCGTGCATAGTCGTCGTCGAGGATGGCGAGGATCCCCGAGATGTCTCGCTCTTCACTCACATTCTACATTTCTGTGGATGGGTATATAAAGAAACGCCGATTTGCTGACCCAGCAAATCTGCTTTCCGGACTATATGCCCCGAGTGTGTATATTCACGTGTAAGGTGACCGATGCCATGACCGATTCACTCACGCGTCGACGGATGCTCCAGCTGACTGGCGGTGCAGCAGTCGTTGGCCTCGCCGGTTGCACAGGGACTCAGGACAACAACAGCGAGGCGGCGGGCGGATCGCCGACTGAGAGTGGCCACGACGAGACCAGCACGGAGTCCGGCCACAGCGACGACGAGGACAGTCACGACGACGATGGGGGGCATGACGAAGCGGTCGGAGCGCCGTCCGATACGGCCGAAGTGAACATGATCACCCAAGACGGGGGCTACCACTTCGAGCCACACGTTGTGCGGGTGAACGTCGGTGGGACCGTGACCTGGCACAACGAGAGCGGGAGTCACTCGACGACCGCGTACCACTCCGAAAACGACCAGCCCCAGCTCGTTCCCGACGGAGCGGCGTCTTGGGACAGTGGCATCGTCTCTGAACAGGGCGCAACGTTCGAACACACGTTCGAGACCGAGGGGGTCTACCACTACTACTGCACGCCCCACGAGAGCCTCGGGATGATCGGGAGCGTCATCGTCGGTGAACCGGATCCCCACGAGGAGGTCGCCCTCGAGGATCCGCCGGCAGACAAGCCCGATCGGGTCCGCGAGAAGCTCGAAGAACTGAACGGAATGATTTCGACCGCCCTCGGCGACGACCACTAATCACTCCCGGACGTTTTCAGCAGCGCGCCCCCTCCTACCGTACAAGTAGATTGTAGCCGATATGGAGTACTGCGAGGCCGAGATATCCAAGACCGAGTACCGCCAGATTTCGTCGCGACAGCGACGGTAAGCCTACCTCGTCGGTATGATGAATCCGCTCGCCGAGCGCGTACGCGAACCGCCCGGCAATGAGTGCGAACGGTAGGTGAACGAATACTAGCGGGAGCACGAGCGAATCGAACTGGGCTGTCGCCTCGAGACGTGACAGGTATTCGAGTTTGAGCACCAGTTCGAGGAAGGCGACTGTCAGACCGGAGGCCACGGTTGCGAGTAGTCCCTCGGTTTTCGAGAGGAGTTGACCTTGCCAGTAGCTCCAGCCGTAGAAAACGAGTATCAAAGGAATGAGACGGACGAACGCCTCCTCGATGAGCCCAACCAGAAGAGTCCACGTGCTTGCGGTCGTCACCTGAAGCAGGGCAAGTTCGAACTGATAGGCACTCCACACGCCGATACCGGTCACGACGCTACTTACGACAGTCAACCCGACCAGTGACCGGTACTGTGACGGCATATGTGACAACGACCGTTTCATACGTGAGAGTCAGTCAAAATAGGCGTATCCGTTCGAAGTCCACACTGCGAAGAGCCTTTATTATCCTTCACCTGTTACTCACTCACACGAATACTAACTGTAGCCGGTCACCATACTACCATGCCACCCGACGAACCCGCTTCCGTCTCTCGGTCGGCTTATACGGAGCACGACGTAATCGGCCGGATTGAAGAGACGGCTCTGTCACGTCGGGGGTTTCTTGCCGGACTCGGCCTGGGGAGCCTTGGGGGCGCCGGTGCGGTTTTCGGTCTCACGCGAGCGGGGGAGGGATTTCAGTCGCTGGCGACACTCGCTGGTGGGGCCACACTTCCCGCAACAACACGGTACTATCTTCCAGCAGTCGACGGCTCCGATAGCGGCCTCATGGTTCCGGTGGCATTTGAGTTCACCGACGGCGAGGGCGAGTTGTTCGTGAATTTGAATGGAATCGAAGTCCGCCACGACCTCCAGCTCGCGCTTCGTGAAGCGATTGCGACGGCCACGCGGCTCACCGACAGCTCGCTGGCCGGAACGGCGACGCACGTCACGTTCGATTCTCCCACGGACAGTGTGCTCGCACTTCGCGGGAAGAGCTGGGAAGCAGGACTCACGGTCGCCCTCGTCGCCAGCCTCCGCCAGCAGTCACTCACACCGGAGACGCTCATCACGGGAATCGTCGACGACGAAGGAGCGTTGCTTCCCGTTGGGGAGATCGAGACGAAAGCCCATGCAGCACGAGGACTTGATGCACGGGCTTTGGTCATTCCGGCGGACGAACCGACAGAAGTGGCTGTATCGGGGCTCCGTATCGTCAGAGTTCGCTCGATAACGGAGGCGCTTAGCCGGATTCTGTGAACGAAGGCCCTTCGCGACAGCTGTATGAAGTGCTGCAGTGACTGGGTCTTCCGACTGTTCGGAGCCAACAATTCAAGGGCTGGGTAAGCGTAGCTCACTCCATGGTCGAAACTGATCCTTTCGATGCGATACGTGAATTCGAGTTCGATGGGGACGCCTATCAAATGGCGGATCTCACCGCTCTCGAAGAGGCCGGCCTCTGCGAACTGGACCGCCTTCCGGTTAGCATTCGTGTCCTCCTCGAATCCGTCCTTCGGAACGTCGACGGCGACACCATTACGGCTGAGGACGTTCGGAACGTCGCTTCGTGGCAGCCTGACGTGCCGGATGTCGAACTTCCGTTCACGCCGTCGCGGGTCGTCCTCCAGGACCTCACCGGTGTTCCCGCCGTCGTCGACCTCGCGGCACTCCGCTCGGCGGTTGAGCGCAAGGGCGAGGATCCAACCCTCGTCGAACCGGAGATCCCGTGCGATCTCGTCATCGACCACAGCGTTCAGGTCGACTACTTCGGCTCTGAGGACGCATACGAGAAGAACGTCGAACTGGAGTATGAGCGCAACGGCGAACGCTATCGAGCGCTCAAGTGGGCCCAACAGGCCTTCGACGACTTCCGCGTCGTACCGCCGGGAACCGGGATCGTCCACCAGGTGAACCTTGAATACCTCGGCCAGGTCGTCCACGCCCGAGAGCGTGATGGCGAGCAGTGGCTGCTCCCCGACACCCTCGTCGGAACTGATAGCCACACGCCGATGATCGGTGGTATCGGCGTCGTCGGGTGGGGCGTTGGCGGCATCGAGGCGGAAGCCGCGATGCTTGGCCAGCCCATCACGATGAAGCTCCCCGAGGTCGTCGGCGTCCGACTCACCGGCGAACTACCCGAAGGTGCGACAGCGACCGACCTCGTCCTCCACGTCACCGAGCAACTCCGCGAGGTCGGGGTTGTCGACCGCTTCGTCGAGTTCTTCGGACCGGGCGTGTCGAACCTCACTGTTCCGGACCGGGCGACCATCGCGAACATGGCACCCGAACAGGGTTCGACCATCTCGATGTTCGGGGTGGACGAGGCGACTCTCGATTATCTCGAGCTTACGGGACGCGACGAGGAGCACATCGAACTGGTCCGTGAATATCTCGACGCCCAGGGGCTGTTCGGCGAGCAGAACCCCGAGTACACCGAAACAGTCGAGCTCGATCTCTCGACGATAACACCCAGTCTCGCCGGGCCGAAGCGGCCTCAGGACCGCGTCCCGATGGACGACATGAAGACGCACTTCCGTGGATTGGTCCACGGTGAATTCGAAGACGAAGTGGACGAAATCGACGAGGACGCGCTCACCCGATGGCTTGGCGAAAGCAGCGCTGCCGATGACCGACCGGACCCCGATCTTCCGGAGCCGGACGTCGGCGACCTCGACAAACGGGTCGAAGTCGACGTACACGGCGAAACGACTGAAATCGGCCACGGGAGCGTCGTAGTTAGCGCCATCACCAGCTGTACGAACACGTCGAACCCTTCGGTGATGCTCGCGGCAGGACTCCTCGCTCGCAACGCTGTCGAGCGTGGGCTTGACGTCCCCGCGTACGTCAAGACGAGTCTCGCTCCGGGAAGTCGTGTTGTCACCCAATATCTCGAGGAATCGGGCCTCCTTCCGTATCTCGAAGACCTCGGCTACAACGTGGTCGGCTACGGCTGTACGACCTGTATCGGGAATGCCGGACCACTGCCCGAGCCGATCGAACGCGCGATCGACGCCGAAGACCTCTGGACGACGAGTGTCCTCTCGGGCAATCGCAACTTCGAGGCACGCATCCATCCGAAGATCCGGGCGAACTACCTCGCCAGTCCGCCACTCGTGGTCGCCTACGGCCTCGCCGGCCGCATGGACATCGACCTCGAACACGACTCGCTCGGAACGGACGCTGAGGGCGACCCAGTCTACCTCGCAGACATCTGGCCCGACCCCGACGAGATTCATACGGCGGTTCACGATAGCGTCGACTCGGCGATGTTCGAGGAGAAGTACGCCGAGGTGTTCGAGGGGGACGAACACTGGGATGCGCTCGATGCGCCGAGCGGTGACGTCTACGAGTGGGACGAGTCTTCGACGTATATCCGAGAGCCGCCGTTTTTCAAGGACTTCCCGCTGGAGAAACCCGGCGTGGCGGACGTTGAAGACGCCCGCACACTCCTGTTGCTCGGGGACACGGTCACCACGGACCACATCAGTCCCGCCGGACCGTTCAGTCGCGAGCAACCGGCTGGGGAATGGCTCGTGGAGCGCGGTGTCGAACCGCACGAGTTCAACACGTACGGTGCTCGGCGAGGGAATCACGAGGTGATGATGCGCGGGACGTTTGCGAACGTCCGCATCGAGAATCAGATGCTCGACGACGTCGAAGGTGGCTACACGATTCACAACCCCACGGACGAACAGACGACGGTCTTCGAGGCCAGTCGTCGCTACCGCGAGAACGACACGCCGCTTGTCGTGTTCGCTGGCGAGGAACTCGGAACGGGATCGAGTCGTGACTGGGCTGCGAAGGGGACGGATCTGTTGGGAGTCCGTGCCACTATCGCCGAAAGTTACGAACGAATCTTCCGCGACAACCTCGTCGGTATGGGTGTCCTGCCGCTGCAGTTCCAAGAGGGAGACTCGTGGGAGTCGCTCGATCTCGACGGCTCGGAGATCATCGCGATCCGTGGCCTTGATGACGGGTTAGACGTGAACAACGAGCTGACCGTCCTCGCAGAACGGGCTGATGGATCGACCGTTGAATTCCCGGTTACTGCCCAGGTTGGTACGCCTGCAGCCGTTCGATACGTCGAGAACGGAGGCATTCTCCACCTCGTCCTCCGACGACTACTCTCCCAAGGATAACTACGCCTCTCTAGTGTCTCCCCACGAACTCCGGGCTGGTTGGTCACTGTCGGATGTGATCCACCGCGGAGCCGGTTTTCTTCCAGAAGAAGCGTTACGTTCCACGTGAATCGGCAAGGAAGAGCATCTTTATGCGATATCGGCGAATAGGTTTGCGGTATGTCATCACGAGAAAACCAATTAGGAGAGTTTGGAATCAAAGGGTGTAGCAGTTCGGATGCGGAGTAATGAACTTATAGCTGGCTGGTGAGAACAGCCATATGCTCACGTCCCCCAGCGAACTTCTCTTGACCAGTATCATCCTCGCGAGCACCGCGTACACCGCGAGCAAAACGCCCGCGATCTGGTCTCAATACGAGGGACGATATGGGCGCTTACTCGTTGGAGTACCGCTTGTCGGATTCTTGTTCGGGATTGTCCATCTTGGGATGGTCACGCCGCTTCCGCACGGCCTGCTCGCTGCCGTGGAAACAGGCGCTCTCCTCGGTGTTACTGTCGTAATCGGCGTATTCGGATACATCCACCCGCGACTTGGACATTTTGGGGGAGAACTTCGATGACAGCGCTACTGCTTTCGCTCCTCTCGGCACTCGTCGCTGGTGGGCTTGCGTTCCTTTGCTACATCCTGCTCTATGGGGACATCGTGCTAGTGATTCAGCGCCCGTTCTTTTTCAGAATCGGCGTTGGTGCGCTCTGTGCTGCAGTCCTCGGAGTGAGCGCAGTAGCGGTCGACTGGGTTCCGACACACCTCGTTCACGCCATCTTCGCCGGGTCAATCGCTGCGGCGGTCCAGGCAGTTCATAACGGTCTCCATCCAGATACTGAAGCGTGGTTCTACTCGCTCTTTCGAACCTGACCGTCGACGCAGCCGATTTCCGATTCAGGACTCAGCTGGTTTGGATTCATAACGACAAGCAGCCTAAACGGGGCACCCTAAAGGAGACACAATGAGCGAGAAACTGGGCCTTCTCGGTGCAGTCTCGATTGCGCTAGATGGCATGATCGGGGTGGGATCTTTGCGGTGCTTGGCGTCGTTGCGGAAATGACGGGGCCCGCGGCGTGGCTCGCCTTTACCGGCGGTGGTATCGTCGCTTTCTGCGCTGGCTACTCGTACGTTCGCCTCCAGCGGGTTGGAGACGTGACCGGCGGATCGGTCAGTTTCTTGGAGGAGTTCGTCCAGTCGACGACGGTTGCTGGGATGGTCGGTTGGACGCTTCTGTTCGGTTATATCGGGTCGATGGGTATGTACGCGTTCGCGTTCGGCAGTTTCGCGACGAAACTCCTCGGCGTCGAAACCGCTCTCGGCATTCCACTTCGACCCGTCGTATCGGTTCTCAGCGTCCTTGGATTCGTGGTACTGAACGTCCTCGGTGCTCGGGCCAGTGGCGTGACCGAGGTGCTCCTCGTCGCCGCGAAGGTTGGGATTCTCCTCATTTTCGGTGTATGGGGTTTCTATTTTGGAGCACAGACAGGACAGCTGACGACCGGACTCTCTTCCGTTGCCACCGGCGGATTGCTCATGTCCGCCTCCCTGTCGTTCGTCGCCTTTCAGGGTTGGCAGCTACTCTTCTACGACGAGGGAAGTCTTCGGAACGCTCGGACGACCATCCCACGGGCGATCTATCTCTCTATTCCTGCGTCCCTCGGGCTATACGTCCTGGTTACAGTCGTCACGACGGGCCTACTTCAGCCAGAAACGATCGCCGCGAACCCCGAGGTGTCGCTCGCTATCGCGGCCGAACCGTTCATGGGTCAGATGGGGTTCATCCTCATCTCTCTGGCGGCGCTGTTCTCGACTGGGAGCGCGATCAACGCGACACTGTTCTCGGCGACCCACTTTGCGTCGGGCATGCTTGAAGACGATCTCCTCCCCGATCGGATTGGAGACGCCAATGTCGATGGTGTTCCTACGCGAACACTTCTTGTTTTGGGTCTGATTACGTCCGTGTTCACCGCCTACGGGTGTATTCAGGGGATTACGTCGTTCGCGTCGCTTGCCTTCATCACGGTCTTCGGGTCGATGAGTCTTCTCGCGTTCAGATATCGGGAGGGGTTCTGCACAGGTATTTTTCCTGTGGTCGGCGTGGTGGGTGCAGTACTGTTCTTCCCCTCGTTAGTGTACCACCTGGCAGTTATGGAGCCTGCCGTCTTTAGTGTGGCACTCGTTGTGACGGTCGGTCTTCTTGGACTGGAGGTCCTCTATTTCGAGCGCGAGACTATTCGCTCAGGAATCGACGGCATCCAACGATGATGGGATCGTGATCTCTCGTGGTGTTTGAATTATTATATAGTTCGAATCGTATTGTCGAGTGTGCTCTTTTGGGTCCACGCTGCAGTCGCGTATCTCGTTTACCGAACGAGTCTCTCTATTTCTGGACGTGGTGACATCGATAGAGGGGTGATGCTTGCCCTCATGGCCGGTGCGTTGCTTCCTGACCTCATCGACAAACCGGTGTCATTCGTATTCTCGTCTGCCCCGAGCAGGTCGCTCGCCCACTCAATTTTCACAACAATTTTCCTCATCGCGGTTGTCGTCTATATTAGCCGCCGTCTCGGCCGCTCAAAGGACGCATTAGCCTATATTCTCGGTCACTTCTCCCATCTCGGTGCAGACCTCGTTGATTCTCTTTTTATTCCAGAGGAGACGTTCGTGTTCTTGTTCTGGCCGCTGATAACTGACTACCATCATATCGACACCGTTCAGGAGCTACTTTCCCTGGTCACACCCTCGCCGTACGTACTTGCACAGACCGGAATAACGATTCTCGCAGTTGCTCTCTGGCTCTACGATGGGAAACCAGGGTATGGAAGTTTTGGTTCAACGAGATACTGACTATGATGGCTTTCAAGATAGCTATTGGATCGTACCCAAGGCAACCACCGCTATACAAAACAGCAATTGAAGACCACGGAAACTACGCTTCCCGTTCGACATGCGATACGACGCGTAATTTCTTCAGGGGATCGTTCAGTATGGGTCTTCACCACTGCCCCCGCTATCGCCACCGAGTGGACTTTCGATTGTGGCGTCGCCGACACCGACTTTCATGCTCATCCCCGATAGGTCAGATCCGCCGTGGATCGTACAATATACATCGTACACGCCATTATTCTCGAACGTGTGTGTCGTTTGACCCTCACCAGAGACATTCGTGTCTTTGTCCCAGTTCTCCGAAGCACTTGTGACAGTATGATCGAAGTCGTCGTCGTTCGACCACGTGACTGTCGTCCCAGCGTCGACGTGGATGTTCCGGGGTTGGAACTGGTTGCCCGTCATTGAGACATCCGATGTCTCTTCAACAGTAGCACCATCTCTCCCGCTTCCCCCGTTGTTTGCTCCCGTACACCCAGCTACGAGAGGGACTGTACTCGCGGCTGTAACTGTCAGGAAACGCCTCCTCCGAATCATGTTTCTAGTTAACAAACTACTTTGTTGCAGTCATTAGTTGTTTTGATGAGGACGCCACATCCAGTTCAAACAGCGTCTCACTCCACGATGACGGTTCCGATCATCCCGTTCTCCTCGTGTGGAAGGCAGAAATACTGGTACGTCCCGGTAACCTCAAACGCATATTGATACGTTTCGCCGCGTTCGAGAAAGCCGCGTGCCGACGTGCTCTGTCGGACAGCCTGTTCGGATTCGTACCCACCGCTGCCAAAATACGCTGCCCCCTCTGGAAGCGACTCCTCGTACGCTGACGCCGTGTGAGGGGCCCCACTCTCGTTTTCCCACGTCACAGTCTCTCCAGATTCGATGGTGACCTCGGCTGGGTCGAACCGAAGGTCGTCAGTCATAGTCACGGTCGGGCCCGAAGAGCCACTGAGTCCGCCGAGACACCCCGAGAGAGCGGGCATTCCGGTCGCTACAACGAGTCCACCCTGGCGAAGCACCGACCGTCGTGAGTGTGTGTTCGATGGCATCTGGGCCTCCTACAACGCAGTACCCTGTGTAACCGTATAGTATGCAAGGCCGAACTGGACTGCATTGTATGCGCCGTGGATAAGTGCGGGCACAGCGAGATTATCGGTGAGTTCGTACGTCACCCCGAGCACGAGGGCGAGCGTAAAGACCACGCCAATATATACGAGTTTCCCACTCCCCTGGAGTGAAAAGACGTGGACCATCGCAAAGATGAGGCTCGCCAAGACGACCGCTCGCATCGGATGGAACGATTCCCGCAATGTTCCCTGAATGAGCCCTCGAAACAGAAGTTCCTCGCCGGGGCCCACCAGCAGAAACGAGAGCGGGATCAGCACCAGAAAGACGGTTGGCTCTTCCCGCCCGACTTCGATGATCTGGTTGCTGGCGTGGTCGAATCCGAGATACGCGATGATCGCCGAGAGTGCCCGGACGGCAACCAGTAACATAATGAATCCCCCTGTGACCCAAGCGATATCACGGCGTGTTGGAACGCGAACCCGGATAAATTCCAAGCCAATATCGCGGGTCTGTAGATAGAAGAGGGCAACACCGCCAAACGTCACTCCCTGGAGTAACACTGTGCTCACTCCCAGACGGAGCGCCGGACGATCCGAGAGAGAAATCCCGACGGCACTGAGCGCCTGTGAAACGAGCATCAAGAAAATCGCCCCCACGACAAAGCTCCCGAGCGCGATCCCGAGAGTAATCCCCACGGCACGGATTTGCTGCCGACCGTTCGTCACGGCTCGACACCCCCTCCATTCGAATCAGTTGCCGATCCTCGCTGTTCTGGGGCAGGTGATCGTTGAAGCTCGATATTTTTGACCCGTGTTGCCAGTGCGAGGAACGTTGCGACAAGCGTGAGCGTCACCGCGGCGGCCGCTGCGAGGTCGTGAGCCCGGAGCGCATGGTTGAGCGTGCCGTCGACGAGTTCGGCCCGCAGGAACGTGTGATGGAATTCCCCGACGAGTGGCACGAAGTAGTCAACGATATCGTTGAACCCGTACCAGACGGTTGCGACGGCGACCGCTCCGACCGAGAATTCGGCATAGCGATAGATCAGGAACGACTGCAGACTCATCGCGAGATGGCTCACGATGAGGAACCAGTAGAGCCAGGGTTCGATACCCCCCGGACCGTTGAGAAACAGCTGGACGAACGGCGTCCAGAGTCCGAGTTTGATGTTGCCGAAGAAGGCGAGCATGTGGAGCCACTCAATGTCGAGGTCCAGTTTCCACGCCGCGAGACTGAGCGCGACGAGCAGCGTCGCGGCGGGGCTGTCGGGGACGAACGGCCACATGACCAGCGGAGTTTGGGCGAGCTGGAAGCGGTAGTACCAGAACCCGAACGCGGTCCCCGCGAGGTTTATTATGACAATGAGCCACGCACATCGGAGTGCAAGATTCTCCAGCTGCCGGGGGAGTGGGGCAAGGTAGTTAGGCAGACGATCTGTGGTCGCTGTAGGTGTGGAAGGCATTCGTCTCGCTGAATTACATCCCGGAACTGTCGGTTCGCCGGTTCGTCATAATAACCCCACTGAGAAGCATCAGCACTGCGAGCGCGACCATGCCGAGATCCCAGCCCATTCCGGCAGTCATCGACGAGCCCATTCCACTGCCCATCCCGCCGTTCATACCGCTGCCCATTCCGGAACCCATACCCCAGTCCATACTCCCGGTAACGCCGACGAGTGCCTGATTGAGCAACATTAGGAGCGAGTAGCCGATCATCAGCGGCCCACTCGCGTTCCCGAGCCAGCTCGCGTAGGGTGTCAGAAGAACGACTCCATGGACGAGCACGATGACACCAAGGAGCGCCATGAGGAGCCCGCTGTTCGAACTCATCATTCCACTGCCGGTTGTCACCGAGAGCAGCGAGTACAGTCCCGAGACGAGTGCGATTGCCGCGCCATACAGTCGTGTCGTATCATCTGTGTTCATCGTATCCATTGTCAGACACCGAGCATCATCCGGAGTGACCCACGGACTCCCATCGGGAGTCCGATCGCCCCGATGAAGAACGTCATGAGCCACCACCAGGTGTGGTTCATCTCGTCTTTCGCGTCCGCAAGGTACCAGACGATTCCGCCGGTCACGAGGAGTTTGAGGACGAACGTCGATCCGGAGAAGCCAGTCGCTTGATACACGAAGTTCGTGATGACCAGCTTCGGCGAGTAGCCGAGGAACGTGACGCCGATGAGGTTCTGTGCGGCGTCCCACGTCTGTCCGAAGACGGCCAGCAGGAAGAGTGGATGCCGGAGGTGTGCGACGTCGACGAAGCTCGTCCCCCAGTAGTAGAGAGCAGTCACGGTGAGGGCGATTCCCGTCGTCGCGACGGGGACCCACAGGCGAAGCGGGGTCGCCGTCGAGAGTCCGTACCAGAGTGCCCATCCGACGGCGCTGACGGCCCAGACTGTCCCGACGACGCCGACCGTCGCCGGGATGGATCCGATGCCTCTGTCGCGCACGAGTGTGCCAAGGCCGAGCGCGAAGACTGTGACGCCTGTGACGACGAAATAGATCGACGGGGTGATGAACCACACCGCGTAGTCACCGAGCAGTCCGATGTCCTCGAGTGCACGCATCGCCCCGCCGGCGACGATTATCGGCGCGAACCCGTATGCGAGTCGCGCGTCGAACGTGACACCGAGGTGGTTGAGATACGCTCGGAGGCCGGGAAGGCTGTACACGACTGCACCGAGATAGGTCACCATGTTCACGGCATTATACCCCCGGACGGCCCGTATCCCCTCGTGCGTGACCGGCTGGCTGGCGGCGTCGGCGACGACCGGCCCCCAGAGATACTGCCAGACGAACCGATCGTAGACGAGCGTTGGGAATGCGAGGAGGGCTGCGCCGATGAGGACGACCGGGGCAAGCAGATACAGCGCCCACCACTCACGAGTCCCCGTGTCGGGGAGGACGGTTTCGACGCGCTGTGTGACAGTGCTCACGACTCGTCCACCTCGACTCGCCACGTTGTGCTCTTCGACCGACCCCACTGTTCGAGCGAGACGTCGGCGAGGTCGTCCTGAAGCTGGCTCAGATACTGTGCGACGGCTTTCGGCGATCCGTTGAGGTCGCTGGCGATGTCACGCGCCCGGAGGTAGGTGGGCTCGGTATCGGCCGTCTCGACGAGGTATGTGTGTACCGCACGACGTGAAATATTGGACATGATGGACTGGGACGACGCGTGATTACCGGAGCTTCCCCAACAGTTCGTAATCGTGGTCGGGCGTGTACCGACGGAACAGCAGGCTGTTCGACAGCACCGAGATGCTGGAGAACGCCATCGCCGCCGCAGCCAGAACCGGCTGGAGCAGTCCGAGAGATGCCAGTGGGATCATCGAGGTGTTATAGCCCAGCGCCCAGACGAGGTTCTGCTTGATCTTCTGTAGCGTCGCGTCGGAGATGCGGATCGCTTTCACCACGTCCAGCGGATCGTCCCGCATCAGCGTCACGTCAGCCGCCTCGATGGCGACGTCCGTCCCGCTCCCGATCGCCGTACCCACGTGTGCGACGGCGAGTGCGGGAGCGTCGTTGACGCCGTCACCGACCATCATCGCCTGCCGCCCCTCGGCCTGAATGGACTCGACGGCGTCGGATTTGTCCTCTGGGAGTACCTCCGCACGAACGTTGGCGGGGTCGATGCCGACCTGCTTCGCGACCGCGCGAGCGGTCCGTTCGTTGTCGCCCGTGATCATCATCACGTCGACATTGCGCTCTTGGAGCGCGTTGACCGCGTCCTTCGCGGTTTCTTTGACCGTGTCGGCGTCGGCGACGACACCCACCAGCTCACCGTCGACGGCGATCAGCATCGCGGTCTTGCCCTCGTTCTCGAGGCGCTCCATCGTTTCCGCAGCGGGCGTGGGGTCGATGTCGTTGTCGCGGAGGAGTTTGCGGTTACCGACCAATACCTCGCTCCCGCCGACGGTGGCACGGATCCCGTGACCGGGGACGTTTTCGAAGTCCTCCGGGCCGGTGACGTCTAACCCGCGGTCTTCGGCTCCCTCGACGATGGCGCGGGCAAGTGGGTGTTCGCTGCCGCTTTCGGCATTAGCCGCGAGCCGCAACACGTCGTCCTCACTGAGTCGATCCCGAGCGGACAGCTGGCCGCCATCGGCAGCAGGATCCCCACCATCGGTGACAGGTTGGCCATCTCCGTCGAAGACGACGACATCAGTCAGCTCCATCTCACCCTCGGTGAGCGTGCCGGTCTTGTCGAAGACTACGGTGTCGACGTCCTTGGCGCGCTCGAGAATGTCGCCACCCTTGAACAGGACGCCGTTCTGTGCGCCTATCGTGGTCCCGACCATCGTCGCCGCGGGCGTCGCCAGCCCCAGCGCGCAGGGACACGCGATGAGGACTGCCGACGCGAACACGATGATGGCGAACTCGAACACCGAGACGGTTCCGCCCGCAGCAGCCGGCCCCCCGGCGACCTGCCCCCACAGCGGGAGCCAGTCGACGAAGCCTGCCAGTGCCTCCGGGAACAGGAACCAGACCACGCTCCACAGCACAGCATTCACAATGACTGCGGGGACGAAGTACGCGCTGATGCGATCTGCGAGGTTCTGGATGTCAGGCTGGCGGGACTGGGCCTCTTTGACCGTTTGGACGATCTGCTGCAGGGCGGTGTCTTCACCGACCTTCGTGGCCTCGACGACGAGCACGCCGTTCTCGTTGATCGTCGAGCCGACAACCTCGTCGCCCTCGCCCTTCTCGACGGGGACGGACTCGCCCGTCACCATCGATTCGTCGACGGCCGACTGCCCGTCGACGACGACACCGTCGGTCGGGATCTGCTCGCCGGGCCGGACTTTCATCCGGTCACCGACTTTGACGTCTTCGAGCGGAATCTCCTCTTCGTTGCCGTCTTCGTCGACGACTGTCGCCGTCTCCGCCTCCATCTCCAGCAGCTTGCGGAGTGCTTCACCGGCCTGTCCCTTCGAACGGGCTTCGAGGTAGTTGCCCAGCGTGATGAACACGAGGATAAGCGCCGCCGTGTCGAAGTACAGACCGCCCGCGATCACCTCGAGTAGCACAGCAACGGAGTAGACGTAGGCGGTGGTCGATCCCAGCGCGATCAGCACGTCCATGTTGGCACGCTTGTTGTTCACCAGCGCATTGTACGAGTTCTTGTAGAACGGCCAGCCGAGAAGCGCCTGCACCGGTGTCGCGAGCAGAAACTCGACCCAACCGAGTTCCACGCCGAAGACGGTCTCGGGGACGAAGGCGCCGCCGAGAAGATAGTTGTCGATGAGGAAGAACAGCAACGGCGCAGAGAGGACTGCCCCGAACAGTGTCAGTCGGAGCTGTTTTCGTATCTCGGCCTGCCGCGCGGCGTCGCGCGCGTCCTCACCGGAGTCGCCGTCGTCGCCGTCCTCTCGGACGGGCGAGTAGCCCGCGCTCTCGATGGCATCGTAGAGCGCATCCAGCGACGTGTCCGCGGGATTGTACCGGACTTGGGCTTCGTCGGTGGCGAAGTTCGCCTCGGCTGCGATGACACCTGGCGTGTTCTCAAGGGCAGTCTCATTGGTCTGTACACAGTTGGCACAGGTCATATCGGAGATGCCGATAGTCACCGTGTCAGACACCGCCCCGTACCCGGCATCTTCGATCGCCTTGTATATCTCTTCGAGCGTTACCTCGTCAGGATCGTACTCGACGGAGCCCTCGTCGGTGGCGAAGTTCGCGTTCGCCTCAACGACGCCGTCGAGGGACTCTAGCGCGTCGCCAACTGTCGCCGAACAGTTGGCGCAGGTCATCCCTGTGATATCGAGATGGGTTGTTCGGCTTGTCATGCTGGTTTAACTATACGGGGTCCATGTTTAGACGATTTGTTGTTACGAGAGCCCGGGTATGAGCCCCAACAAAATTAGGATTCCAAAGGCCCGTTATGCGCCTTCTTTTAATCGCTGGTATCGATCCTCAAACCGTGCAAGACAGGATGGACAGCAGAAGTGGTAGATCTCGCCATCGATTCGCGTCGTCTCCCCCTCATTATCGACGGTATTGTTACACTCAGCACACGTAAGAGCGAATTCGACGCCATCGACAGATGGCGTCCATTCGATGTCGTCGACGAGTGTGACTGTATACTCCGTTATCTCGATCTCGTCGAAGAGTCCATTCACCCACCGACGAATGTTCTGTGCTTCGACGCGAGCGTAGAACCAAAGGTCTCCCTCAGATGTCGTAAAGACGTGTTCGACGCCGTCTGACTCGCGAACCTGGGTACGGGCTGCCTCCAGTACTCCCGGGCCGATCTCGGCTTGGATAAACACTGGAACACCGGCCCGGAGATGGGCTCGATTGACATCGATCGTGAAGTTGTTGATGACATCCGCCTCCTGTAATCGTTTGACTCGATCGGAAACGGCAGGCCCCGAAAGACCGACCTCCTCACCAATATCGCTGAATGGGCGGCGAGCATTTTCAGCCAGTAACGAGAGAATTTCCAGGTCGGTTTCATCCAAGTTGCGCATACCGATGCCTCGGCTCGCAGAATACATTATTGTTGCCCACGAAATGCCTTCGACACCGCCGATCTACGGCCTAACAAACTTTGGATTCTAAGCAGAAAACCACATAGAACAACAGCCCCTATTCAGTATTGGATATGAGCCAGACCATCACCGTCGAAGGGATGAGTTGTGGGCACTGTGAACAGACTGTCGAAGATGCGCTTCAGGAGGTTAGCGGCGTAACTGATGCGAGCGCCGATCACGAGTCCGGACAGGCGGACGTTGACGGCGACGCTGATGTCACGGCACTCGTCCAGGCCATCGAAGACGCTGGATATACGGCACACGCCTGAGAACCACCGAATCGTCGTCACCGGAGGCCCAGCCGCTCCTTTCGACTCCGGGTCCTCTTGACCTCCTTCGCGATGTCGGGGGCAGGACTAAATCATGGGGGACGGCATCAATATTCAATAAATGGACAACGATCCAAATCGCGAGAAGTCCGATACATCCGCATCGGATTCTCAGACATCACCCCAGACCGACGGTCCCGTCTACTGCTGCCGAGTCTGCCAGTTACACGCAGACGAAGAAGCGCGTCCAACGGCTCAAGCGACGTCCGAGCAGCACTCACATTCCCCGGGACACGAGGCTCACCCGACAGGGGACGGTGCTCGTACCGAGTCCGACTCCACGGAGGAACACGCACAGCACGATCCCGACGCCGAACACGGTCACCATCACGCCGATGCTGAATCGCCACCTTCTGCAGAGACAGAGCCCACTCACGACGGGCACGATCACGGTGCAGGCGTCGACGAGGACGGACACGAAGATCACAGCGATCACACGGATCACTCAGGCCACGAGGCGATGTTTCGGCGGCGGTTCTGGGTGTCGCTCGTCCTCTCGATTCCGGTCATCGTCTTCAGCGAATTCATTCAGGACGTCTTTGGGTACACTGCGCCGTCGTTCCCCGGCAGCGTCTGGATTACGCCGGTCCTCGCGGTGATCGTCTTCGCGTACGGTGGCGTGCCGTTCCTCTCGATGGCACGCACCGAACTGAAGACCCGCGAGCCAGGGATGATGATGCTCATCTCGCTAGCCATCTCGGTCGCGTTCGTCTACTCGGTTGCGAGCCTCTTCCTCCCGGGAACGACGCCCTTTTTCTGGGAACTCGTCACGCTGATTGACATCATGCTCCTCGGGCACTGGATCGAGATGCGGTCGGTCCGGGCGGCCTCGGGGGCGCTGGACGAACTAGCGAAGCTCATGCCCGATACTGCCGAGCGTATCACCGAGAGTGGGGATACCGAGGAAGTACCCGTTTCCAAACTCGGCGAGGACGATGTCGTGCTCGTCCGTCCCGGTGCTTCGGTTCCCGCCGACGGCGAAGTCGTTGAGGGCGAATCATCAGTCGACGAATCGATGATTACGGGCGAATCCAGGCCGGTGGGCAAGGAACCTGGATCAGAAGTGGTCGCCGGGACGGTCAACCAGGACGGGAGCCTCCGCATCAAGATCACGAAGACGGGCGAGGAGACGACGTTAGCGGGCATCATGCGGCTCGTTGATGAAGCCCAGAAATCGAAATCTCGAACCCAGTTGCTCGCCGACAAGGCAGCTGGCTGGCTATTCTACGTGGCACTCGGCGTCGCGGCGATTACGGCCGTCGCGTGGGTCGTCGCCACCGGGTACAACATCACCGTCCTCGAGCGTGTCGTGACGGTCCTGGTCATCGCGTGTCCCCACGCACTCGGCCTGGCCGTCCCGCTCGTGGTAGCGATCAACACCTCAACCGCTGCCAAGAACGGGATGCTCATCCGCGACCGCATTGCCATGGAGGAATCCCGTAATCTGGACACGGTGATGTTCGACAAGACCGGGACACTCACGAAGGGCGAACAGGGCGTCGTCGGTGTCGAGACGGCAAGTGACTGGAGTGAAGAGAGAGCGTTCGAAGTCGCCGCTGGTGTCGAGGGTGACTCCGAGCACATGATCGCGCGTGCCATCCGGGACGCCGCCCAGGAACGGGACATCCAGCGAGCGAGCGTTTCGAACTTCGAGAATTTCCGCGGTCTCGGCGTCAGAGCCACTGTGGACGGCGAGACGGTTCATATCGGTGGACCGAACCTGATTGAGAAATTCGGTATCGAACGATCTGACGACATCGCTGCCTTCGCGGAGGAAGCTGGCTCGAACGCAGAGACGGTTATCTACCTGGTTCACGACGAATCCGAAGTTGTCGCAGCATTCGCGCTGGCGGACGTTATTCGGGAAGAAAGCAGGCAGGCCATCGAGGCACTACATGCGATGGACATCGAGGTGGCGATGCTGACCGGTGACTCCGAGGACGTCGCACGGGCTGTCTCGGAGGAACTCGGCATCGACCAGTACTTCGCGGAGGTCCTCCCCGAGGAGAAGGACACGAAGGTCGAACAACTCCAATCAGAGGGGAAGCTGGTCGCGATGGTCGGCGACGGCGTCAACGACGCCCCCGCGCTCACCCGCGCCGACGTCGGCATCGCCATCGGTTCCGGAACGGACGTCGCCATCGAGTCGGGCGACATCATCCTCGTCGACAACAACCCCCTGGATGTCGTCCGCCTCATCAGGCTGTCGAAGGCGAGCTACCGGAAGATGCAGGAGAACCTCGTCTGGGCGACCGGATACAACGTATTCGCGCTCCCGCTGGCAGCGGGGATACTTGCGCCCATCGGCATCCTCCTTTCACCGGCGATCGGCGCCGTGTTCATGTCGCTGTCGACGATCATCGTCGCGATTAATGCGCGCAGACTGCGGAATATCAATCTCTCGGTGGCTGCGTAATCCACTATCATAGCCATGCCCGTCATCACGACATCGCTGTTCGGTCTAGGACTCCTGTCTGGAGGGATACTTCTCGGTGGAGTTCTCGTGAGCATCTGGAGCCAGTCTCACCGGTTCTGGCCCCACGGCACCCGCAACTGGACGTTCTGGCTCAGCTGGACTGCCTGGGTCGTCTACGTCGGCAGTCTGTTCGGAGTTGCGTATCTCGACTTGTGGAGATGGTACCGGCCGTCGATACTGATTCAGATGATCAGTTTCCTGTTGCTCTTGGTCGGTGCCGCCGTCTCGCTCTGGGCTGTGTGGCGGCTCGGATTCCACGAGAGTGCCGGTCTCGAAGGGCAGTTGAACACCGATGGACCGTATCAGTATTCCCGGAATCCACAGTACGTCAGCTACATCGCGATGCTCGTCGGCGGAGCGGTTCTCGCCGGGTCCTGGATGACGGCGGTACTCGCCCTGCTTGGAATCGTCTGGTTCCTGCTGGCACCACTCGCGGAGGAACCGTGGCTCCGAGAACAGTACGGAGAGGTATACGAAACGTACCGCGAGTCAGTTCCCAGATTCATCGGTCGGCCGAACCAGCGACAAAAACCACAGGAACGCACCAACACCTCACGGAGAGATGATCCATGACTGGCGACAGTCACCAGTCGCTCGAAGTGGGGGACCGCGTGGTCCCTTCAGGCAGGAAGGTTCAGTTCCGGTACGCCGTTGGAACGACATTTAACGACGATCCGATTGAGATTCCGGTCACGGTCATCAACGGCACACGATCTGGACCCACAGGCTTTCTGACTGCAGCAGTTCACGGCGACGAACTCAACGGCATCAAAATAATCCAGGAGGTCGCGGGCCACTACGCTCCCGAGGACATTCACGGAGCGCTCGTCTGCCTGCACGTGTTGAACGTACCAGGCTTTCTCGCCCAGCAGCGCTATATCCCCATCTACGACGAAGATCTCAATCGCTCGTTCCCCGGCAACTCACGGAGTACGACCACAAAACGACTCGCCAACGCCATCTGCGAGGAATTCGTTTCGAAGTGTGACTTCGGTCTCGACTTCCACACATCGACGCGCAACCGAACGACAATGTACCACGTCCGCGCCGACATGAACGACCCCGCTGTCGAACGACTGGCCCGGGCGTTCGGGACGAGCGTGATTCTCGACGGCGAGGGTTCACAAGGGACGCTCCGACGCGTAGCCTGCGAGGACGGGATCCCCACCGTCACCGTCGAGATGGGACGAGCACACCGCTTCCAAACGACACACCTCGACCGGGCGCTCCACTGCGTCGCGAGCGTCCTCGCCGAACACGAGGTGCTTCCGGATCACCCCGTCTCCTGGCCCGGCTGGACACGCGTCATCGCCCGTGATGGTGAGAAGTCGTGGCTCCGCGCCGACACTGGTGGGCTCGTCGAGATGAAGTGGGGCCCACACTCCCTCGTTGAAGATGGCGAACCGCTGTTCACGATTTCTGATCACTTCAAAGACGAAGTCGAAGTCGTTCGTGCGCCGTCGACTGGCCTCGTCGTGGGGGTCCTTGAAAATGCAGTCGCATATCCGGGCCACCCGCTGTGTCACTTCGTGAGCGTCGACGAGACGACCGCTGACATCATACGAGACGACATCGAGCGGGGCGTTTTCGATGTCTACCGTGAAGGCGGTTTCCAGTGGCCCGAGTCGCAGTGGTACGCAACACATGGACATGGCACTAAGTCAAAACATGCAAGAAATATCTCAGAAACTGAACGGGAGGAAAACAGATGACTGACCCGTCTCATCCGATGTTCGCACGACTGTACGATCCGGTGATGAAACCAGCGGAGCGAATCGTACTTGCCGACCATCGACGCTACCTCGTGGACGACTTGTCCGGGCATGTTCTGGATCTCGGGACGGGGACGGGCGCGATGTTTCCGTACTTCGCAGAAGCCGCTACTGGTGGTGACGATCTCACGCTGTTCGCGATTGAGCCAGACCCCCACATGCGCCGGCAAGCAATCGAACGAGCACGCGAACTGGGACTCGATATCGAGATAGAGAGTGCCGGGGCGGAAACACTCCCGTTCGCGGACGACTCGTTCGATGTCGTCATCGCATCACTCGTGTTCTGCACCATCCCCGATTTCGATACTGCGCTCTCCGAGGTTGCACGGGTACTGAAGCCGGGCGGCGAGTTCCGGTTCCTCGAACACGTCCGCGGAGAGGGTGCTATCGGTGTCGCACACGACGTACTCGCTCCAGCGTGGCATACCGTCGCTGGCGGTTGTCACCTGAATCGCAACACCCACGAGATATTCCGGGACGACGAGCGATTCGAACTCGTCGATTACACGCGACTGGAGAACATCCCGCAGGTCGTTCCAATCGTCCGTGGAACGCTCAAACGCCGACGCGGAGGCTCGATTCTTTCTCGGTTCGTGTGAGGAGCGAAGGTCACCTCTTCGCAACAAGGATGACGTGCTGGAGGAACGGCAACGCGTGGTGCGCATTTCTCACCTGCTTGGTAATCGCCGATGGATCGAGATCATACGCTCGTAACAGTCGCTCCAAGAGAGGCCGGATCGGGCTCCTGAGAAGTTGGAGGTACAGCGTCGTCCATTTCCGGAATCGTCCAACACTGTGTCGCGTGATATCTTCGACCGTTTTAACCTCAAAACTCGCATTGTCGAGAGCGGATTTGTATCCCTCGACAGTACCTAACGACGGCATATCCCACGCGTCTGCGAACGAGTCGACAAACACTTGTTCCTTCTCGCCCACGTCGGACTGCATCACGAGATCGGAAAGCACGAGGACCCCCTCAGGTTCGAGGACATCTGCGATCGCGGCGAAGACGCTTTTCCGGTCGGGGAGATACACGAGCGCATCGATGGCTGTACACGCGGTAAACGATGCCTCCGTGAACGGAAGTTGCGTCGCATCGCCGACGACGAATCCGGCCTCGACGTGCTCCTCACGTGCGTTCTCGGTTGCCCGCTCGATGTTGTACGGAACGAGGTCTAGTCCAGTGACGCTGAATCCGAATCGATCGGCGAGGTGGATCGCCGGACCACCCCGTCCACACCCCACATCGAGGAGCCGAATGCCGTCCGTGGCGGGCAGGTACGACGCGACCCTCGATCCGACCTCCCCAACAAGGCGACGCTGACTCGACCCGACGACATGCGGTTGGTACCACTCCGAGTAGCCGAGATTAAGAAACTCGTCAGTGTCGAGCAGGAGGTCGAACGCCCGCCAGATGCCGGCCCGATCACCGCGGTAGGAGAACTGGTCGGTGATACGCTTGCGGAGGGGGTTCTTATCCATAGAAGGCCTACTCGAGTCCGGAAACCTCCGAGTAACAGTACTCGGACTCGTCGCAGTAAGCGAGGTCGGCACACCCGCGGGGGCGCTGGTACTCTATTCCCTTGTGCCGGCGGAGATACGTCACGTATCCGTCGTCAACGCGGTCGAGAATGTCGTGACAAATCCACTTCTCACCAAACCAGTTGGCAGCCAAATTCCGGTATGGACACAGGAAGATCGTCCGCTCAACTGAATCGACTTGCGGCGTCTCGACGATCCGGACGCCGACGATTCGGTACGCCACGCGGAGACGCTTGACGACCGATTCCGGTGTATTCGCGCCGACAAAGAGAACATATGCGATCACATATCCGATGTCGTGGAGGAGTCGTCTAATCATCGTTCAGACCGTCGTCCGCCGTCCCAAAGTATCTTGACCAGGTGCTCACTCGATCAGGCACCTATATTTCGGCGTACACCTCACCTGTCTTCCCGCCACCGAGTGCGTAGACGGTGAACGAGCCGGACTTCGTCCCGCCCATCCCCGGCGACCCGGCCGGCATACCGGGCAACGAGATGCCGTCGATCGCCGGGTTTTCGTTGAGCATTGCCGCGATGACCTCGTCAGGGACGTGTCCTTCGACGACGTACTCGTCGAGAACGAGGGTGTGATAACTCTGATTCAGAAGCGGTCAACAAACAGTGCCGCCGCTCAGCAAGCAGTAGACACGCAACGACATCTGTCGTTAGTCCGGCGAGTCGAGACTGTAGTACTTTTGCCACTGTCAAGACTTGGTTCGCGTCCACACGCGGTTCCTATGTCGAGTTCTCGCCATTAATGACGAGTTTGACCAACAAATCTACGAGCTGCCAAACGTTGTACAGCACGAACACGGACACGAAGGTTTAGTTATAGACCTCAGCAGCTGAATTATAGACTATCCACAAACCCTTACCAAGCTCCGAAGCGTTGATTTTGTAATCTTTCCCAATACCTCGCATGAGTGGTTCTAGCGGCTCGCATCCTCGTGAGAGTCCACGAATGCGCTATCTGTGCGAAGCGTATCAGATTGGGATAGCTATCCGAAATAATCTCCCTGAAACTGACCTCGTCACCGCGTTCGAGCGTCTCGATCAATCAATCGATGCCATCGAAGACGAGTATCCAGCGTGGCATCCTGCCCCGCTTTCCTTTCGCGCGATGGTGCTCTCGTTCATTTTCATGGAGATCACAGGCGACTCCTACGCAGCCTTCACACGTCGATTGACGCGACAACCCGAAGTCACCACAATCTTCGGATTCGGCCGTGTTCCTGACGAATCAGCATTCTCGCGGGCGTGGCGGAATCGATTCGACAACGCTGTTCAGGAGTACGTGCAGACCGCGGCTCACTTCGTCGTCAAAGAGGTCCACGATTCCGACATCCCTGCACCTGAGGTTCGCCCCAAGGCAGAAATCGTCGACGAGCCTCCAGTAGAGGAGGACTCAGTGGAGAATGACCATTTCTCACAGGACGAGATCGTCCAGACGACGCGCCTCGCACGCGATCACGCCTTCGGCTACTTCGAATCTGGGCGGGCCGACAACGCGTCCTACGAGGACACGCGGTTCTTCGAGTTACAGACCTTCATGGGGATGGTTCGGTGCGGCACCGCCCAAGGAGCTGCGCGCTTCCAGTATCGGCGCGGCGCGGAGTACGGACCACACGGTGACACGCACCTTCGTGCTGTCAAGCAGTTCGACTCTGAAAATCTCGTAGATGGATTCAATGAGACGACAGATCGCTTGCTCTCAGTTATCGCCTCCGAAGCATCCTTTCGTCGACCAGTAACCGCTGCGATCGACATCACGACTATTCCGTACTACGGCGATGTCGAGGAGATGCCGATGGTCAGCGGGACGAAAGATGATGGGGGTCGCGCGTTCAAATTTGCGACGCTTTCGATCATCGGACAGAACATTCCGCTGATCTTAGCTGTCGAGCCGGTTCGAGAGAGTTCTGAGTGGGATGAGAACTCGTCGAATCAGATTCATCGCACTGTGCGGCGACTGGTTCGACGAGCGAAAGAACACGTTCCGATCGAGACAGTGCTGTGTGATCGGGAGTTCGATTCGATACGCGTGTTTCAGACGCTCTCAAACCTCGATGTGAACTACCTCATTCCGAAGCGAGTCTCCAGCTCTGAACGGGATGTACTCGAACAAATGGAGGAAGACGACCAAGAGGTGGCCGTTGAGTCAGCTTCTGTCCATGTGGAATCTGGATCGCATCCAATGCGGCTCCTGTACGTGCCGTCGACGAGTGGTGAGGGGACGGCCGTCTTCGCGACGAATCTCCGAGTCGGTCCGGAGGAAGCCGAGTCGTTCTGTCAGCGCTACAGCCGCCGGTGGCAGATCGAGAGTGAGTACAAATCGATCAAAGGTGACTTTCTCGCCAAGACCTCCTCGAAAGACTACCGCGTTCGCCTGTTCTACTTCGTGTTCGCGATCCTCTTGTACAATATCTGGCGGCTCACCGATTTCCTGCTGAAAGCAGGTGTCGACGGAGAGATGGACTACGCACCCGTGTTGACTGCGGGTGAGTGTGTTGAGCTCGTTGCCTCGTCGTTGATTCCACACGACTAACCCGCTGAGATCTCGCTGGGTCCGCCGCTCAAGAGTGACAACCGTATTCAGCAGCGCCAAAATCCGCGCAATTTCCTACGCTCGTCCGGTAGATGCGACCAGTAGGGATCCAAATCAGGACTGGTCGGTGAGAGGAACCACGAATTGATGATAATTCGACCTGAAACTGGCCTATCCTCCGAAACTGTGTTGCTAACGGTACAAACGCTTGAAAACCTAGTTATTAGTCGCTTCAAGCCATAGAAACAGTAATCTTCACTACAGACATTCATTATTTGTGTTTTACTAAACAATTAATTAATAATACCACACGCCAGTTACAACACATAACTATGCAAGTGAACAATACGTATCTATTAAATTGAACAATACATTGTTGTGCAATATATGTCTGACGAACACTCAACATGATTGAAATCGATGAATGTCGTATGTTGGCGTACTCAACGTACAGCGAGGCTGGTGGCGTCGGGAAAACCACCACGGCAGCGAACTTGGCCGTCTCGCACGCGCGCGGGTCTAAAACCGCTTGTCGTCCCGCTCGTTCCACAGGATGGCGATCTCTCTCGGTTATTTCGCGTCGACGACGAGCGGACAGAGTCTGCCGATAATATCGTTCGTCATATGATCCGGCGACCAAAGGGGGACTTCGATGGCCTCATTCGAACTGTCGAGGGGAAGGAGCCGCCGATGAGTAGCGGCTCCGACCTGACGCTGATCAGAGATTACTGGCTCTGTTGAAATCCTCAGGGAGTTACAGATTCAGCCAGTAGTCTGACCGGATGGAAACCCTCCTGAAATCGCGGTTGCTCCGATTCGTTGAGCAAGCGATGTACTTGGCACGTCGAGCTGTCGCTCGTTACTCCTCGAAGTTCTCAAAACGACGCTACACACTCCACCAGCACATCGTTCTACTCTGTCTCAAAGTTCGGAAGAACACGACCTACAGGACGCTCCTCGACGAACTCATCGAGATGCCCCGCATTCGGAAAGCCATCAATCTGGACGAACTCCCGTCACCCTCAACGTTGTGTAAAGCGTGTAGCCGGCTCGATATGGCAGTCTGGCGTGTTATTCTCAACCTCTCAATTACGCTTCTCCCGACTAACGGTGTCGTCGGGATCGACGCTTCCGGATTTGACCGCAGTTACGCCTCGAAGCACTACACGAAGCGAGCGAAATTGACGATTCAGCAGTTGAAAGTCACGCTTCTCGTAGGCACAAAGTCGAACGCGATTATCGACGTACACGTAACGACGACACGGAAACACGACTCACAGATTGCGCCGTCACTCATCAAGCGAAATTCCAGCGAAATAGCGGTTCTCCTTGGCGACAAAGGATATGACGACCAGAAGGTTCGTGCCCTAGCTCGAAAAGATGGTGTTCGTCCCCTGATCAAGCCCCGCGAGTTCTCGCCACTCCACAAAGCGTGGAACGTTCGGTTGGACGGCGACCTCCACGGCCAACGGAGTCAGAACGAGACGGTGAACTCTCGCATCAAACGAAAGTACGGTGCATTCATTCGCTCAAGCCACTGGTGGAAGCAGTTCCGGGAACTCATTGTCGGCTGTCTCACTCACAACATCGACAAGACACTCTGAACGTTAGATACAGAGGGCTCAATTATCGGACGGCCCCAACTGCGTCAACACGCTCTTCGGCCTCAGTTAGTAGTGACTCAAGGTCGTCTGGTTTCCCTTCTAATTCGTAGAGCCGATCGATGTACCGTTCGTTTCCTGCCTCAGAATACGAGAAGCGACGATACAGGTCCATTACTGCGGCAACAGTCTCATCTGTTGTTTCGTGATGCCGAAGAAGTTGCACTACGGGCGTCATATTGTCATCACGTAAATCTCGCTCCACGTCACGGATATCTTTGAACAAGAGGCGACGCGCACGGTACGTTCGGAGATCGTGGCGGACCCGCGGTTTGGTTTCAGTGTCGAGGTCGGTGACGACGGCAGCTGTGTCTGCGAACGCATCGATGTCTCGGGATCGGTACGCATAGATCTGCTCGGCTGCTTGCTGTCGTTGATACTCCGCCCCAGCATCTTCCATCGACGCAAATAGCCGCTGTTCGACCAGGGGGATCTGGAATAGCGCGGTGAAATACTCGCGTAGCTGGTTTCCCACCTCGTCATGAGTTCCTGGTGGGCAGTTCTCGGCGAGGAGAACCGCCGAAAACAACGCGTTGACCGTGAGACCGATCCTGACCTGAGGCGTGAGTTCTTGCGTGTCTATGATATCATCGAGAACGTTAATACTGGCATCGAGTCCCGTAAGGAGTTGTGTCAGCGACTCCTCCAGCGGCTTGCCTAACTCCTGGGTATAGACTTTACAGACCGGGACCGTCCGGACGGACTTCCGTCCGCTCTCCCAGTCGTTGACGACCCCACGCAGGTGCGTATGGATCTCTGCGGTCGATTCAATCGGAAGTTCTTCCCGCAACTGCCTTTCCCGGGCCGATACATCCTCGGCAAGGTCGGCGTAGTGTTGACCAATCTCGTCAGAGCCAACCGGATCTCCCATCACGTTTTTTCTTGGCAGTCATAAATCACATATAAGACTGGTCATTCAGGAAGTATTACTAGTTGCTCTGTCTGCACACCTACCCAACAGCTGTTTCAGCGGGAAAGCTGTCGGAACAATAGGATTTCAACAGAGCCAGATTACTCAATGATGGATTGTGTATTCTTGATACTCATTGTTCGTTCATTTGTGTCACGACAGGACACTCAGCATTCAACAAGACCTTCTGAGCTGTGTCCCCAAATAACGCTTTCCCAGTAGGCGATCGACGCCGTCCGCTTATGACGAGAAAGCGAGGGGCAAGAGAGTCAACTTCTGACAAAATTTCTTGTGCGACATCTCCCATACGCCCCCGACCTTCGAGTTGTTGCGAATCCATATCATCGACCGTCTCCAGCACGAAGTCCTCGGCGAAGTCTGCCGCGGCATCCGCGGCCTGTGTAAACGAATAGTCCCGAAACTCGGGTATACTTTTTAAAGACTCTTTATGTGCCTCAAAATCTTCCTCCGGAATTACGTGTAAAGCAACAAGAGTGTCATCATATGCTTCCGCAAGATTGAACGCGATTCTGGCGACGATTCTGGACCGTTCATCTTCATCAATTGCAGCGAGTATTGCCATACCAGTATTCTTCATCCAAAACGGCAAATAGATTTGCATACTCGGTGGCGCGTTCGAAGTTTCGCACCATTGATCCCATGACAAGTTCGCGGAATTGACCGAACCACGTTCTCGCCCACAGCGTCTCACCGTGTCGCTGCCGCAAACCGAAAAACACCGACGCCACGTTCGAGCGAGTGAATAAACTGCCGGTAAACTCATCCGTTGGCTCCGACTTCGGAACTGATCAGGCTCCCCTGTTCTGAGACCGAGAAAGGGTAGCGTTGGATCGTTGCGGCCCGTGGGTTAATTAACCAACAGGCGCTCGCTTTCTGGGCCCAATGTTGGTTAATGATATGTTGTTTTTGCGCCCGTCAGATGGGCGCAGGGCACCAGACAATGCAGGCGATCGTCGATGAGAGCCTCGATTCGAGGTGATCGAAATGGATGATCCGGTAGTGTTCAGATAAGCTGATTCCATGCGAAAACGAAGGATCGAAGCCAATTGTCGGCGGTGTCTGCTTCGGCGTTGCTGAAACAGTTTGAGAAACTGGTGTTCGTCGTTTTATCTCTCAAAATAGACGTTCGACACTATTCCGATGTCTATGTTTTTCATATCTGAAATCGAGGCTGTGACGGCGACAGGCGTATTTCAATGAGTGGTAACCATCGATGAGAAACACGGCGTTGCCAACGTCGTGTTTCTCGCGGAGTTCAGCAAAGAACGTTTGAGCGATTACGCTGTTTGTGGTTGGTTCAAGCGTTGTATACAGTAATTCGTTTGTTTCGGGATCGATAGCAGCGTACAGCCAATACTGCTCGTCGTTGAGTCGGATCACAGTTCCGTCGACCGCGACGTGATCCGGACTCCGACCAGATTCAGGCTGTGGCTCTGCTTTGTGAATCCAGTTGTGAACGGTGGACCGAGCTCGACTGACACCGAATATTTCAAGAATCGAAACGGTATTCGAAAGTGATAAGCCAGCATGATGGAGCTGAATACCGAGCTTCATCAGCAGTTTCGGTGTCGCCTCTCGTTCCACAAAACCTAACTCGATATCGCTCAAACAGCTGTCGAGGCGGTCGTTTTCGGGCATAGAGCACTCAGAAAACGAACCGCCTCACTCTTCATCCTTATCTGAACACCGCCCCTTAGGCGGAGCACACTTATTTAAACAGGCATCCGGAACAGCCGTGTATGCGTGCTGCAGTCTACCACGGTCAACGAGACGTGCGAGTCGAAAACGTCGAACCCCGGTCCGTCGGTCCGAACGACGTGGCAATCGAGGTCGCCTACTGCGGTATCTGTGGCTCCGACGTCCACGAGTACGCGGCCGGCCCCATCGCGATTCCGGATGAGAATACGCACTCGCTCACCGACGAAACCCTACCACTAACGCTGGGCCACGAGTTCAGCGGGACCGTGAGCGACGCGGGGGAAGCCGTCGATGACGTCACTGTCGGTGACCGCGTCACGGTCAACCCGGCTATCTGGTGTGGCGAATGCCGGTTCTGTCAGGAGGGCAATTACCACCGCTGTGTCTCCGGCGGGAGTATCGGCCTCGCTGGATGGGGTGGTGGTCTCGCCGAACGAGCCGTGGTCCCTGCCTCGCAAGTCGTCCCCGTCCCCGACGACGTTGGCCTCGATTATGCCACACTCACCGAACCGTACGCCGTCGCACTGCACGCCGTCCGTCGGTCGAGCCTCCAGTCCGGTGACGACTGCGCCGTCTTCGGTGCCGGACCGATCGGCCTCGGCATCGCCCAGACCAGTCGGTTGGCCGGGGCGAGGCGCGTCTACGTGAGCGAACCGCAGGACGGCCGTCGGGCCGTCGCCGACGAACTCGGCATGAGAGGCATCGACCCGACCGATGTCGACCCCGTCCGCTGGATATCGAGTCGGACGAACGGAGGTACTGACGTGGCCTACGAGGCGGCAGGCGTCGAACCGGCGCTCGAAACCGCAATCCGGACGACGATCCGCGGTGGCGAGGTACTGCTCGTCAGCGTGTTCGAAGACGAGGCGACGATTCAGCCGAACTACCTGATGATGGCCGAGCGGTCGATCGTCGGCTCGATCGCCTACCGGACCGGGCCACGGGCCGCCGAATATGAGTTCGCGGCCGTGCTGGAGGCGCTATCGGACGACCGACTCGACCCAGATCCGCTCGTCACGAAGCGGATCGACCTCGACGACGTGGTCGAAGACGGCTTCGAAGCGCTCACCGAACCGGGCGAACAGGTGAAGATCCTCGTCTCGCCCTGACGGCAGCAAGTTAGGTCGAGCGAGGATGCGGATCGCTGCCTCGGTGATAGTCGGTGCCTGTGCCATCGGTCCCTCTTCTTTCTCGGTTCTACGATGGCTCTCTATACAAAAGGCTAGACCGTCGTGCTCGTCAATATCCTTCCGTAGTGGGCGGAATTCAGGGTTCAGTACGAACTGCATCGGTGGTTGCCAGTAGTTCATCGAGGAATGCTGTGACGAGATCATTCGGGTCTCGAGGAAGGCCGTCCGGCGGCTCTTCCCAGAGTTCGACTGTAAATTCTCGTGTTTCCGTTACTCGTCCCGTACTGGCGATAACCATCAGAATCGCGTGCTGATAGATCACGATCGTCCGCTGGTCGTCGACATCAAGATATTCGACTGCGGCCGCCTCGAGTGCTGCTGGGATATCCACCGGCTCGTCCAGAGTGCAATCCTGGACCGGCTCATCCTCATCCGTCATGGCCGATGCTACCACCCGTTCGTACAAGTATGCGCGGACCGCATGATTCCTGCAGGTTCGTCCGCTCCGCTGTTGATTCGCTCACGCGTATTGACGGACTATGATAGTGGCGAGTGGATCGTATTGGGATGTACACGAGTACGACGAGCTTCTGTCGACAGCTCTGTCCACCCTGCAACCTAGCCGGACTGGGGATTTTAAGCTCTCAGCAGCGAGAGTATAGATACGTCGTTCAGCGGAAACTGGCACACACTCCTCGAAGCGGCCGAGGAGCTTTCTTCGGATGCCACTCTCATCACACCGCTTTCACACACGAAGTTTCGTATCACCGATATACAAGAACACCGCGTCATCATCGAAATTCTGACTCGGACGATTCTCAGCCGCTCCAGCGCGACCAGTTCGAAACGCTCTATCGACGCGTTCAGGATGCGAGTGGCGGCTTTGAGCTTGACCGGCTTCCGCCGGATGCCGAACCCTATGCTGCCATGCTAACGCTCCATCCGTAATTCGAGATTGACGAGGATGCCGGGATACTCGTTGAAACGGACGCTCCAGATTCGACCCAGGCGATTGATGATGGCCCTGCCGAGACTGCCGATAGAACTGAGCCGGATGTCGGCGTCTATACTAGAAGGGCGAGGGCGAGTACCCCGACCTACCGTGGTCGGGGATGAAGCCTGACACTCGACCAACCCATAACCTGTAGTCCATATGTTTACAATACCGCAGTACCACGATTCAAATATGCAGAAGTCGCTGACCAAAACACTCGTCTTCGAACTTGACCCCGACGAGAATGGTCCGCAACTTCTGAACGACGCCTTCCTCGAATCCCGCCGCACATATAACGAAACAATCCGCAGAGCGAAACACGGTGATGACTGGGGAGAAATTCGAGAGGACTTGGAGTCCGACGCTGACCTCGTGAATAACACGGCGCAACTCGTCGTACAGAAATCGCTGGGAGCGATGGAGAACTACTACGAGTACGACGACTACAACCAACCTAGCCACACCAAAGACGGTGCGTATCCGCTCCGGTCGAACTACGAGGAAGGCTACAACCTGTTCCTCGAAGACGACTGCATCCGCTACCGAATTAGCGCGAAGCCGTACCACCCGGTGAAGGGAACTCTCCACGGTTCTCCCGATGCCCTTGGACAACTCCGAACCGCTATCGAATCGGATGCGTGGCGTGTCGGTACAGCGGAAGCCATGAAGCGTAACGGCAACTACGAACTCCACATCAACATCACCCACACGGAGGCAAGCGTTCGGGACAAGCAGGACTCAACAGACGGTGATTGGTGTGGACATCAACGAGGACTGTGTTGCTCTCGCCGCGCTCGATGAATACGACATCGTTAATTCGGTTGTCATCGACTACCCGGAAATCAAGGAAGAACGACATCGATACTTCACGATGCGGAAACGGATGCAGAACGCCGAGAAGTTATCGTTCGACCGGGCGTTCGAGCAAAAAGAAGAACGGTTCGTCCATGACCAACTCCACAAAGTATCACGACGAGTGGTGGAGTGGGTGTCGCAGTTCGACTGTCCTGTCATCGTCTTTGAAGACCTCAAAGAGATGCGGGACTCGATTGACTACGGCACCCGGCTGAACCGTCGTCTCCACAGTCTCCCGTTCCGCAAACTCCGGGATTTCATCACGTACAAGGCCGCGTTTCAAGACATCCCGAGCGAGGAGATTAAACCTGAATATACGAGTCAGTCGTGTTCGCTCACTGAGTGTGAGCATACGACTCGTGCAAATCGGGACAAGAAGCGGTTCAAGTGTGTGGAGTGTGGGCGACAAGACCACGCTGACCGGAATGCGGCTATCAACGTCGCCAAGAAAGGGTTGGAGAAACTGAATCGAGATGTGCCTGCTCTCAAGACGCTTCCCAACGTACGAAAGATGCGACGGCAGGCATCGGGCTGTGTGAACCAGCCGACCGTAACCCACGACACCGCTATAGGTCATCACGCCGATGGTGTCGCGGGTGTGTCCGATTAATCCACAGGAAGCCACGGGCCACCGCGCCCGTGGTAGTTCACGCTGATGCGCTCCTGTTGATCGACGCAATAGAACGCCACGATCCGACCCGCATGAACACCTTGGAGACGGAGACCCTCATCGACCTTTACACGCTACTCTCGGACGTGCAACGTGGCGCGAACGACCTTCGGAAAGACATCGCCGGCAGCCTCCTTGATCGCGTCCATCACGACCAGCCAGTTCATGCCCAGTGCGGCTCCGTCCAGCGAACTTCTCGCCGCTCGAACTCACTGAAGGACGATACAGAGGTCCTCGCCGCGGTGGAGGATGCCGGTATCGATCGGGATCGTGTACTCGGCGTTGACCCGGACAAGGTCGATGACGCACTTGACGTGACTGACCGCCACGAGCAGGACGTCTACGACATTGACGAGCGGGCGTACGTCAGGAAGGCCGACGTCAACGAGGACGTGAAAGCGACGTGATTGCAGGGATTGAAGGACCGACTCGCGACCACTGAAAGCGAGGAGGCGGATGTCCTCCGTAGCGAGATTGAGGACTTGGAAGAGCGGATCGACGAACTCACGAGCTTTCGTACTGGTTCCGAGGTGCAGTGAGGAATGACGAGTATCGCTGCCGGGTAACGCTCGCAGCAGATCCGGCGGCGACAGCTTCTCAATCGAACATTCCTAGCTGACTGCGAGTCCGATCAGTCGAGGCGATCAAGCGAGCCATAGAGCTCCTCGTTCTGAATGTGGGTGCAGAACTGCGCGCAGAGCCGACAGCAGTTCGCGGCATCGCTGAACGTCCGGACACCGGCGTCCCAACGTGCGTGGACGGCGCCAAGCATTGCACTTCGAACCGATGGTTCGGTCGCGACCATGACCCGCCGTGTGCGCTCTGGTGGCGTCGCGTCGGTTGCCGGCCCCTGCATTCCAGCTGTCGACAGAATATCCTCGAGGACGCTGCCGATCTCGATTCCAACACCGAGATTATCGCCGACCTGTGGGGCGATGAAAATCGTTGCATTACTCGCCTGCGCAAAGGCGATACTCTGTGTGGCAGCATCCATCTTGTCGAGCGGGATTCCCACGTCGATCGCGAGGAAGGCATTGAAGCCACGATCGCGGAGACAATCCCGCGTTTCCTGGAGGAGCCGCAAGACATCATCTTCGGCGTACTCGCCGCTGGTCTCGTCCCACGTCGCAAACGACGGGGCATCGGTTTTGATATCGGCGTCCGCCGGCAGCAGCGCGTCGACATCGAACGTCCGGTATGGGCCCATCAAATAGACGAGAAACTGTTCCCGCTGGACTGGAGCGAGCGCAGCTGAATCACCGGCGGCACGGGGGAGGTTGTCGATAATCCGTTGCCGCATTCGACTCGTCGATTCGGAACGGCAGTGTATAAATATCGGTGTTTTCAGGAATATTCTAGTCGAGAACGACTAAGTACGTGGCGTCCCAACGTAGGACCTGAGGCACCCTCAGATGTCTGAAACCAATCACCAGCCAACAGAGGAGGTTCGCCAGCCGGAGCCACCTCTTCCCGAAGATAGCGGGCTGACGCTCGAGGAGTACCTCGCGATGCAACAGGCGATCGGTCACCCGACGCGGTTCCGGATCCTCCGCACGCTCGTCGCCAACGACGAGCTGAGTGCTGCCGATCTCAAGGCCGCGGTCGATGTCGAATCCCACAATTTCCACTACCATCTCGACGAACTGGTCGACGTCGGGCTCGTCGACAAGCGACAGCGACGGACCGCCGACAGCCAGGGCTTTTACACGTACTATCGGCCGACAGCGATGGGGCGCGGCATCCTCGAGCACGGCGTTGAGGAACTGATGCGCCGTGAACGCGAATTCAACGACGCTTATTCATGATATCCTCCTCCGCGTTAGTCGCAGGAGGACGTCAACCGAGGGCACCAAACCCCTCGTTCCGCATTAGTTCAGCGACACGCTCGGGATGGTGAAACGCGGCGAGAAGGGCGAACTCTCGAGCGTCTGTTTTCGAGATCTCGTTCACTCCGAGCTGGTTGGCAACTGCATTTCGGAATTCGGCTTCCTGATCCGCTACTTTGTCTCGAACATGGATTTCGAGCCGCGTGTCGCGTTCGTCCCCGACGTTGTTTCGCCGAACAAAATACGGATATTCCTCGGTTGGAGAACCAGCTTCTGACTCTTCTGTGGTTCCTTGCGTCGGTGCAGTTGGGGGGGCCTGTTCCGCCGGTTTCGATTTGGGCTTTTCCTCCTCGGCCTGAGTCTCCGTTGTTTCGGCGGGAGCTTCGTCCTCTTCATCAGTTCCGTCGCTCCCGCCGAAATCAAGATTCCCCGAGCCGGATTTGAAATTACTCATGCGGTTGTCACCTCCGTTGTATCGGCCTCTCGTAGGTTGATGATCTTCTTTTCGTGATCCTGAATCTCGAGTTCCAGTACTGGGTCGACGTCGGCGTCGAACGTGTCGGTTGCAATGAACCAGGCAAGTTCATACAATTTCTGTAGCGTCTCTATTTCTCTGTCACGCACTCGTCGCTGGCCGGGTTCACTTACCATCTTACCATCCTTCTCGAAGGTTTTCCATCGCTCTTCGATCACCTTGAACGCCGATCCTCTGGCCTCCCACATGGCATCCATGAGACTTTCTCGATTCCCGATGGTGACGGGGGTGGCAAATGCCTCGGTGTCCTCGAACTGCTGCTGGTATTGCTGGTGGGCGTTCGTTTGACCAACACCTGACGGAACGACACAGGACAGTCCGATCTCGATATCCAATTGACTCTCCATGTTCCCGACGAGTTCCTCCAGTCCTTCCAAACTTAGATTCCCCTTCCCAGCTGGTTTGACGGGTGCGACGAGTGTCCGCAGTGCGAAAATGGCGTTATAGAGTAGATCCTCCGCTCGTGCATTTGGATCGATAAGGACGGCGTCATATTCCTCGTGTAGTTCCTGCTTGTTCCAGAGCAATTCATACAACAGCTCATACCGGGGATACTCTTCGCGGCTCATGTTCTGCATTCCCGTTTCGTAGGAGATTTTCTGCTCTAGGTTGGATGTAAAATCGCTGAGCATATCGTGGCTTGGGATGATATCGACGCCTTCAGCAGTTGTTTCGATGAGATCGCGGAAGTCTCCGTCTGGCATGTCGAGAATGTGTTTGACCAGATTATCTGCTTCTGGATCACCCCGGCGCTCGCCGACATCGAAGAGACTGGTCAGATTCCCTTCTTGTGGATCAAGATCCAGCACGAGGATATTCTGACCCATGCGCTTGAGCGCGACTGCGACATTGGCTGTCATTGTCGTCTTGTACGTTCCACCTGACTCCGAGTAAACCACGGCCGTAATCATACGCCTCGTAATTTCACCTCCTATAGCATAAATCTGTGTCAGACATCTGTACCTTCTTTCCGTAGCAGATAGCTGTAATAGATAGCTGTAATAGATAGCTGTAATAGATAGCTGTAGCAGATAGCTTTAATAGATAGCTGTAATCATGGAAGTCTCGTGATTTTGTACAACTTCATTTATTACAGATAGTCGTTACAGATAACAATTACAGAATTCTGTGATAGATATCCGTGGCGAACTTGTGGGTATGCAGCTGGCATCCATCAAATTGTTACAGATAGCTGTTACAGACGTTCATCATGGGCCAATAACAGATCGCGATTGATTCTCGGCTTGCAATTGTTTGATGAGGTGAGCCTCTCGTATTTCTCCTACCCACGAAGGCCGGTCTCGGCTCGTCCTATTATCAGGCCCCTCTGTCGGTGAGATCGTGGCCTACGAGTGGTCAATTGCAGATCAGGAACTCACCGGTGAGACGGCGACCCTCGAGGTGAACGAGCCCGGCGAATACACAGTTAGGTTGATAATCCGCAACGATGCCGGAGAGACGTCGACAGCAACCGCAACCCTGAGTGTCCAGACTGGCGATGAACCCGGGGCGACAGACGAGTCGGGCGAAGAGACGACCGCGACAGACGAGTCGGACGATGAACCGGCGCAGTCGTCCAGCCCACTCCTGACGTTCGGGCCGGCGTTCGCACTCCTCGTCTTGCTGGCTGCGGGGCTGATTGTCTGGCGACGACGTGGGGATGAGATGTGACTGTTCGAACGGGTCAGTTACCCACCACCGAACAGTCGTTGCCGATGCAGAGTGCGACGAAGTCGCGAGGGGAGACGGGGTCACGGTAATCCGGGTCGCGACGGGTGTTCAACGAATGTGTGAGGAGTCGGCGATGAGACGAGTCCTGCCACAGTATCCCCTGCTCTAGGGTCTCCCACCCCCGCCGCCACCACGGAGAGTGACCGTGTAGTCTGGATGCAAGAGCGCTCTGTGGAGCCCCCACAAGCCGAGAAGGATGAAGACCCCGGAAAAGAGCAGCCCTGGAGGGAGCACCCCACCGGCAGCCTCGTCTGCGAGACGCCTACGGAACAGGGAAGCAGTGGTTCGATCAATCCGGACGCTACGTGGCTCGTGTCCGGGGCCTCCCGACCCAGTTCACGCAGGAGAGGCCGCCCGAAGTTCGGGGAAATACCGGCCGTGAAAATCAAAGGGGGCTGCGTGTGGCAGGGTGATACGCGCCCGCTCCGAGAACGTCTCGCCGTCGAGAACGAGAAGGCGCGAGCGGTTTGCCGTCGTGTCGAGGGCAACCGTCAGGACGACGCCGTCGTCTTCGGCCTCGGCGTCGGGTGCGGGGACGAAAATCGGCTCGCCGAAGTACTCACCGCCCTCGTCGAAGGCCTTGAGAGCGCCGGTCCGGGTGTCGAGTTTGAGGATGCGCTGCGCCCACTCGGTGACCGGCGTGTCCATCCCCATCGCGTAGACGTACCGGTGGGGACGACACCACCGCGAGGGGGAGACGGTCGGCAGTGCAGTGCCATCCTCGGAGAGCAACTCACGGGAGACGGTCGGCTCGCCGATCCCGTAGCGCCGTCGACGCCCCGCAGACCCCAGGTCGACCGTGAAGCGTTCGATGCGCCCGGCGATGGCACTCAACTCGCCAGCCCGGAGGTGCTCCAGATACAGTGAATCGATCGTCGTCGCGTCCGGGACCGTTTCGAGATCGAAGACGAGTTCGCTCCCCTCGTTTCGCTCGAAGGCGTTGACGTGGTGGAACCCAAAGAGAGCGTCTGTCACCGGCTCTGCGACGACCGCACCACTCGTCCGGTCCAGGACGATGAGACGGGTGCCGCGGTCGGGTTCCCACTCGAACTGTTCGATGAAGGGGGCCTGTCGACCCGGTTTGAGAAACCGCCGTGGATCGAGACGGAAGGGGAACTCCGTCAGCACGACGTAGTGTGGCGTCAGCGCGAAACTGTGCATGTATGCGGGTTTGTCGGTGTCGACACTCCCGATGTGTCGCCGCTTGCCCGCGGGCGTCGTCGCGTGGACGTGATACTGACTCCGGCGGCCAAACGCTGTCTCGACGTTGACCAGAACCCCTGAGGAGGGATCGCGCTTGAGATGTGCACACGACAGATGCCCGGCCAGGCCGTCGTCGTATTCGACGTGACCGAGGGTGTCGAGGGTGTTCGGATCGAATCGAACTTTTCGCGGCGACTCGGTCAGGGCGACGTACTCGCCGTCGACCCGCTCGGCAATGATGTTCGTATTGTCGTAGGGGTCGGTGAGAAACGCCGCTAACCGTGAGCGAAGCGTGGTCTCACCGGTCGCGAAGCCGCCCTCGAACTCGCCACGCCGGGCTGCGTCGTGGGCGTCCGTCCGGAGGAAGCGATTCCGGTAGTGGAGCCTGTCTTCGTCGGCCGGGCCGGCACCCGAGGCGGGGTCGAACGTGAACCGGTAGAGCATCGCGAACCCGTCGAACCAGTGATCGACGCTGGTACCCGTGGGGAAGGAGAAGGCTCCGGGGCCGTTACGAATGAGGCTGCCAGTCAGCCACGCGGGCAGGGAGCCCGTCACGGGGAGTGACGTGGCTGTCTCCTCGTGCAGCGAGTGGAAACCGGGGTGGGACGCCATGACGGAGTGGACGGCTCGCGGACGCTAAGGCCTAACGGCACTGGCGAGGGTGCGAGAAATCGAGAGGCTCGACAAATACACTCGCCCGGCCGGCGAGACAATACATCTAGCCACGTCGTCTGCAGGGAGCAACAGACGTAGTGAGTGGGCTTGTGGTGAGAGGGTGCGTCGGGGTATGTGAGTGGACTGCTTCCACAGAAACTGTGCTGTGCGACCGTGAGTTTGACTCTTAACAGGTCTATCAGACGCTCTCAAACCTCGGCGTGAACTACCTGATTCCGAAGCGAATCAACAGCACCGAGCGGGAGGTCATCGAGACGATGGACGACGACGAGAAGGAGGTCGCCGTGGAAACAGCGTCCGTCCACGTCGAAGCTGGCAGCCACCAGATGCGGTTCGTGTACGTGCCATCGACGAAAGGTGAGGGGACGGCAGTCTTCACGACGAACCTCAGAGTTGGACCGGAGGAGGCAGAGACGGTCTGTCGGCGGTACAGCCGTCGTTGGCAGATCGAGAACGAGTACAAATCGATCAAGCATGACTTCCTCGCAAAAACCTCGTCGAAGGACTATCGCGTACGGCTGTTCTATTTCGTGTTCGCCGTCCTCCTCTACAACATCTGGCGGCTCACAGATTTCCTGCTGAAAGCTGGCGTTGACGGCGAGATGAACTATACGCCCGTGCTGACCGCGGGCGAGTGTGTCGAACTCGTTGCCTCGGCGTTGATCCCGCCTGACTAACCGGCTGAGCTCTCGCTGAGTCCACCGCTTGGGAGTGGCAACACTATTCAGCAGCGCCAGAATCAACGCAATCTCTTACACTCACCCGACAGGTACGACCACGAGGGGTCAAAGCCGATGCTTGATTGGTGAGAAGCACCACGAATCGACGGAGATTCTACCTAAAAATGGCCTATCCTCCGAAACTCTGGGTATTCCAAACGGCTCAGTTTTAGTATAGCAGTATAAAGTTTACAGACACATATTCGAAGCTATTAGCACTGCTACCACCGGAATTCGGCGCTTCGAGCGAATACTCGCTTGGCCATGATTACTCCAATAATCACGATCACTTTTACATACCCCGACGCCCTCGGGGAAGCACGAATGCTGCAACCGTCTCACGACGACGCTTCCCCCAGGAGACCGGGCTTCGAGTTTGCTGTAGTTTCACTCAGCTACGTCGAAGAACTGGTGGAATATAGCAGTTCGATATAGGACGAATGGCCTCAACCTATATGCAGATGGAGCGTGAACGGTAACGTATGATCGAGGACGAATCGAATTCCAAGAGTCTGATGGAGCGCCAGACCACGGGTGAAGACCGGGTGAGGATGGCCGTCCGGCAGCTGTCGGAGCCGCGGACGGCTAACTGGATCGCTTCCGAAGCGGGCTGGTCACACGAGCCGACCAAGCGCGTCCTGGAACAACTTGTCGACGATGGTATCCTCCATCGTGACGAGAGCGGTACTCACACGACGTACTACCCTGATTACCGTCGTCAGGCGATGCAGGAGGCGATGCGCCTCCGGGATAGCGGGCACACTGTCGAGGAACTCACGGACCAGCTTGCGGAGATGAAGGCACAAATCCGCGACTGGGAGGACGAATTCGGCGTCGAGTCACCGAACCAGCTTCGCGGGACACTCGCCGACGAGGCCCTCGACGCCGATCAAGAAGACCGTCGGCGTGAGATCGCTCGTGAGTGGGAACATCTCCAACGGCGTATCAAAATTGTCGGGTTCGCTATCCGCGAGTGGGACTTCCTTGCTCCGACGACAGAGCCCGCAGAGGCCAGCAGCTAACGGATGTCGGTCCCACATCCCGGTGGTGACCCGAACGCAAATCTCTACGCTCAGCTGAAGAGGGACGTCCTCGCCCGCGTGCCACAGATCACAGCCGTTGAGTACGTTCCTGACGATATCGAGGCCAAGCAGCTGCGAGCAATTTTCGATCCGGCTCGTCTTAACCCGCCGACAGGTCCTGACTTACCGAAACTGACGATTAAATGGTACCGACAGGACCCCCACGATTGGTTCCGTATCAACTACACCGACCCGAACACGGGCTTTCACGCTGGCTGGCACCAGGACGAGGACCATCCCGATCTTGGACGGACACATTTCCAGTACTCAGCTGACAATGAAGAGGATCGCTGGGGAATCAAGTTCGAACACGAGACGCCCTCCCTGATTCTCTGGAAGATCGTCGAAGACCTCCTCGAGGAAGTCCGTCCGAACTACCAATCCGGAAACGAGGAACTATGACCTCTGAGAAGATGTCTGGCGAACGTACCGGGCGGTCGCTCGCGAGTTCGTTCGAGCGATATCTTCAGGACAAGGGGAAAGGTCGCGGTGGCGACGGCGGGAACTATCGACGAAACGCTGCACGCGAGCTCGAGCGGTTCGCCGAATGGGCAACCGGTGACCGCGGTGACGACGATTGGACCGGAATTGTTCCGGACGACGCCGACCGAGAGCCAACCTTCGAGGACCTCGACGAGCGTGTCTTCCGGGAGTACGCTCGGCATCTCGCCGGCGATCGGGGACTCAAGCAGAATACGGTACAAACCTATTACCGCTATATCTCCGCGTGGTGTGGCTGGTGCGTCAATGAGGGCTATCTCGAAACCCATTACGCGCAGCGGGCGAGTGCGATGGCGCCGCTGCCGGAGGACGACGGCCGCAAGCCCGGCGACCAGCAGGCCTGGACGTCCGAACAACGCCACGCCCTCACCCGCTACATCGACGAACTGGCCCACGAGGACATCGAGGCATACACGACCCTCCCGGAGGATACTGATCCCCTAGACAAGCAGCGAGCACGCTACGCGGCGCTGAAGGCGGCTCGTGACCGGGCGCTCGTGTTCGTTCTCGCATACACCGCTGTCCGAGTTGGAGAGCTGCTTCGAGACCCGAATGATCCGCGCCGGCGTGGGGTTCGGTGGAACGAAATTTCGCTTGATGACGGGAGTATGGACGTCTACCGGAAGAAACAGCAGTGGGACGCTGCGAGTCTCCCCGACCCGGTGATCATGCCGCTGCGAAGCTATCGTAAGCTGATGGACCCGCCGACAGAGCGCTGGCCGGTGTTTCCGACGTTCGACCAACGGACGCTTGCGGGGCTCATCCAGGATGAGTTAGCTAATCGAGGGAAACGTCCAGAGGAAATTACTGACTTTCGTGAGGCGTACGCTCGCGACCTCCTGCTGGCACTCGATGAGGACATTCGGCCGCCGTCGATCACGACGGACGGCGCACGGTCGATTCTCCAACGACTCTCGGAGGCCGCAGAGATCGACATCGACCATCCGAAACACGATTATCTCGCCCCCCATGGTGGTCGTCGCGGCATGGGTGAGGTCCTTGTCCGCGCGTTCGGATACACGGTTGCGGCCCGGTATCTCGATAACTCCGAAGAGATGGTTCGAGAGCGGTACTCACATATTGAGGCTGGTGAGTTAGGTGATGTTGCAGCCGATGCCCTAACTCAGATTGATAATCTTTAAACATCGTAGGTTAGCTTTGCTGGCGCGACCGGTAGTTACCACAACCAGTTGTGGGTGTTATAATTGAAAGACGAGAGAAACTCACCGGTACCAGCGGACGAATCTGTAACTTGATTAACTCCTATACAGTGGGCCATCTATAAATTATATACAAATACGAAGCATCGAATCGTGGCGGCGCGGAACACCGGCTGAACACTGGCCGAGGCGTGCTGGAACACGCCCGACCGCGCTTCCCTGAACAAGCATGCATTCATACACTACCTGGTCTGAAACGACCACCAACACGACGAACGGTCGCCTCGAACTACCCTCCGATGCCTCGATGCTCGGGACGGACCGTCGGCGAGCGACTCACTACTACTCGCGTGCGACGAATCAGGTCGTTGTCGTTGCTACGGCAGATCTCGTCAATCGATACAATCTCGGTCGTCACTCGCTGCTCACGTGGGTGACGTACATCGCATTGAAGTGTGGCTTGCACGCCCTCGACGATGCTAAGTGGTTTCTCGAACTCCTCGCAGAGGCACTGGTGCGAACATAATGGCCATCGCTGTTCTCAACACCGATGTGGCCTGTCCGGAGTGTGGTCATACGGCTGCCTGGGCACACACCATCTCCGACGCTCCTTCAGCCGAAGAAGCGTTCCAATGCCCAGAGTGCAACGTAGTCTGGCGGTCACATTAAAACTCCTCAGGATTCATCATTCGTTTCCCACTCGGGGCGTCGTGTCGATAATAGAAGTTCAGTAACAACAGTACGAAGTTTCGCTTCACCAGTCCATGGAAAGCACCGATCGTATAATTTGAATTTGCGAAACTTTTGCGATGGGCCCAACTATACGTCGCTGGTTCTACTCCCTCATGCGTTCGGTCGTCGATAACATCCCAGACCGTTTTTCGTCGATATGGATCCCTGTCTCTCAAGCACGAGCAACGAACGAGAAAATCGAACGCCAAGAATCGGCACCACGACCGGACCTTCCCGAAGCTGTCGTGACGGCACTCGAGTTTGACGAACCCGATCTCAAGGCCATTGAGGTCAACGTGAATTGACAGATTCCACTTACGGACCGAATACCGCCTCGGGATCGACAGGGCCTTGCATGATGAGTGTTTGGTCGGACGGCATCCGAATCTCGGGGTCGGGCTCGTCGAATGAAAGCCCCATAAATGATGTCAGCCACTCGGACGAGTCTTCCCAGGTATGCCTCGGGTCGTCGACGTCGTCCCGGAATCGGAGGACGATAACACCCGTTGCGGGGGAGTGCGGCCCGTCGAAGTGGATTGTTTCTCCCGCTGTTTCGATCTGCTCTCTTGGAAGTCGCAGATTGAGGTTGGAAATATCCGGATACACGCGAGTGAAGACACCTTGTGGGAGATATTCAACCAGGTCTGTGTGAGGTTCGCCGGACAGGTAGTGCGGAGTTCGTTACTTCCCGAACGATCCGAGAGACCGCTGCCTGAACGCCACGAAACAGTTACTTTCTGTATGATTTGACGGTCAGCCTCTGCCGCTACCGCGGCGTAGATCGAGGCAGTTCCAATTCACCGCTCCGAACAGACGATAGCAACCGAGTCTTGGCGGTATCTGACGAAAGCTGTTGCTCACCGCCCAACGGGCAGGCCGTGGGCTGACCCCGGTCAGCCCGCGGCCGTTGCTTGTGACGCCGGCACGCCAACCCCGTTCGCTTTGATCTTCCACCGACGCCGTAACTCCTCTTCCAGCTCGTGACGAATCCAGTCACAGAACGTCTTGAACGTGAACTCTTTGGGCAGGTCGCGCCCGCCCTGCCGTGGGCGGGCGACGACTGCCCACCTGAGCACCAGCCACAAGTTCTCCAGCAGTGCTGCAACGAGCATGACCGCAAACCGCACGACGCGATCACGCGTGCTTGCCCCGATCTCCGTTTTGGTAGGAGACAGCAACCGCGAGCTGGAAGCGCAGTTCCCGCTCGCTGTCCTTGTACATGCGATAGGTCGTCATGTACGACTTGTGCGTATCGAGCTTGTCCTTAATCCGGTCACCCTTCTTGGGCATGTGAACGACCGTTGCAGCGATATCACGAGCACGGCGGATGACGCGCTCGTTGTAGAAGCCGCTGTCGGCGAGCAGGAGTTCGATCTCGAACGGATAGTTCTCGACGCGGGCGAGCACGCGCTCGACCGCGTCGGCCTCGTCTTCGTCGTTGCGGACGTACGTCATTGCCAGCGTGACCGGCTTCTCGTTGGAGACGACGTAATCTGTACAGTAACGGTGGCAAGTCGTTGTACCGTCTTTGGGAGCCATCCAGCAGAGTTCGCCTTCGTCGGCGTAGTGCTCGCCGTGGTAGGGGTTGTCGATGAAGTCGATGGAGACGATTCTCGACCCCGACCGGTCGAGAATCGTCATGGCGAGGCGTCCAAGCAGGAGGTTGGCCACGACTCCGAGCCAGTGACGGTTGAGCGTATGCAGCCAGTTGAAAACGGTGTCGTCACACGGTGTGCCGTCGGTATCCTTGCACGTTTCCCAAATCGAGGTCTGATTGGTGCAGGCCAAGATGACGACGAGCCAGATGTCGCCGGGGTCGAGGGGGCTCCCCTCGACACCCGGCAACGGGAGTGGAGTGATGAATTCTTCCGCTACGCCTTTTAACTCCGACGCCGAAAAGTACCCGTCTGGATCGGGTATGCTGAACACATTCTTATCCAGACACTTTCGTGTGGTCAATTCGGCGATTCAATTCGACCGATTACGTCAGTTGGGAAGTACAGGATGTGCTGCAATCCATGCTGACAACCAGTGAGTCGGAGGTCTCGTTCGAGGAGACCGACACCCGATACGACGAGATGCACAGTACCATCGAAGACTGGATCGACAAGCTCGTCGCAGACGTCGACGAGGCAAAAGCCAGCCAACAGTTCCAAGAGTGGCTCGAGGTCCAGGCCTGATTCCACGACTACTCCCATCGCAACACCCTCTTGATCAAGCTCCAGTGTCCCGAGGCACCCCGCGTGGCGGGCTACAATACGTGGAGGTCGGAGTTCGACCGGTACGTCCAGGAAGGCGAACAGGCGATCTGGATATGGGCACCCATTATTACGAAGCAGTGCCCTGAGTGCGAGAACTCACCGAGCTACCACGAGCAAAGCGGCTGTGACTATGACGAGACACCGCCAGAGGAATCGTCGAAAGGACTGGTTAGATTCAAACCAACGGCAGTCTTCGATGTGTCTCAGACCGAGGGCGAACCGCTCCCCGAGCTGGAAGCCGAGGCAGCTGGTGACGCCGACGACCTGGTGCCAGCGCTCCTTGATCCGGCACCTACTCTCGATATCGACGTCCGTGTCGTCGACGCTGCCGAGTGGGAGCATGGCGACGCGAAAGGCGTCTGCAAACACCGGACTCTCCACGAGGGCCAGCCCGTCGTCGAAGCGAAAGCCCGCTCAAATCAGGCCGATCTCGCGGTGACATTGGTTCACGAGTACGCCCACGCGCTGCTTCATTTCGATGGCGGCCACGAGCCCGAGCGCGCAAAACGCGAGGTCGAAGCGGAAGCCGTTGCGTACATCGTCGGGCGGTATTTCAACCTGGATACGAGCGGGTCAGCGTTCTATCTTGCCGCGTGGCAGGACGATGATCCCGAGGTGATTCAGGATCAACTCGGGCGGATCAGTTCGACCGCGCAGGAGGTCATCGACACAGTTGTAGAGGGCTGAACACGCCTTCCCCGGCTATTAACCAACGCCTGGGGAACTTTGTCCACACTGTTGGTTAATTCGTTCAGCGTTCGACCACGTGTGTTTCGATCGGTCCCGAGATACCCCACTGACAGTCGATATTATGGTTCAGAATCAATTCGGCGCTGCTGGTCACGAAGGTACTCAACGACGGCATCGATATCCTGTTCGGGAACCGTTTGTTGTTCGAAGACTCATTTGAATGCATCTGCGAAATCCTCCGACGTGAGGCGGTTAAGGACAGTCTCGATGCGACCAGCGAGCTTCTTGGACTCCCCGCGATGCAGATGAGTCGCGATCCGGTCGAAATCCGCGCCAGCAGCCAGCACCACCAGATCCCGGGAGTCTGCCTTGCGGCCACTGTGGAGTTTCACCGCGAACAGCAACTCCCGTTCCGGAATCCTGGCTGTTACCGGACGCCCGGTTCGCAGTTCCTCGGTGACAGAGTGCTAGGCCAGATAGCGATGCGACCACTCAGCTTCCGTCTGGCGACAGCCCAGCGCGTCCACCATCGCGTCGAACCGAACCGGATTCCCGATATCTTTCGTAAACCGGATAGTCCGGCCCTCGTAGAGCTCGTTTCGCTCGACATCGGCCGTTTTCTCGTAGCCGCGGTCGGTGAGAAGGTCCGTGTAGTCGTCGACCGCTTGGGCCGGAATGACGACGTCGACGTCCGTGGTGAAGCGTTGATTGAACGCCGCGATCGCCCATCCACCGACGAGCACGTACGGCAGGTCAGAGTCAATGACGGCCTCCAGCGTGTCCAGCAATTCATCTTCGCGTTCACCGAGACTCATGCATTGAGACGCGGATCCTCGTGGAATGCGTCGATATCGCGGTCATATTCATCGGCGATCATCTCCAACGCCGGCTCGTAGTTCACCCGGTAGTTCAACACGTGCTCGATTGCCTCGTCCAACGGAATGACCGGATTGCCGTCAACCCACTCGCGAGTGATTTCCCCACTCGTCGGGAACAACACGTACGAGACGGTCGCGTCGTAGTCGGTCGCATCCGGCCGCTCTTCGATCCGGCTCGGAATCCCGAACTCATCAAAGAACGCCGTCCACTGTTCGACATCGCGGTCGGCAACCTGGATGAAGATCGGATAGTCGTCGTGGCCGCGGGCGATCTGATAGCCGCCGTGGGTCCAGACGTAGACGCCGTCGATTTTCGTGTACGCAAAGGGCATCCCGGCGAAGTGCGGAATGACGTAGCCGTCGTCGATCGAGGGAGGAACCGAGCGGGAAATAGCGGCGACGAGATCGTAGTAGCGATCCCTGACAGCGTAATTCTCGATGTAGACGCCGTCCTCGCGCCGGATGAAGCCTGCGTCCTCCAACCGCTCGATCCAGTCGTAGACCCACGAGTAGGAGCCGTCGATCTTCTGGGCGATTCGACGGATCGAGTCGCCGGGTCGGGCCGCGACCATGATTTTCGCCGCGGTCTCGTCGACGTACTCCATCATCGTTAGTTATCGGTATCGCATCTAACGGTATTAGTTTTGTCCCCTGTATTCCCTATGAAGTTATCGCTATACAGATACGCTATTTTGGCTCTGGTAGTCCGATCCGGCTCAGCATTCGAGCAGAGAGAGTTTAACCAACAGAGGAGACGATTGATCGGTATTTGTTGGTTAATTTTATCAGCGCCCGCCGAGGGGTGGAGGCGCACTCCCGTCTCCACCGACCCATGACCGACCGATATCCACCGATCGTTCTCGACGAGTCAGAGCGAGTCGCAGAGCACCACGAGCAGGTCGCCCAATCTTCAGACAATCCGAATCACGAGTATCTCCGGTACGCCGTCCTTCGGCTGCTCGAAGACGAGGGCGACGACACATCGGTGGAAATACCGCAGATTGACGGCGTGACCGTCGGATACGGGGAGGACAAGGCAATGTACGAGAGCTGGGACGACGACGTCGAGTGGTGGGAGACGGTTCCGCCGCAGGCGAAATGTACTCGCTTCCGGATATTCTACCCCGACAAGCACGAGGCTGTTCCGCGAGTCATCGTCGACGTGATGGCAGCACTCGGGGCGTGGCGTGTCTGGACTGGGAGTGCAGCCGCCTGTGGCTCCTACGATCATCGCGAGCGGCAGGAAGGCCACTATTTGTGGCCGGAAGGCCATCCGGTCGAAGACCTGCTGCAGGATCGGCTCCAGAGTCGTGCCAGCGCCGTCACACCAGACGGTGGACAAACTGGCGATGTTCGCGACCGGATGGTCGTCACGGAGGATTCGAGCCAGTATACAGACCTCGAACCACGAACTCGACGGGCCGTCGACGAATCGATGGCTGTCTCGCTGCTCGAAAAGGGTGGCCGGTACGAGGTCCGATCGGCGTCCGGAAACTGGTACGAAGTCGACGTGATCAGCGAGTCGTGTACGTGTCCAGACTGGCGGAAGCGTACGCCCGAGGGCGGCTGTAAACACCTCCGGCGAGTCGATCAGGAGATCAAGCAGGGGCGGGTCCCACGACCTGATGGGCGTCTCCCCTCGAACTCGTAGGATCGCCCAGCGTTCGAGAGCTCCCGAGGCTACTGTAACTGCAGACGAAACTCCTTGATGTAGAGTTTCGAGTAGTGTTACAGAAGCTGGAGAACCGGTGAGAGCCGTTGATAGCGACTTAACCAACAAAACTATTGTTTCGTGGGTCGTGTTGGTTAACACGAGAGTAGCCGATGTCCTACGAACCCCCGACCCCACCGGCGAACCTCCCAACGGAGATCATCAACACGCTCAACGAGTCGGACCCGGAGCAGCTCCGAGACGTTGCGACGTACGCTGAAGCGCTCGCCGAGCACCAGGAACGAGAGGCCCGTCTTGAGGAATCGGCAGATCAAGAAGAGGTCGAAGAGCGACCAAACGATCTCCCGGACGACGTCCCTGCCAAAGCGACAATCACGATCAAGGAGATCAATGACAATCGCTACTACTACTGGCAGTGGCGGGAGGGTGATTCAGTGAAGTCGAAGTACAAAGGCCCGGTCAACCCGGACGAGTAAAAATCGATGATGGAGGACACCCACCCCACGTTTCCGTCGTAACTGGATGTTGGTGGAGGGGGTGGCGCTGATTTCGAAGGGACCACACCCCCCGCCTTTCCGTCGTTTCTCCACGACGGCATAGGGAGAGGCTACGATAGTGCTATGCAGCCGCTAATTCTGTTGACCTATAACCAATCTAGAGATGAACTGACTTCTGCAACACATAGATTAAAGTAGTATAGCTGAGAAACGCTCACTAAGCGTACTTCGGCCAAAGAGGGGGCGAAGTACTTCGCCCCCTCAGCTGAAACAATCCTTTCCAGTTGTTTCTGCAGACGGCCAGTATTGGACGGCTAGGCCGCTCTCGTCTTTGGTATCTCATCGTGGACGTCTTCTTCGAGTCCCCTCCCCGCCTGTTCGGTGATTACGACGGAAACGTGGGGGGTGTGGGTTCGGGATTCGACATCAAGGCGACGCTTCCGTCTACGGGTTTCCTCTCTCACGTCGGAAACGCGGCTATATTATCAGTAATCCAACTCCACCGAATGACGGCATTTTCCGGCTGATATCGGACAAGGAACGTCGGAAACGTGGAGTGGCATTCTCCACTAGATTTATACTCCCTCCGATCACACCGTGTGATATTCAATGACGCCCGACTCTTCACCCAGTTCTGTCGACGATCCACTCTTTAAATCCGGGCATCGCATCTTCGCGAACAAGGATCTCCTGAAAATCGGCCACGTGCCGGAGGCTGACCGGATCGTCGGTCGCGACGAGGAAATCTCAAAGCTCGCGAAACGTCTCAACGGTGCTGTCCACGGGTACTCCCCGGAAAACGTGATGATCTACGGGAAAACTGGGACCGGTAAATCTCTCGTTTCAAAACACGTCTGCCAGCGAGCTCAAAATGCCGCTCAGGATGGCGTCGAGATTGGGACAGCGTATATCGACTGTGCTGAAGACAATACCGAAACCCAAGCAATCTCCTCACTTGCCGCGAAGCTGAACGATGAATCTTCGACTGGAATCTCCGTCCCACATACCGGCCTCAGTACGTCGAAATACTACAAACTCCTCTGGAATACGCTCGACGCTCAATTTGATTCTGTGATCATCATCCTCGACGAGATCGATCTGATGAACGATGACAGCGTGCTGATGAAGCTCTCGCGCGCTGAGGAGGCGGGGAAAATCGACTGTAGCGTCGGCGTCATCGCGATCAGCAACAAGATCCAGTACGTCGACAACGTGAACGAGCGCGTGAAAAGCAGCTTCCAGCACAAGGAGCTGTTCTTCAAGCCATACGACGCCAACCAGCTCCGGGAAATCATGTTTAACCGTGAGGACGCCTTCCAGGACGGCGTCCTTTCCGAGGACGTGATTCCGCTCTCGGCGGCCTTCGCCGCGCAGGAACACGGCGATGCTCGGAAGGCGATCGACATTCTTCGCCACGCCGGCGAGGTCGCCTACGAGGCCGGGGCAGAGCAAGTGACGGAGGAACACGTCCGCCAGGCACAGCAGCACGCCGAAAAGGACCGGTTCAGAGAACTCGTGAACGGCGCACCCACGCAGGCGAAGGCGGCGTTGCTGGCGCTCACGGAACTGAGTGTCAACAGCAACGACGATGCGTTCCTCACGAGCCGGGTGTACGACCAGTACGAACGCATCTGCAACCATCTCGATATGGATATCCTCTCAGTCCGTCGGTTCCGCGACATCCTGAAAGAGCAAGCCTTCCTCGGGGTTGTCGAAATCGAGAAGATCAACAAGGGGAGTGCGGGCGGCATTCACCTCCAGAACCGACTCATCGAAGATCCCCAGGTCGTCCGCGAAACGATCCTCGAGGACAGCCGGATGCAGGATTAAACTCGCGAGTAGTGCCCCCCACTACTGAGTGAGTGCGGACGACGGAAATCCGGGGTGGGGCGTGAGGAAACACGGAAACGAGGGGGATCGAAAATTACGTCGGAAACGTAGGGTTGGTTCGAAACGACGGAAACCAGGGGTGGGGTTAACTACGACAGTTCGTTGGTGGCTCCGAACGAGCTCAAAACGGCGTCCCTCTCACCGGAGAGCTCTCGGCGAATGTCGGATCGGTCCCACCCGAGTGGTGATAACAGGCTTTCGACAGCTCGGACGAGCTGCGTCTCATAGTACGAGGCGTCGTAGGTCTCGATCTCTTCATACGCGAGGGCGACCCGCTCTCGTGAGCTCTTCTCGTCGTCGACGACCACGTACTCGATATCTTGTCCAGGATGAACAGCGAGATCTTGGTCGCGAGCCCGTTTCAGGGCCGCCACGTTCTGTGTGTTCTGTGTGTACCTCTCCAGCGGCTTGGAGACGCGATTCCGTTCGACCAGGTCCTTGATTGGGACCGTTCCAGCATGGAGGCGCGTGACGGCGTCCTGAAGATCATCGATTACCGCACCAGGCGACCGAGTCGCATCAAACTGTTCGAGACAGTTCCGCTGGACCTTCTCGATAAACGGTGGTGTCGAGCGCTGCCGCGCTTCGATACCTCTGATCTTGAACTCGTCGGCATCCGCGACCTTCCCGAAGTACTTCGTCAGCGCGCCGGCGTCCGTCGCCATCTCGTACAGCGTCGGGACGATCTCGCTCGTCGAGCAGACCAGGACGTCCGGATCGTGTGCGTCGAGCACCCCCTGGACGGCGGTCAGGATATCCGTCGGCGAGCCGGTGACGGCGTCGCCGCCGACGGACAGTTTCTCGTAGACGTCGTTGCTCGTTTCGGTCACCGGAACGCTGAGCCGGAGCGTCGACAATTCGCTCGCCGGCGTCGGGTCGACGCCGGTCTCCAGACAGTACCGGAACTCTCGCGAGAAGTCCACGTTGAAACAGGCGAGATCCCCAACTGGATAGTTGGACAGTTGGCGCGCTTGCCGGGCGAGTGGGGTGACGCGGTCGATATGGGCGACGTCGACGGCGAGGACTGGTTCCTTGTCCCATCGAAAGCCGGGTCGTCGCGCAACCGTCTCGGTCGCGACGACGTCCGGGTGCTGGTCGTACACCGATTGGGGGTCGTGAGGTCAAGGTCGCCGTCTAGGTTGCGAGGGGCGACGTAGAATCGCGGTGTGTAGTTATCTCGTTCTGTTGCGACGGCGCCGTCAGCGGTTGCCTCCCACTCCAGGACGCGGCCGTCGCTTAGGAAGTCAATTGTGAACGGCATTCCCTACAGAACCAACAGTGGGGTTCCGGATAATCGATGGCGCGTCACTTCCGGATTTCAGGGAACGACATTCTCTCTCGCAACCATCTCGGTCGTGGTGACGACAGATGCTGGTCGTACACCGACTGGAGTGTGATAAGGTCGGGGCCGGCCTCTGGGACGTGAGGGAATACGTAGAAGCGTGGAGTTTGACATCCTCCGCGCCTTCTAGGGCGCGGTTTCCTCTATGGAGTTTTCGGCTATGCCGATTCTCTGAGGGCAATATTCCCGTGGTGAACGGTACTCGGGTCTGTGCGCTGTTCGTTGGGACTTTCGTGAGGGTGTGGTGTCCCCGACCAGGTGTGGTCGTCCCACTGGAACCGCACGGGCCGTGCCATCGGCCTGACTGCCTGTTTTATGTGCCGCTCGAGAAACGTCTCTGATGCGGTTAGGTCGGCGTGCCCCTGGAACCCACACGGACAGGTGAGTGTGTCCTGATGCCGCGTCGTTCGGTCAGTCGATCCACACCGTGGACATTCCTGACTCGTCCACGCCTCCGATCGAACCTCGACCGAAATCCCGTATTCCTCTGCGGTACACGCTAATCGCTCTGTGAACTTGTTGAACGCCCAGAAGTTGTGGGTCTTGGCGTTGGTTTCGACCGACCAGTGTGTGTCCAGCACGTCGGTCAATCCGCCGATATACACCGTATCCACGCCCTCGACGTACAGTCGATCTAGCAAGTCACGACACAGTGCTTCTTGAGCGTGGTTGCGGCGGCGGGTGCGTTTCCGGTACAGTCGCCGGATACGCTCACTACTGTACCGGCCTTCCGGGAGCTTGGATTGCAACCGGGCAATCTCTCGTGTCGTCTCACGGAACCGCTGGAACAATTCGCGGCCTTCGTACAGGTATTGCTCGCCGGTCGTGGTGGTACAGGCGACGAGATTGTTCGCACCGATGTCCAGAGCGGCCGTTTCATCGGCCAGTGGAGTTGCCCGTGCACTATCAGAAACAGTCACGGGTTGGGAAGCTCGGAAGGTGCTTTCAGTCTCGTCGTACCATAGCTCCAACCGGCCCTGTTTTTCGTAGTCGGGCCAATTCGGGTTGCCAGCGATTTCGATTCGGAGACAGCCGGTGTGATCGTATCGGTCTTTCAGCTCGCTGCCGACCAGAATCTCAAGCCGAGACCGATCGCCCCACTCAGTCGTGTATGCGTCGTTACGAATGACGGTCCTGAGTTGGCGTCCGTCGTCTTCGTTGCCACGGAATCCCGGCGGGTTGGGATGTTCCGTAACCGACGTGTTCGACTCGTCGTGGTACTGGTCTTTCAGATGCAAGAAACTGCGCCACGCTTCGCTGTTTTTGCGTATCACCTGTTGAGCTGTAGACGCCCCGAGCACGCCTTTGTATCGACCTTGAACTCGGCCGGTGTCGGCGTCCCATATGCCGCCTTCGAAGCTGCCCTCGTCGTTGTACCGCATAAGGCGTTGGTAGTTAACTTCGTTCCAGAGGGCGGCAGAAGCGTCCGACAGATCCCGTAACAGTTGCTCTCCGGTCTCGGAGAGCGGTCGCACGGCGAACGTGTCGGTGTGCTTCATCGACCAACTATCGACTTGTTCCGTCGCAAGGTAAACACTGTCCAGCCAGAGTGAAAGTAAAACTGGAGTCGCTACGTTGGAGACTTCTGACCGGAAGGAATACCGCGGTATCTCAGCAGATCGGCCCCGATTCCTGTCTACCCTCTTCGGACCTTGGTTCCGAGGAGCGACGCCGTGTCCTTTTCGAGTTTCAGCAAATAGGTTCGAAAAGCGGTCTCGACGTTATATTTGGCTTATTGTTCGTCGTCGGCTTCTGGAACGATTTCCGGAATTCACCGGGGTGGATTCAGCCGGTGTACTCTCCACTGAAGTAATATAGAGATTTGCAAAAGGAATATATTCCTCCAGATAGTTCATTTCTATATGAACGACCGAAACCCACCAGATGAGTTTGCGGACGTCAACGAAGCGGTTGGCGAGGAATGGGAAGTAGAAACAACACCCTATGAGCGCATTCGACACGTCGTTGCGCATACCTACAGCCCCGTCTCAGCTGATACCGTAGCTGACGATGCACGGACGGCTCCAAAGACCGCTCGAAAGCACCTGAACACACTCGCAGACGAGGGGTTTGTCGAGACGACACCCGGCGAACAGGGTGGCACGCTCTATCGGCGCTCACCTGAATCACTCGTCGTCGAACAGGCTGCCGACATCCTTGAGCACGTCTCTACCGATGAACTTGTCACCCGAATTCAGGAGATGCGCGAGCAGCTCACCGAATATCGGTCCGAATTCGGTGTTGATTCCCCCGAAGAATTGGCGGTCAACCAGACGAACCAGGTCCTCAGCGAGACTGGGTCACAGGACGAGATCGACCCAGAGACGATTCGTGAGTGGAAGACGCTCCGACGGGATCTCGCGTTCGCGAACGCTGCCCTCTCGATCGGCAACGCCGAACAGTTCGTCGATGGTGACCGTCGCTCGACTGACGACAGCGTCCCTGCCTGAGCAATGCGGGATTCGCCTGACCAAGCAGAAATCCATACTCTCCCGGGGGCCACGGATCGACCGGCGTTACTGACGATTCGTGACGTCGTCGAGGAGATGGAACCGCTCGCAACAGCCGACCTCGACGACTACCTCCATCCATCCGTCCTCGAAGTTGTGCTTGACGATGGACTATGTGAGGCCGATGAGGCCCGAATCGACATCCAGTGGACGACACGAGATGATTACAAGTTCCATTACACGGACACGGAAGCGGTGAATCTGCGCTGGGGGAAGCACCCACACGCAGGCGACTACGTCCACGTCTCCGGATTAGAACACTACCACCCACCACCAAATGCCAGTTCTGACCCAGACGAGGTCGAAGAATCTTGTATCACACAGTCTCCCGAAGAGTTAGTCACTCGCGCCGTCCTCAAACTCTGGCGAGTCGCCTACCATACGGACTCGTATGAACCACTCAACGCAGGTCGCAACCCGCCGTAGGAACCAATCCGAGTGCTTTCGTCCACGAATCCCCACTGGGATGCGAGTTCCTCAAGCGATAGGCTCCAGCGACTTCATGGATTATGATTCAGTCGGATGTGCATCCTTGTTGTTGTCAATCTCATCGTGGTCATAATGTAGGTGGCATGATACCTTACGATTACTGCCAGCATCAACCAATTCTGGAGCCTTTTCACAAATGTCCATCTTCTCAGGACACCGATCTGCAAATCTGCAGCCCCCACCTATATCGACCGGGTCTTGAGCGGAGCCTTGAATCTCAGTACGGGGACGATCGTAATCTGGATCTGGTATGGGGATGGCAGAAATCAAACCCTGAGTATATGGATGAAGTGGGTCCTCTATGATTTCAGTTGTTGGGCCAGTTTCAACGTTTGTACCCAAATACATCACGTTAACTGCATCACAGACATAAGAAACAGTGGAAAGGTCGTGGGAGATATAGAGTAGTGAGACTCCTAGAGAATCGACAAGATCTGAAAGAAGATCTAGAATAGATGCTTGGGTTGAGACGTCGAGCATCGATACTGGTTCATCAGCAAGGAGGACCTTAGGTTCCAAGACTAACGCCCGGGCAATAGCGACTCGTTGCTTTTCTCCCCCACTCAACTGATCTGGGAATTGTTCAGCATATTGCTCACTGGGAGAAAGCTCAACTCTTTCGAGTACATCATGGATACGTTCTTCTTTATTTTCCATGTTGTGAACTATCAACGGTTCTTTCAATGTTTCCTTAACCGTTAATTTAGGATCAAGTGTATTAAATGGATCTTGAAATATGATTTGGACATTCCTGCGATATTCCTTCCAATCTGCTTTAGAAAATTCCGAAATTGGTTCCCCCTCATAGTAGATTTCACCTTTTGTAGGCTCGTGGAACCCAATCAATGTATGTAGTAGCGTTGATTTCCCACATCCACTCTCGCCAATAACTCCAACTGCATCCTCTTCCTGCAAATCAAAGGATACGCCATCAACAGCCTTCACTATTTCTTTGTCGCGGCCAAATATCAGGTCAGTTAAACCCGAACGCTGGCCAAAATGCTTGTGAAGATTGTCTAACTTAAGAAGCGGTTCATTTCCCACCGGAACCACCTCGAGGTGCCGCGCTTTCTAAGTCCGCTAATTCTCGGATTTCATCCATCCGTACGCAGGATACATTATGTGCTATATCTTTATTCTGTTGCTTGTTAACTGGTGAAGCCGGAGGTTCCTGTGCATGACACTCTTCGATAGCCCATGGACATCGATCAGCAAAAGAGCAATAATCGACTTCGCCAATAGTTTCTGGAGGGTGCCCCTCGATTTTACTTAATTCTTGATCGGGATAGCGATGATCTGGGAATGCACGCTGTAGTAATATCGTATAGGGGTGGCGGGGTTCATAATATACCTCCCGTACACCGCCTGATTCTACAACTTGTCCTGAATGCATAAGAGCGATTTTATCACAAGTTTCAAATACAAGACTAATGTCATGAGTGATCATGACCATACTTGTTTCACTCTCCTCTTTTATACCATCCAGATATTTGAGTACCTGATCCTGCATAATAACGTCAAGAGCCGTCGTTGGTTCGTCTGCAATAATAAGTGAGGGCCTAAGAAAAAGTGCCAACGCTATGATCGCACGCTGTTGCATACCGCCGGAAAATTCGTGAGGATAATCGGTAATCCTGCTTTCTGGGAGGCCAACAATATCGAACAGATGTCGAAACCGATCTAGAATTTCATCTTCAGGGAAATCGGTATGCACTTTCCCAATCTTCACTGCTTGTGTGCTTATTTTTTGAAGAGGATCAAGGCTTTCCATAGCATTTTGTGGAATCCAAGCGATTTCTTTCCATCGGATTTCCTCATTATATTCCTCTTCAGTCATGTCTTGCAATTCTTTACCCTTATACCGAATTTTACCAGAGGTTACCCGACCGTTTGAATCCAAGGCGCCGATGATGGCTTTTGCCATCGTGCTTTTTCCACACCCGGATTCGCCTACTAGGCCCAGATACTCATTTAAACCAAGCTCAAAAGATACGTTCGATACTGCGGTGAGTGCCCCTTTGGCAGTGCTATACTGAATCGTAACATCTTCGAATTCTAAAACTGATTCTGACATTTGTTTAGACACCTACGACAGCTGCACCACTATCAGTTTGTCTTGCTACGCGCTCATATCCACGTGCGAACATAAACGTCGCCAGTACGGTTACTGATATCAACATACCGGGCGGAATTGACCACCACCACGCGGTAGAAACCATCCCGGCAGATTGTGCATTCTGGATCATCATACCCCAGGAAGGTATCTCCGTATTGGCCACTCCTATGTAAGCCAAACTTGCTTGGATGAGTATCGTCGCCCCGACTCCAATTGCACCAAAGAGCATCACCATAGTCCCGACATTTGGTAATATGTGTTTAAGAATTATTCGGGGCGTGCTAGCGCCTGTAGCCTTAGCTGCTAAGACATACGGACGTTCTTTCACTTGTAACACTTGAGAACGTATCACACGAGCAGAGCCTCTCCAAATTATTAATGTAATTACAAGAATGGAGCTGTAGAACCCTATCCCAAAAAATGCGAGGGCAACGAGGGCGAATGGTATCAAAGGGATACCATATGCGAGGTCGGTAAAGCGCATGAGCAGATTATCAACCGTTCCGCCTACATACCCTGAAGTAACTCCAACCGTTCCACCAATTAGTGAGATCATGATGAAACCAAGAGCGCCCGTAATTAGTGTCGGACGCGCTCCGTACAGTAATATTGAAAACACGTCCTGGCCAGTATCATTCGTCCCAAGGGGATGTTCTAAAGATGGTGGTTCACTGATTTTCAGGGTTCCATCGTCCCCAGTATGTCGCTCGTCATAATCATAGGGTGCAACTATTGGTCCAAATATCCCTAAGGCTGCAATGAGAACTAAAATTGAAAACCAGAATCTAACTGAATTTTCACTTAACATTATTTGTAGACCACCGATTGTATTCCGCACCAAATAGTGGTTGATTACTCTGTCTTTTATTTTTCCCACAAGGGGTACCGATTCCGCTGTGCCTCTATCTCGCATATTTGGTCTAAATACCCTGCCTCTTATAAAACCCTACCGATATATATATTCCCCAGCGAAAGAGCATCGAAAAATCCCGTAACAGAAATACACGGCCTTGTTGAAGCCCTTGCTGGCAAACATGGCGGACGAGTAGTCTGAAACAAAACGGATTCCCTGCCGAAGTCACGTCTTTTCCGTTTCGTTGAACGGGCTATGGTGCTGGCTCGCCGTGCTGTTACACGTTTTTCGACTCGATATCCACGGAAGCGGTCTGATTCGATCCCCGCCCCCTCGACACTCTGCAAGGCGTTCGACCGCTTGGAGATGGCCTATTGGCGGATTCTGCTGAACGTTTCACTTTGGGGACTTGCCGCTGAACGGTGTCATCAGCATTGATGCGTCCGGATTCGAGCGGGCGCATGTATCAACTTACTATACAGAGCGAACAAACCTCACCACAGAGCCAACAAACCTCACCATCCAGCAATTGAAGATGACGCTGTTGGTCGATACGGTGACTAATGCGGTGCTTGACATTCATATGACAACGACACGGAAGCACGATACGCAGATAGCGCCACAGGTAGTGAAACAGAACGCAGCGTCCCTCATCGAATCGATGGCGTCCGAAGACACAGCGCGTCCTTCGATCGTGTCGAGACGTGTTGTCCGAGTCGGCAGCCTATCCCAGAGCTCCAACGTGTACGATACTCCTGGCCGTGCATCTCGATGAGGGTTCTCTCTTTGTCCCTAATCGGTTCTTCAAGAGCGGCGGTGTCCCCAAAACAGAGCGTGCCATAGAGTTCCCCGTCGACCGAGATAGTCGTCCCGAGGTAACTCCTGAACTCGAATGTGTCATATGCTGGCTCATCTGCCCACCTTTCACCAAGGGCGTCGCTGACGGCCAGTGTTCCCTCCGGATCGGAGATGGTTTTCCGACAGTAGGTCTTGGATAGCGGGACGGTAGTTCACGGTCCTAGAAGCTCGTGGGAGCCATGCTTGTGGATCAATATTAGGGGTCAACAACCTCCGCCACAGCCGCTGAACATAGGGCAACTCCCCGCTCGCGTCTGGTGTGCAGATACTGTGTGTCACTAAATGACTCCCTCGTTGGCGGTGATGCCTTTTTTCATTATTCTCGGCGAAATGTGATAAATTGTGGGAACATACCTAGGGAAATCGTTTACAGACTCGCTCCGCAAGTAGACCGACGTTGTGAATTCAAAACCACGAGATTTCGGGACGCCCCTGTCTATTAAATAAACATCCTGTATCGAACGATTCCCGCTCCTAGACTCGTGAGCGGCCACTGTGAGAGATTAGCGCCGTATATTCAGCACGGTCCCGACAAACTATCACCGTATGAGGGTTTCAACGAGCCATGTGAGAAGAATCCCTGCTCTGAACGTCATTAAACCAAAGCCCAAAAAATTCAGAACGTGATTGGGTGTACAAACTGTCCGATCTTTTCAGCTATGTCGAGATGCGTCGTTCGAGATTACAGGTTACAACCGAGGTGAGACGTTTCTCGTCAAAATACCTGTTGTAGATTATGTAGCTTCCCACACCATACTATTCTGCCCCTCCTTCCACACTGACTCGCGGGTCAACAACCCCGTAAATGATGTCTATTAGGAAGTTTGAGGTGATAACAAATGTAGCAATGAGGAAAAATAGGAATTGTACAACAGGATAGTCACGTGCGAATACCGAACTGACAAGTAACGATCCGATACCTGGCCAATTGAATACTAATTCAACGAGGACCAGACCACCGAGAGCGCGCGTCATCGAGATTGGAAACAGCGTAATAACAGGCAATATCGAATGGTGATACACACGTCGTAAAATATCTTTCCTCGATTTGCCAGTTATTCTATGGTAGAAGGTAAAACTTTGATCCGACGTTTCGACGACGTTTGTACGCATTATCATAGTTGGTCCTGCAAGGTAACGAAGCACGATCGTGGCGAAGGGTAGAATATAATGCCAGAGGAAATCTGTACTTAGATACAATTGCCACCAAGCTTGATCAGTCGCAGCACCACCATATGCGTACATCCCGCCAGTTGGGAAAATTCCAGCCCAACTTGCAAAAATCGAGATCATCACGATCGCTAGGAAGAACGACGGAAATGAGCTGAAGAAAATAACAGACATCAATCCACGACGCTCAAAATTCGTTCCGCGTTGCACGCCGAAGAGTGTCCCTAGAACCGATCCCAGAATATACCCTGTGGTAATGGCAGGCGCAATTAAAATTACCGAATTAAATAAAGGGATACGGACGTGATCCCAGACTGGTTTCTGTCCAACAATAGAGGTTCCAACATCTAGATTTATGTAATTCATAATAAAATCAATATACTGTACATATAACGGTTGATTAAGGCCCCACCTTGCTTCAAATGCAGCGATGGCTTCTTCGCTTGCTCCACGATAGATCATCAATGTAGTATAATCCCCAGGGAGTGCTCTGAAGAAAAGAAATACCAAGGTAAGTACTAACCAAAATAAAAATACGGTCTGTACCGCTCGACGCAAGAAGTATTTCTTACTGACCATCGCTTTGACTTTTTGGAGTATATGGACGAGTTCCTGTGTTACTTCCAGTTGTAACCATACTGGTAAACGCGACGACGGATTTTGACTACTTATACCTTTTGGTTCTCTCTAGAGCTTCAGTACCTCTGACGATCGGTGATTAGTATATCTATCTGTGTGTTTTTAACTACATGAACATAGTAGAAATAAATAGAGTTCACTGTTCTACAACTCACTTAATAGTATGAGAGATTGAGACTACAGCGGGTTTAGCGGGGCTGTAATGTATGACTTTAGCAAAATTGATCTGCGGGCACAGTACCAGGCTGGCGCTCAACCAGGAAATTCCATTACTTTATCATCCATTTCGGCGACTAGTCGCAGTGTTGTCGCTCAAAATGCGGGCATTTGTCTAAACTGAGCGATCTTCTACCCGAATCCAGTCCCGTCAGACTCGGTGGTATACCCCGGCTCTAGGATGTCCCTGCGTTCGTCTTTGGAGATGCCAAGGCCCATGCTCTTCGATGCAAAGTCCAGTTGTTTCAAGCGGGCCGACTCGAACGGTGCTCGCGACCTCACTATGCTCGACCGCGTTTCGAAACAGGTTCTTCAGGACGTGTTGCAGGCGACTCCGATCATTATAGATTCTGAATGGCTCGGTAATTTTGAGAGTGTCATGTATTGTTTGACCATTTTCCAACATTCTAATACGAGGGGTTCCATCTGGGTATATTCCTGTTCTACAACGGTTTGGGCTTCCTGAGCGAGCACTAATGTATCCTCAATGATCGCATCCATTCGTTCTAACGCCTCGATGGCTGGATTTAGATGAGCGCCGACGTAGTCGTCTTGTGCCTACGGGAACCTGCCGTGTATCGGCGCGGAGGTGCAGTTGCCGCTTGGCGGCGTCAAGAAATCGGGCAACTGCTATCCTTCTGCCCGGGAGGTGATCAAGGCCGTCACCGAGCGGACCACCTGGACGCTGAACAACTTTAGGGATATCCAGATGGTACAGGGCTTCTCAGCCGATATCAAGACGGAGGACGACTGATGGCCGTCTCGACGGAAGTCGTGGTGGCGACTTCGCCGCCACGCAGTTCCCGTACCGAGCGAGGAAACCTGACGCACAAGAAGGTCAACGGGCGCGATGGGATTCGAACCCACGACCGTCGGATGTCTCCCCACGCCGGAACACCGACGCGGATAGAAGTCCGACGCTCTATCCGGGCTGAGCTACGCGCCCTTCGGATGAAAAAAGAACGGTATCCTGAAAAGCGGCACGGGTTAGCCGTCATAGCGATACAGCGACAGCACGAACGGCAATCGATGGAGCATCCAGATGGCGATAGGCAGGCCGATGACGGTGATGGCGAGGACGTTGGCGACGTTCGCCCAGATGAAACTCCCCACTAGCCGACGAAGACGAACCACAGCGCACGGGCTCAACCTCGCCGAGCATCACGGCGAGATCGCCCAGAAACTGCGCCAGGAGAACGGCCCTGCCGCCTTCGCCGAGGAATCGCTACCGGCAGTGAATACGTAAAAGAGCTTGACGACTTCATCGAGCGCCGCTCCAATTTCGTCAGCGTGGCTTGGGGGCCTCGACGTTTTGTCTCGGTCTGTGATGGGTGCTTTCTTCTCGTAATAGGTTCCGTCAAATTATGTTATTCGATTGTTCGGTTGTATACGACCTGGCTTGCTGACGCGCGTTTTGTATCTGTGTGCATTAGTCCCTGTCTCAACTTGTATGCATTGGTCCCTGTCTCAACTTCTGATTATCCTTGGCTGAACACATCAAAGCGGTTTCTCAGGGGTCACCAAATCAAGAAGGCGCTCGCACCGCGAGAAGGATTTCTGGCAACGTCTAGTTTTTAATGGCCACCAAGCGGGGCGGACACTTGCCTCAGTATTTCTCAGAACAAGATCTTAACTAAGCCAACGTGAATGCATAGCCGGCGGACGAGACTCGTCTCGTCTGACGGCTGCATTTCATAAAAATCAGTACTTTACGGTTTCACTGAATCCGAAGAAGGCGACTGGAATCATTGTTTGACGACTTGTTTAACGAAGTGGAATAGTACCTTTTGCACACCTGTACTCTCTCGCTTCATCTCCAACGTTCTGGCGGGCTATCGCACGCCATCAGCGGATTCAATAGAACCGTACTTTACAAAGCTGGTTAGTTAGAACGCCTGCTTGCTGGTGATGTGTCCTATTGTGGTGCTTCTAACGACTCCAAAACAGGAGTCAAGAGTTCAAATTAACCGTCGGTACTTCGCAACCGAGGATTCTGAAGCCGAGTTGAGTCGTCGTGAGTGGTCCAATCTCGGAGCAACAGCTAAGTGAATTGAGACGCCGGTCTCCGAGAGATGGTGACTGGGACAAGAACGGCTCTTTCAGCCGTCTGTGACGAGTGCTGCCGCTACCGAATTGCGGGCCCGAGGCCGCGGGCTGGCCTCAGCCCGCGGCCGGAACCGGGCCGTACGCTTCCGGCACTCCGACATCATTCATCTCGATCTCCCACCACTGCTCTAACTCTGCTCCCAGTTCGTGGTGAATCCAGTCACAGAACGTCTGGAACGTAAACTGCGTGGGCAGGTCGCGCCCGTCCCGCTGCGGGCAGGCGATGACCGCCCATCGTAGCTCTAACACACTTCCGAATCGGACATCTTCCTCAATCAGAGCGACGCTTCAGTTCCGCTGCTCACGCCGGTTGGGAAGTACCGACCGTAAGGTATATATCTAAGACTAATCTACTTCTCCCGAGTCATGGAGAGTAATACAGTCGATAGAAGATCAGTCTTAGCAAGTATAGCAGGCGCGTCAGCAGTCGGATTAGCGGGCTGTAGTGAGGGTTCGAGTGATCCTGAGGGTTCGAGTGATTCCGAGGAGCTGGGCGAGCGCGTGCCAAACGTCGTTATGTCATACTGGACGGATCTACCACCTTTCTCACCCGCGCAAGAGAAGTCGATGGGCCCTTGGAAAAGTATGTTCGAGCAGTTGGGTATTGCCATGGAGGAAAAGCCATTGGCAATTACAGAGGCAGTCCAATCGGCCACGGTCGACGCACGAAACTTTCACATCTGTAACTGGTCAGCTGCTGGAACGCCAAGGCGGCTTGATCCGTCTGATGGCTTAGTCAGATATACCGTACCTAATGCGGGTGTTGCCGGCGGAGCAAACTATTCACAGTATACCAATTGTGAGTATACTCACCTGGCCAATCAATCAACAAGAATTACCGACGAGGACGAGCGTCGAAAGACAGTCAATGAAGCTTTCAAAATAATCTCGGAAGACTCTGGCGTCATCACTCAATCGAATATCCCTGTCTTTGGTGGATATAATAAACGGATTGAGTTTAAAGGAGCTGGTACTATGAACGTGCAGACGCACTTGTGGCACCTCCGCCAGTCAGAGGTCAAAGACGGTGAGAACGTCATCGTTTGGGCCAGCACACCTGGCTCACTGCAGAAGATCAATAATCCAGCTCCGCTATCTACGGCAATTAGGAGTAATCTCATTTGGTCACCACTTTTCGAGTACTCTCCTGAGGGCGAGCTAGAGCCGTGTCTTGCCAAAGATTACGAAGTGTCAGATGATCTCACCGAAGTAACGGTGTCGCTGCGGAATGACGCGGTTTTCCACAACGGAGATTCGATCACAGCAGAGGATGTAGCGTGGTCGTTGTGGTTCTATTTCAACAACCCATCGTATTACTACTGGACAGCAAACCCCCCTTGGGACTGGGAGGCAGACCCGGATTACGGGTTCGCCGAGGTCGTTGACGACACGACTGTGCGCTTCCATCTCAAAGAACCGTACGCTCCATTCATGATACCCCTCTCTCTGTGGGGGATTCTTCACAAAGAATCATCCATCGCACAGGGTGCGGAAGAGAACACCCAAGAATTTGAACCCAACGACCCGTTCATCGGGTCGGGACCGTTCACTGTAAGTGATTTCAGTTCTGGCGAAATCATGCGGCTGGAGCCGCATCCCTACGAACACCCTGTGTCGAATCCCTCACACAGGGCTAACCTCGTTTCATTTGGGGATCCCACAGCAATGTTCGAAGCCTTGGTCTCGGGAAGTGTCGACTGCATTCCAGGCGTGAATTACAATTTCGTTAGCCGGATCGAAAATGAAGACCATCTAGAAACGTATATCCAGGATGGATTTGATGTTCTGTTCGCTGCACCACAGCAAAGCCACGCGCCGTTCAAATTCAAAGAGTTGCGGCAGGCGGTCAGCGCCAGCCTGAACCGCAGGGAGATCAATGCCATTGCATTCGGTGGTAATGGGACTATCGAGATGGCGGACACACTCTTCGTGGAGAGTAATCCGTGGCATCCGCCAGACGAGGCTGTGGTACGACATACCGAGGATCCGACGGGCGAGCCAGAGGTTGGCCGCCAGATCCTCGAAGATGCTGGGTGGGGCTGGGACGGCGATGGCAACCTGCACTACCCACAGGAGGCCGACCTCGACCCAGTCTGGCCCGATGGCGAGATGCCATCCCCCGATGACTTCCCCTGTATCGACGAAGAGGGCAATTACGTCTCCAACTAAGAATCGTTCAATACGCTGTATTCCACGGTCTGGAGCCCCCATCTGAGCAGAAACTGTCTTATTGAACGCGAGATGGCGCCAGAAGGTGGTGGAAGATCTGCCGTTTCACAACGATAGTTACAAGATTTTGATCGCAGGAGCTATAATCGCTGTCACTATCCATATTTGCTGAATGGTCTGGACTGTAGTGTGGTGTCTCGTCGAAATCGAACTCAGCAATTCCATCCGGCATCTCGTTGAGGTAGTCCTCGATTTCTCGGAGGCTCTTTTCCAGTTCGACGCAGAACAATATCAACGCAATTTGTGTCCATTCGGCGTACCCGGCTGCGCCGTCCGTCGCGGCTAGCTAGTCTGAACCGTCAGCGTGCCGTTTGGCAAAGTAACGTCACATCTTGCCAAGCCGTCTGAACGATGTCATATCGCTGGATGGCGTCCACCTCTTGGTTATCTCGACAGAATCTTTCTATAAGAGCGTCTGAAGCCACCGTCAGTCGGCAGCAAAACAAAGTATTCGAAAACCAATCCAGCGAAGATGGGCGTGTTTAGAGTGTCTGACTCTCCTGATCTGTGGTATTCGGTTTCTGTGTCTTCAGGAAGGTTAAGCTCCTCAGAAAGTATGGCCGCAAGCCCACGCTTCCTCTGGCCGGAGTCTTGTCCTTCCTGTTTCCGTTGGCGAATCTTCTCAGCTTGGTCGGTTTTGAGCTGCTATCCTTGAGCGTTGAGTCGCTTCTTGGCTTCTCGACCGCTCGAGGCTATCTTGCTCTCGAGGTGCCCCCGGGAGCTCATCTCCTCGGTTCTCAGGAGCGTCTTCCTTGTCTCCCTTCTCGTCGATGGCTGTTGCCTCGTCGAGAATTCCCTAAATCTCCTCATGGAGGTTGTTCACGCATGCGATCGGCTGTGAGGGCAGCGTCTCCTTGGATGCGCCTACCATCTAGGGCGACTCCTCCGAGGTCGGCGAGGCCGGCTTTCCCGGCGGAGTCGAAGAATTTCCTCGTAGAGGAGTTCAAACACTTCGCGGTTGTCTTTGCGAAAGTCCCTAATCGTGCAGAAGTCTGGCTGTTGGTTCGCCGCTAAGTACCGGAACGCGATGAATCGTTTGAGAAGGCTATGGATCTTACGGGAGCTTCTGACGCCGATGCTGTAGCCGAAGTCGAACACCATGATCATCACCACAAGTTGGTAAGACAGCCGTCCGCGTCCGTCTCGGGGGGCTGGATAGAACGGGTTCAGCTGTCTTTCCGTCTCAAGATAGTAGATCGTATTAGATACGAACCGTTTGAAAGTATCATCTTCGACTCAGTTCTTGGTCGACTTCGGTACTCAACGGTTGATTCGTCGAAACGTGATTACTCCCTTCACCGATGATCAGGTAATTAAAATACTGTGGGGATCAAAAATTAGTGAAATATCTTGATTCACAGTGACAGTTACGGTGTGACCGTGATACGAGAACGTCAGAGTCGCTGACGTCTTGGAGCAGGAGTCGACAAGCAAACTCAAGTGTCTCTGGATCAATCGTTTTATATAATGGCGGCAACTCGGTTGGAATACAATCAATCTCTGTCTCGACTTGGTTTACCACTACGTTCGAGATCGTCTCTACGCCTGTTTAATTCGCTTTTTGAGTGTTTCGTGGCAGTTAAAAGGTGAGCACGGGCTTGACGTGGCAGTCGGTTTTACCAGTGGTTTCGTTACGATGACGGTTTCAGGATATTCATAATAACGACTGCCGCGAAGCTTCTGTAATTTTATACCTAATCTCCGTCGTTTGACTACCTCTGTGTATCTCACGTTCCCAAGTGCGAAACCTACTTGCTATATAATAGTTTTTTCCTAGCGAACAAAACTAAGCGTTCGAACCCTTGAACGGTTAGCGAGTCCGTTGAATAACAATACTAATACTATTATTCTAATCAACCGGACCCGGTTTTGATACCATTGTACGAGTATCTGTTTGTTTCCAAAACCTTCATATAATATATATGATGAATCCTTGGCTGCTATACAAAGCCTCTCATCATAATAATGATTAAAAATAAAACAGTTCTATTGTACCGAACAGATTTATCTACTATGCGCTGCCTTGACTTGATGGAAGTGCTGGTGATCCTCGGGTTATGGGCCGGCAGAAATTCTGAATAGATACCAAAATCCCGTCGAAATTTCTCCTCCAAACACGGCCTTCCCCGTTCCAAGGGGTTCAATTGGTTCGTTGACTACTCGTGCTTCGGAGATCGAGGGAGTATTTTAAAACGTAGGTCGGGTCGTGCTCTGGGGGTTCTATCGGGGTTGTAGATACCGCGGTTCATACTGTTGTTCAAATATATAGTTAATATAGTGTAATTAATTTAGAATACTCGTTTAATATCTTTGCTAAGTTCATCTGCTATTTCATTAAGCTTTGGTTCGATATTGGATTTAATTTCTTTCCTAGTAAGACGGTATGTTGGTCCACCAACACTTAATGCACCGAAAGGGCTCCCATTAGGGAGGAGAACAGCTACAGCGACTGATCGAAGTCCTTCAAGCCATTCTTGATCGATGATGGCGTAACCACGCTCTCTCGTCACTTCTAGCTCATCACGTAGTCTTTCCGGATCGGTAATGGTGTGTTCTGTTTCTTCCAGCAAGCTGTTTTTATCTATAATCTCGGTGACTTGCTCTTCGGGTAATTCTGCGAGAATAGCTTTTCCGGTTGCGCTGGCATGGATGTGGAAATAATCACCCTCTTCAATTCCGACTTCAGTCGATTCATCTGCTTCATGAATGAGCGTCATGATTTTATTATTCACCTTTATATCAAAATCAACTGCGTGATTAAGTTTTTTCGCAAGCTCAGTTGTCCTCTGTTTCGCCAATCGATATCGCTTGTCCCGGGTTTTTGTGTACTGCCCAAGGTGAAAGAATTTCAAACTAAGATAATATATCTCACCTTCTTTAGTAACGTAGCCGTGATGTCGAAGCGTATTCAGATGACTATGTACAGTACTTTTAGAGAGATCTAATCGGCGTGCTATATCAGAAAGACGTGCACCGTCTTCGGATTTGATCAAATGCACGATATCCAGGGATTTGCTCGTCGTCTGCACCGTTTTTGCTTCGTCATTCATGGTAGATGATAATGAATTACTACTAATAAACGTTCTGTTCTGCCGAACGATACAACGACAATTTATTAAGTGCTTAGATACAGCTACTGAGCCCTGTTTAGACGCTCCTGAAGGCGTCGGTCAGCGGTTCTATCGACTGAACAGAATCCACCGACGAGGGCTTCCCCTCCCGATTTCGTTCTTTGAGCACGACCGTATCGAGCGATCTACACCACGTCTAAACAAGGCCCAATTACTGTACCAGGAATCTTGTGCGAAGCGGTACAGGTCTGTGCGTGCGCATCTTCCCTGCGGTATGCAAGCGAGTCGGAGAATTTCGCCGCTGACAACTGCTATGATAGCCAGCCGTTACGCGGGGCTCTCTGAGGAATGGGCATACGTCCCCGCACAAAATATTGAGTTTCCTCGATATATAATCATGTCAATAGCGCGTGAGATAATGGCAATCTCTGTAACCAACAGTCAATAACTGAACGCGTGACCGACATCTTATACACTGTAAGATTGTACTATTCGCAAATGTGGGAAACGATAAAACACAGACAATACGTCTAGGTGTTTCTTTTTAGTAACTCTGATTGTAGATTGTACCCGGATACAGAAAGCTGCTCCGCCTGCATCTCTCAGAGGTACTCGTGAAGCATCAGCGTTTGACGTGAAATCCGCCTGAGATCCGGGCGGCAGGCACTCGGCGTTATGGTACGGTATCTAGGAGAGCTGTTCGCCATCTCTCGTCGAAGAGTGTTTCTCCATCCCGCACCACCATGGTGTGGGCGCTCGCCCAATCGGTGTTTGTGTGCGTATTTGCTGTCACTTCTATCTCTTCGTCCGGGTAATCAAGCACAATTATTATTTCAGCGTCAACTTCCCATGACAGCGGGTCACTCTCGAAAACAGACGCAGTCATCTCTCGAGAGTAGGTCATGGTTGCTCCGGGCGTGTGTGGGAGCTCGATATCACGAGTATCGAACGTCTCCGAAATGACTTTGCCGGTCCGATGGTCACGAGTAGTCGTCCAGTTACTAGAGGCATTGGAGACGAAATCTCCGCTGAGAGGAACACTCTCGTCAGGTTCGTCCATGGTAAACGTGTTGGAGAACTCCACCTGGTCCGAATGGACTTTGCCGGGGAAGGTGATAGTCGAGGGGGCATCCGGACTCGAGTTGATAGTAAACGACCCGTCGCCACACGTCGGGAGCATAAATGGGAAGTACGCGGAACTGATCGCGACACGAATTTTATGTCCCTCTTCAAAGATGTGTGACTTTGGCTTCAGCTTGGTTGTAATCTCATATTCCTCGCCCGGCGTCAAGAGAGATTTCTCAGTCGTGCTGTTACGTTTGCTCACGCGCAAGGCGCCGTTCGCGACGATGTTCGAACTCCCATCGGGACCCACATCGATGAGACGGACTGCCAGCGTGGGATCCTGTGTCGTCGACTTCAGACGGATCGTTGCCTCCCCGGTTCCCGTAAACTCGACAGCAGATGATAACGGCTCCGTCTCAAACGTAAGCGACCGAATGTCATCCGGGATCGAATCCAGCGGCCGATCCGTTGTCGGGCCCTGGACGTCTTGGGAGTACATGCCGACAGTGGGGTCAAAGTCGTACTCCTCATTGACTTCGCCAGTCTCGAAGGTTTCAGTCTGCTGCAAACCCTTGGGTGTGAGTGCGTACGAGAGGGTTTCCGAATCCTCAACTGTCGGCCAGGAGTCTCCCTTGCGCCAGACACCCCCTTCAACCTTTGATCCGCCTTCTCGCTCTGTCCAATAACTAAACTTGGGATAGTCGAGCGCTCCATTATCCTCTCCCTTGAGGAAGTGATCGAACCACTCGACCATCTGGCTGCGATAATCGATACGGGCTTCCCGACCCTGATGGGGAGCAGTATGCCGCCATGGACCAAACAACATGCGTTTTTCGCCCTGCAGCGCTTCAAAGTATTCGAGCGTATTCGTCGGGGTACCGTCCCGGTAGCCGCTGATTGCGAGAGTTGGGACGTCTGACTCTCTGACTTTTTCTATGGAAGTATTTTTTCTCTGCCAGTACTCGTCCTCGTTGGGGTGCCGGAGAAATTGGAATAGCCATGGAGTATCCTCTTTGAGATGGTCAAGGCGATCCATCCAGATATCGGCCCACCGGCCCTCATCATCCCGGTAGCTTGGGGGCATCGCCTGCAGTGCCTGCATCATTGGCGGGAAATGAGCTGTCCCAGCAAACGAGTGGCCACCGCCGTCTATGCCAGCTCGGAATATAATATCATACAGGGAAGTGATGGCGTGCATTGGGACGATGGCCTTGAGAGGCTCAGGATTTTCGGCTGCTGCTTTCATACCCATTGTTCCGGGGTAAGACCTGCCGAACATACCCACGCACCCATTTGACCACTCCTCATCTGCAAGGTAATGGATGATCTGGGAAGCCTGTTCAGCTTCATCGCTGGAGAAGGGCTCAGATTTCCTTCCACTTGACCCACCGGTGCCGATGATATCGGCGGAAATGACTTCATACCCGTGGCGTGCAAGATACTCGATAGATGACCACTCTGAGGCGAAGGTGTACCAGTCATCTTTATGATACGGCATAAACATCAACACAACGGGGCGTGGTTCCTCGACATCGACCGGTTCAAACCGTGTGCCAGCAACTGTTCCTGCGTCAATTTCCATTAGATACTCGTCATGGCGACGTATCTCCGACAGTTTACTGTCCATGGAGCAAGCATCTTCTGCAGTCCACTTAAATATTACTCAACGAATTGTTCAGATTCATCGCCTTCGGTTGACCGCTTCTGGCGCCTGAACTTACTGGTGAAGCGGTTTTCTTGCTGTCGTTCGCTGTTGGTATGCAGAACAGTCGACAGTTTTATTCCTCGTTTAGCGTAGCTCAACCGTACCGATGACTCGTCAAGACAGAACTGAAGATTCAGCCATTTGAGACTCTTTTTTGCCATTCTCTACTCGACCACGGTCGATGCCAGCTACGACTGCGCGCGCGAGGGCACTGATATCCACTCGAACCACGTCCAATCTGCGCGAAGCCTCGCCGCCGATGCGCTCTCCAACTGTCAAGACCGCATCTTCGACGGCAGCAACGCAAGTAAACCCACGTTCAGTGACAGGGTGGTTGTGTTGGTACTCCCACCATCACCTACAACGACGACCATTACACGCTCGCCACCGTCGATGTCGCGTTCGCGCCGAGTACGACGAAGGAACCTCGTACGCGGAGTATTGGGAGTGCAACGAGTGGGAACGCAAGAAGGCAACCTTGCACAAAACGGTGCGTACTACCCCCACGTTTCCGTGAGAAAGATCCTGCACAGATGCATCAACAGCCGAGAATGGAGCCGTTCTCAGCGTTGAGTTCAACGTAGACGACTCACTTGCCGTCACCAGCACAGGCAAGTTCTTCGGCACCGCAGACTACCTCAACCACAAGGGCAACAAGTACGAACGGCGACGTAGACGCCTCCAACAGACAGGCACGCGGTCACCACACCTCACTATTCAGAACATAGGTGACACGTTCGCTCGGTGGAGTGAAGACTACCTGTACCGTGAGCTGTTGTACAGGAAGCCCGCCGTCACGACTGTTCTGCCATTGCATTCGAGGACTTGCAAAAACATCCGTGAGCGCATCTCGAACGCCAGCAGGTTCTAGCGGTGGGCGGTCAGCACCGTACAGGAATACACCGATTACAAAGCCGAAGAGTACGGTATTCTGGCTGATACAGTGTAGCCAGCGTACACGAGTTAACAGTGCAGCCACTGTGAGTGCGGGTTCACCTACGAGGATATTCGTGGTGATGACGAGTTTGAGTGCCTGAGGTGCGAGAGCGAACTCCACGCCGACTACAACGCTGCTTGGAACATCGGGTGGAGGCTTGTCCAGCACTGGCTCAAGTCTGGTGCTGGACGTGCCAACTGTCAGGTGGCGCTGAAGTTGGGGACGCTGAACGCGAACGGCGAGTTTACGACTGCCGAGAGTATCGACGGGATCGGGAGTCCACGGACATGTCCACCGCTTTAGCGGTGGGTACCTGACTAGTGGTACATACGGACATAATAGTTACACAGTAGACAGTCCACCAAAAGTTTAATAAGTCAAAGAAATAACACGCTCCTATGCAGTGGAAAAACGACGCAAAGTGTGCAGTAACGATTTCGTTTGATATTGATGGCAAGGAACGCTGGCTTGCCCGAGCACGTGCAGGCAAGGAAGAGTTTGCAAGTCCATTGCTTTCTCACTACGGAGAATATGGACCAAAAGTGGCAATGCCCCGTATCCTCGGTATGTTCGACGAATATGATATCCCGGGGGGGTTTTTTATTCCAGGTATGGTCGCCGAAGAACACCCCGAGATGACTCAGAAGATCCACGAAGCAGGTCACGAAATTGGCTTTCATGGACATACCCATGCAGGGCTGGCAGGTTTATCCGATGAAGAAGAAGCTGAAGAGTTCGCACGTGCTCTGGATACGTTTGAGAATCTAATCGGTGAAACTCCGGCTGGATACCGGCAATGGTCAAGCCAGAGGACGCTTAATAGAGCGATCGAACTAGGCTTTGAATATGGCAGTATGACGTCTGCGAATGATATTCCATATGTCCTTGAAGCTGAGGCAGGAGATATCATCGAAATACCGGTCCATGCGAGCATCAGTGATACAGCTTACTTCACGTTTCAGTTAGCACCGGTGCTGCCCCATCAAAATGGTATCGATTCCCCATCAAAAGTCTACGATATTTGGAGCTCAGAATTTGACGGGTGCTACAAACGTGGCCGCCTGTTTCATCTTGTCCTTCACCCGCAAATGATAGGGAGACCCCACCGTTTAGAAATGCTTGAGGAGCTAATACAATATATCAAAGGGCACTCAGACGTTTGGATCGCTACACCTCGTGAAATCGCTCGATACTGGCGTAAGGAGCATGCTGATAATTCGATGCGAATCGATCTTAGCGTAGATGCCGACCCTGTGATTTCTAACGAAGACTAGACTATTGATGTTGTCCCTCTGAGTTGACTTTTGCCGCCCTTTCGAAGGTAACCGCAACGAAGTGCTGTACTCAGCGATGAATTTGCCGAGGGCAAAACACTCAATTGCGGCTGCTGGTCGGCCTATTCAGCCTACCATCCAAAGTTACAACAATACTGGACGCATCTGCTCCGGGTCTCTACTGCCTTTGGTACTTCTACTGTACTAGATAACCCTTTAGAATTTGCCATATGAGTTTTAATGATTGTTTATATATCCACTCCTGATGCATAATAGGCCCCAATGCATAAATCGCCAGTTCTCAGGTTGGAGTAGGTTTATTGATTATGCCCAGTTTGCTACGGACAGTAGAGGGTTAGGAAGGTATTTTTACCACTACCTAATCTATGCAGATCCGGCACTCCGAATGGCATATATACCTTGAAGATCAACTTAGAAATATGACAGACCAACATAAGCTTGTTGGTGAACTTTTGCGATCAAACATCTTATCGGAGGAGGATAATTCAAATAGGATATCGCTACACAGTGAGTTTGTTAACCGACGAAATAAACTTCTCTCTGAGAAAATATCAAAAAGTGACACGGAGTCAATAGCTGAGGATATAGAACTATCGTTAGATCTGCCAGTATCTGAGTTGAACGCGGATGTTGTGGGGGCGATCGCCACTCTGGATGATGTCACAAACAATCTGAGTTCTCATGAAATACTTACTTCGGTATTAATAGTCCAACAGATCGAATACAATGGTCCAACCACAAATGTACCCTTGGGCTTTATCCCATTAAATTGGAAGTACTTACCAATATTTCAAAAAGTATATCCAGCAAACGTGCTGTATTGTTGGCGCAACGATTGTAGTCCCTGTGAAAGAGTCAAGTCAGATTTCGAAGAACTCCGGGAAAGCAATCTGATACCGGATGGTGTTGGTCTCGGCGCCCTATACGGTCCATCATGTTCTCGTGAATTACAAGAAAAGTTCGACGTAACTGCTGCCCCTACCACTCTATTTTGTATCGGTAACAATGTTGATTCGCGAATCATCGGTTCCTATGGTAAAAAAGCCTTGCAAGCCGAGATGACTACCATTCACGAAAGAGTTTTCGAGTAGATTTGTGTTCATATTAACTCGGGAGTGGGATATTCGTTTTCGGGGTATTCATGACTGAGTTCAAACGCCTCAGTAGTCACAGCGGCTGGGTTGACCTAGAGTTTGGTGAGCGCGAGCGGACTCCTCACCAGGTCATTGAAGCAGGTATTCTACTGCAGTTGCCAAGAGTATCACTTTTGAATCTCAAACAGTTCTTAAAACGTTGAGTGTCAAGCGAAGCCGCACCGTCTTTTATAATTGGGTACAAAAAAGCGACCTACAGCCAACCACTGAGGCGGAGTGGAATCACACCGAGGTTGACGAGACCGTGATTCAACCCGATGACGAGCGCGGGTGGTGTCCGCTGCTGTCGATCCAGAGTTCAACATACGGTACTTTTCGAGGCGCACAGCGTGCTCGGTAACATGCAACGCGCCCGAGAGCTCTAATTCTAGACGTTGCTCGAAGCGATTAGCGGTCTGCCGGTAGGGGGAATCGCTGATCGTACTGGGACAGAGCAGCTTGAGTGATATTATTCACCACAAACTGCCCCTTATTTGGGTAGTCATGGTCTGAGGAAACAAGTTCATCAGCATATATACGTGGACAACACTCACAGGTTACCTCAAATTCTCCGTTTGGATCACGACTGTTCGCCACTCAATTTTGGGTCCTTCTCTCCGAGTTGGTGTTCCGCTGTGAGTACGGACATCTTCGTTATCCCGTAAAATCGGTGACTCGTTAATCGCTGACCGTTGATTGCTGGGTGGAGTATATGCATTCCTCTATTTGCGAAGTCGCGCCTTTTGAACTTGTTGACCCGTTGCGCGAACTGTAGAACGCGAGAAAGCAGTTCTGCCTGGGTAATCTCAGCTCAGTTCCCATATTTTCCTTACCAGCGATGCCGGCAGAGATGGCGGGATAGGCTCCGTGACGGTGCTCCCTCTGACAATTACTATGAGCTCTACTGCCGGTACATAAGGTTAGACTCAACAGGTCCAACGAGTCGATGCCGAAACCAGCTCGGACTAAACACATGCGGATAAGCAACTGATTTGTGTTTTATAATAGTAGCCCTCTGGGAAACAACCGCCATATTTCGCTCCAGTGAATTTTATAATAAACCTATGAGTATCTTGTGAACATTGGGGGCACCCTTGCCGGGAGATAGCATTGAGTAATAAATAACAACAATAATTTTGTTAGGTTCAATTGATTTATTTGGGCCATATGATCATGAACACTGTAACGCTCTAAACCCGCACTATATTTAAAATGGTTCTGCTCTATCGAACGAATCTCCCTTGAGGCTCACGACTTGCAGAGGATTATTAAATGAATGCCAATATTCGAACCGATATCTGGTAAAACAATTAATATGGTCTGTTGATGTGGCACTTGCCAGAGACGGAGTTTAACCATGCGATTATCAGAGGCTGCAAAACGTGGACGAGACATGTCTCGTTCAGCGACTTTGTTTTCTCAAGAAGGTGTATCAGGGGGATATGGGAGCGAAGCAGACAGACCTGTCACGATCACCCATTTCTTGACGTGCCGCTGGATATAGGCGTGGAAAAATAAAATGCTAAAAGATTTCCCCCGGGCTTTTGCGCCAACCGGAAGACGCCTTACCGACCGCTACTTTTTGTACCAAGTCGATGTAAGCATAGGAGTTTTTATTTAAGGGCCCTTCCAAACCGAGATTGATGCATTCGACCAGTAGTGATCGTGAGTCGATCTTCGGAGGTTACGAAGGTCGTTTACTTGGATTAATATCTTTAGCAACTCTAAGCGGGAATGGTGCACAACTCCTTTTACCACCTCTATTACCAGAGATAATCAACGATCTCGCGATTTCATCGACAGCAGCCGGAATTGGTTTGTCTCTTATGTGGATATTTACAGCTGCTTTCCATTATCCCGGCGGGAGGTTTTCTGATGTATTGACTCGGAAATCCTTACTGATCCCTAGTATTGGGATCATGCTATCTGGATTGCTTTTTATATTAATATTTACTAATTCAATAGGATTTTTCATCGGTATTATTATCCTTGGAATTGGTGCTGGCATCTATACACCAGTAGCGTTTGCGCAACTCTCTGACCTCTATATTCGCCGGAGAGGCCTAGCGCTTGGTGTTAATACGGCTTCTCTGAATTTAGGAGGCTTTTTTGGAGCAATCATAGCAGTTGTCAGTCTCCAGTTTTTTACATGGCGTCAGGCATTTATCCCATTAATTTTTACATTACTTATAGTTATGATATTATTACACTACTATAACGATAGCTCGTATAGTTATTCCGGTATAAATCTTGACCTGACATCTTCTATTAGACGCCTTATTCAAACAAAAAAAATACGCTGGGCTCTCCTCGCGACTGTATGCTTTGGATTCGTGTGGCAAGGAATTTTAAGCTTTTACCCTGTATTCATGCAAGCAGAAAAAGGAATATCTGTGACCCTAAGCGGGATTTTATTTGGTGGAATCTTCCTTATCGGTACTGTTGTGACCCCGGTAGCAGGCAGAGTTGGCGATAATTGGGGCTACCTCTACGTAGGGGTACTGTCAACAGTCCTTACTGGACTAGGTTTATTTTTTATTATAACGTTTTCCACTTTTAAACCCCTCATTCTTGGAACATTTATTCTTGCACTCGGCTTGTCAAGCTTTTGGCCAGCAATGAATACATATTTGTTAAGTTCTTTTCCAATGAAAAACATGGGTGGTGATTACGGAGCGACTCGGACCATCTTCATAATCGCCGAAAGTGCTGGGCCCCTCTATATTGGCATTATGGGCGATTATTCCACATTTAATCTTGGATTTTCAACACTTTTGATTAGCTTGGTGATTTCACTAGGGATAATACTCTTTTTAATTAAGTTCCATGGAGAGGTTTGACATCCTCCCCGCGTTGAAGGGCGAGGATTTCCGACCGCGTTGGGATATTACGGTTCGCGGTTAGCAACCTGTTCTCGTGGGGCGAAACAGCCCTCACTACGGTCGAACAGGTGAACCGCTGGCTGTGCCAACCAGCCGTTATCCCTATCACCGCCATCACAGGCGAGACTCGGGAGTACCTTTTGTCGAATATTCTCCGCACCGTTCACGTCCGCGTTCGCAACCGTATCACACTCCTCGCACACATACAACCCGCGTTCGACACGTTGGTTGTCATCGGTGTGGCCGCACGCTGAACACGACTTCGACGTATCGCGTTCCGACACCAACTCCACGTCGATGCCTTCGGCTTCCGCTTTGTAGTCGAGGAGCGTCGTGAAGCGGTCGAACGCCCACCCGTGCAAGTCCAGATTCCCGTGGTCGCCCCAATTCCGAGAGTCACCGTCCTTGTCGTCCTCACGGATGCCGCCGAGGTCGCCCACGACAAGCGTCCCGACACCTCGTTCGACACACTCCTCAACGATTGCTTTCGAGAGCGCGTGCAAGAAGTGCGTCCGACGACCCGTTCGCTTCCGGTCAAGACGAGTGGCTTCACGAGACGAGGAATCATCGCACTTGGCTTTCTTCCTCGTGAAGTAGTAGTCGTCCTCTTTGAGTGCGCCACCCGGATACAACACCGATTCACCGCCGAACGAGACGGCGGCGACGTTGCAAATCCCGAGATCAACACCAGCCACATCGTCGCCCGGCGGTTCCGGGTCGATAGTGGTTCGACAGACGAATTGTAACCGCCACTCGTCTCGCTTGTAGACGGCCCGAACCTGTTGAATGTCCCACACGGTCAGGTCAACATCCGGGCGAGTCTGGTACTCGCACAGGATGAAGTCTGAACGATGTTCTTTGAGGTTACGGCCTC
>NZ_QKNX01000006.1 GCF_005239135.1 Natronomonas salsuginis
GCCGGTCTGAAGGTAGTCGTCCCCTCGACGCCGTACGACACGAAGGGGCTGCTCGCGGCGTCGATCCGCGATCCCGACCCCGTGATCTTCCTCGAACCGAAGCTCATCTACCGCGCCTTCCGCGAGGACGTGCCCGAGGAACCGTACACGGTCGAGCTCGGGGAGGCCGCCGTCAGGCGCGAGGGGAGCGATCTCTCGGTGTTCACGTGGGGTGCGATGACGCGGCCGACGCTCGAGGCGGCCGAGTCGGTCGCCGAGGACGGCATCGACGTCGAGGTGGTCGACCTGCGAACGCTGTCGCCGATGGACACCGACGCCATCCTCGAATCGTTCAAAAAGACCGGCCGGGCCGTGATCGTCCACGAAGCGCCGAAGACGGGCGGCCTCGCCGGCGAGATTACGGCGACGATACAGGAGGAAGCGCTGTACTACCAAGAGGCGCCGATCGAACGCGTGACCGGCTTCGACGTCCCCTACCCGCTATACGCGCTGGAGGACTACTACATGCCCGAGGACACGCGCATCGAGGACGCGATCAGGGAGACGTACGAGGCATAGGATGGTTCGCGAATTCAAACTCCCCGACGTCGGTGAGGGCCTGACGGAAGCGGAGATCGTCCGGTGGCTCGTCGAGGTCGGCGAGACGGTCTCGGAGGACCAGCCGGTCGCCGAGGTCGAAACGGACAAGGCGGTCGTCGAGGTGCCCGCGCTGGTGAACGGGACGGTCAAGGAGATCCTGGCCGAGGAGGGCGAGATGGTCCCCGTCGGAACGGTGATCATCACCTTCGACGTCGAGGGCGAGGGTGAGGCCATCGAATCCGAGCCGGAACCGGAACCACAGTCGGAGCCGGACGCGACGGAATCCGAACCATCCGAACCCGCCTCCGAGCCGTCCGCTGGCGGACGGACGTTCGCCGCCCCGGCGACGCGTCGGCTCGCCCGCGAGCTCGATGTCGAGATCGGCACGGTCGCGGGCAGCGGTCCGGGCGGTCGCGTGACGGAAGCGGACGTGCGCGCCGCGGCCGACGCCGGCGATGACGCCGCGTCCGAGCCGGCCGACGAGGAGCCGAAATCCGCGACGCGGCGACTCGACGACGAGGCGTCGATCGGTGCGGAGGCAGCGGCGGTCGACGGGGCGGACGAACCGCCGACCGAGGCGGCGAGCCGCGATCGGACGCTCGCCGCGCCGGCGACGCGACAGCTCGCCGCAGAGGAGGCGATCGACCTCGACTCGGTGCCGACCGATCGGACGAAAGACGGCGAGGCGTTCGTCACGCCCGCTGAGATCGAGGCGTACGCCGACGCTCAGCGGCGGGCGCAGGAAGCCGACGCGGAGGCGGTGTCGGCCGAACCGATAGTCGATTCTACCGTGTCGGGCGAGGACGAGCGGATTCCATACCGGGGTGTTCGGCGGACGATTGGCGAGCAGATGGAGCGCTCGAAGTACACCGCGCCGCACGTGACGCATCACGACGAGGCGGACGTGACGGAGCTGGTCGAGATGCGGAGTCGACTCAAGGAGCGCGCGGAGGAGCGCGGCAGTTCGCTGTCGTACATGCCGTTCGTCATCAAGGCGGTCGTCGCGGCGCTTCGCGAGTATCCGATTCTCAACGCACAGCTCCACGAGGAGGCCGAGGAGATCGTGGTTCGAGGCGAGTACAACGTCGGCATCGCGGCGGCGACCGACGCCGGGCTGATGGTCCCCGTCATCGATCACGCCGATCGGAAGGGACTGCTGGAGATCGCGGACGAGTTGAACGACCTCGTTTCGAAGGCGCGCGACCGGTCGATTTCGCGCGAGGAGATGCAGGGCGGAACGTTCTCGATCACGAACTTCGGCGCGATCGGCGGGGAGTACGCGACGCCGATCATCAACTATCCGGAGACGGCGATCCTCGGGTTGGGCGCGATCAAGGAAAAACCGCGCGTCGTCGACGGTGACGTGGTCCCGCGGACGGTGTTGACGCTGTCGCTGTCGATCGATCATCGGGTGATCGACGGGGCCGAGGCCGCGCGGTTCACCAACGCCGTCATCGAGTATCTGGAGTCGCCGGAACTGCTCCTGTTGGAGTAGTCTTCGATCCGACGCTCGAAGCGCTCGAACGGCCGGATTCGCCCTCTGTGCCACGGCGCATCAATGGGACGTTTTTTTAAGGATCGGGAAGAAGGGAGACGTATATGTTCAAGGCTATCGTGAGTGCGGACACGCTCGGGGCGGCGCTCGACTCCGTTGGCGTGCTGGTCGATGAGTGCAAGATCCGCCTCGAGGAGGAGGGCCTCACGATTCGTGCGGTCGATCCGGCGAACGTCGGCATGGTGGATCTGGAACTCTCGGCGAACGCCTTTGAGTCCTACGAGACCGACGGCGGCGTCATCGGCGTCAACCTCGACAGACTCGAGGACATCGTCGGGATGGCCGACTCCGGCCAGCTCGTCCACCTCGAACTCGACGAGGAGACCCGCAAACTCCACATCTCGCTGGACGGGCTCGAGTACACGCTCGCGCTCATCGACCCCGACTCGATCAGACAGGAGCCGGACCTCCCGGACCTCGATCTTCCCTCGGAGGTCGTCATCGAGGGCAAGGATATCGCCCGCGCGGTCAAGGCTGCCGACATGGTCTCCGACCACATCGCATTGGGCGTCGATCCGGACGCCGAGGAGTTCTACGTCGACGCGGAGGGCGACACCGACGACGTCCACCTCGAACTCGGCCGCGAGGACCTCATCGATCTCACGCCCGGCGAGGCGCGTTCGCTGTTCTCACTCGATTACCTCAAGGACATGAACAAGGCGATCGCCTCGGACGCCGAAGTCACGATGGAACTCGGCGAGGAGTTCCCGATCAAGATGCACTTCGGCTTCGCGGAGGGCGACGGCCACGTCACGTTCATGCTCGCGCCGCGCATCCAGAGCGAGTAAACTACCCCACCCTACTCGCTCACGGCTGACGCCGTTCGCTCCTTGGGGCCGGAGGCTCCACCTCGAATTATGCTGAACGACGACTACCGTTCTTCGACCGTCCGCTCGACGTGTTCGACGGCTTCGATCGGCGTTCCTACGGCCTCGAACCCCTCGAGGTCGATCTCGTGGGTTCCGAGCCCCGCGATCGGGCGGTGAAACGCCAGCGCGAGACCGAGTTCAGAGAGCGTCCCCGCCGCCCCGTCGATCGCGACGACGGCGTCGCCGTTGCAGACAACGAGGGAGTTTCGTGCGTGGCCGAGCCCGGTCGCGATCGGCGTCACGACCCACTCGTTCGCCGCGTCTCGATCCTCGCCCGGGAGGATCCCGATCGTCTCCGCTCCCGTCCCCGAGGCACCCTTGCAGACAGCTTCCATGACGCCGGTCAACCCGCCGCAGACGACGGTGTGGCCGCGCTCGCCGAGGAGCCGCCCGACCTCGACCGCGCGTTCGTACGTCTCCGCGCCGACTCCCGACCCGCCGATGACGGACACTCGCATATCTGCCGACCGACAGCCGCCAGCAACAAGAAGCTACAGGTCTCTTGGTGCGTCCGCACTCACTCGAAATGCGGCATGACGTCTTCGGCCATGATCCGAAGCGCCTTTTGGGCGTGCTCCATCTCGAGGCCCGGGAAGTGCGTCCGGACGAGCACCTCGTCCATCTCGATCGCGTCGTGGAAGCGTTCGAGCTGCCCGATGACGGTGTCGGGGCTCCCGACGAGGAACCGATCTTCGGCGTGTTCGCGAAGCGATTCGAGCGCGTCCTCGCCCGTCTCCATCGCGTCCGTGCCCTCGATGTCGCCGTACACCTCCGCGTGTTCGCGAAGCAGCGCCTCGCCGACCTCCTCCCAGGCAGTCTCGTCGTCCTCTGCGACGTACGCCTCCCGTCGGAGCGGGACGTGGACCTCGTCGAACGTCCGGCCGTACTTTTCGAGTGCGTCGGTGTACGTCTCGCGGCGGTCGCGAAGTTCCTCGGGCGACTCGAACGGGCTGATGCTCCAGACATCGCCGAGGCCGGCCGCGCGCCGGATCGCTGGGTCGGCCATCCCGCCGATCCAGATCGGGATCGCGTCTTGGACCGGCCGCGGCGTGACGGTCATGTCCTCGACCGAGTGGAACTCTCCGTCGTAGGTGACCGACCGCTCCGTGAGCAGTCTTCGGACCAGTTCTACTCCCTCCTCGAGGCGTCGAACCCGCTCTCGTTTGTCGATGCCGAACGCCTCGAACTCGTGGTCTTGCCACCCGATCGAGACGCCGAGTCGGAAGTTACCGCCGGTCAACAGATCGAGCACCGCGGCGCGCTCGGCGACGTTGATCGGGTTGTGCAGCGGCAGTATCGTGACGTTGGTCCCGACCTTCGCGCGCTCGGTCGCGCCCGCGATCGCCCCGAGCATCACCGAGGGCGCGGGGACCCACCCGTCTTCGAAAAAGTGGTGTTCGGCCACGGAGAAGCTGCTGTAGCCCAGCGACTCCGCCGTCTGTGCCTGCTCGACCGTCTCCGGGTAAAGCGTCTCCCAATCTTCGGTCGGTGACTGGCAACTGTAGTGGACACCGAAGTCGAAACTCGCCATCGACGTATCATTCCCGGTGAGCGAGTTAAGTGTTCACATGTGGGGTGGCGGGACTGCGCGACGGCAGTTCGATCGGAATCAACGCGGGCCGACGCGCCGACAGTGGAAACATATATTCGACGCTGCCGTCTCGGTAGAAGACATGCAGGTTCGAATCCTCTCGGACAACACCGTCGTCGAATCCAGGCCCAAGGGGCTCGTCGGCGAGTGGGGCTTCTCGGCGGTCGTCGACGACGTGCTCTTGGACGCCGGCCAGGCCGGCGTCGCGGCCGACAACGCACAGCGGTTGGGGCTCGACCCGTCCGATTTCGAGACGATCGTGTTGAGCCACGGCCACTACGACCACACCGGCGGGCTCCCGGCGTTCCTCCACGACGAGCCGACCGTCTACGCTCACCCGGACGCGTTCGCGACGAAGCTCAAGGACGGGACCCACATCGGCGTCCCCTACACCCGCGAGTTCATCGACAGTCAGGCCGAAATCGTGACCCATCGCGAGCCAGTCGAGGTCGCGCCGTCGATCCACGCGCTCGGCGAGGTCCCGCGTCCGCACCCAGACAACCCCGTCGGCGACCGCGTAACCCCCGACGGCTCGCTGGAGCCCGATCCGATTATAGACGATCAGTCGATCGCCGTCGAGACCGATCGCGGGATCGGCCTCGTCTTGGGCTGTTGTCACGCCGGCCTCCGGAACACGATCGAGTACGCCGAAACCGTCCTCGACGACGAGGTGCGCTGGGTCGTCGGCGGTACGCATCTCGTGGCGAGCGACGAGGCGGGCGTCCACGACGTTGCGGACTGGCTCGACGGCAAACTCGAGATGCTGGCTGGCTCACACTGCACCGGCGTCGAGGCCGAGCGGATCCTCTCGGCGGAACTGGGCGACACGTTCCAGTCCATCGGCGTCGGGAGCGTCGTCGAGTTCGAGTAGGGCCGGCTGACGATAGCCACGTTCATATCGACCTCCTTGGTATCATCCACCGATGACGACCTTTCACACGAACGGCGTGTTATTCGAGAACGTCTTCGGGACGCCCGAGATGCGCGAGATCTTCTCCGAAGAGCGCTTTATTCAGCGGTTTCTTGACGTCGAGGCTGCCCTTGCTCGCGTCCAGGCTGCGGAGGGCATGATCCCCGAGTCGGCCGCCGAGGAAATCACTGAGAAGGCATCGCTGGAGTACGTCGACTTCGAACAGGTCGCCGAGAACGTCGCGGACGTCCACCTCTTTTCGATGTCGATCATCGGCGCGTGGAAGGAGTCGATGGGCGAGGCCGGCGAGTACGTCCACTGGGGCGCGACGACGCAGGACATCTCCGATACGGCGCTCGTCCTCCAGATCCGCGACGGTCTCGACGCGATCGAGCGCGATCTCGACGCCATCGCTGAGGCGCTCGAAGAACTCACAGAAGAGCACGCCGAGACGCCGATGATGGGCCGGACGCACATGGTTCACGCGCTGCCGATCACGTTCGGGCTGAAGACGGCGACGTGGCTCGACGAGATCAACCGCCACCGCGACCGGATCGAGGCGATGCGCGAGCGAGTCGAGGGCGTCGAGTTCTTCGGTGCGGTCGGCTCGCTCGCGTCGCTCGGCGAGGACGGCCTCGTCATCCAGGAGAAACTCGGCGCGGAACTTGACCTCGCCATCCCCGACGTGGCGTGGTACGCCGCCCGCGACCGGATCGCCGAGACGGTGAGCACGATCGGGCTCGTGACCTCGACGCTCGCGCGGATCGGCAAGCAGGTCCTCCTCATGAACCGCGAGGAGTTCGGCGAGCTCTCCGAACCGTTCGAGGCCGGCGAGATCGGATCGAGCACGATGCCCCACAAGCGCAACCCCGTCCGGAGCGAGGAGACAGTCCTGCTCGCGCGGCTCGTCCGCGGACACGCCGACACGGCGCTCGAGCTCATGGAGACGTACGACGAACGGGACTTCTCGGCGACGCTCGGCGAGTTCGCGATCGTCCCCGAGACGTTTCTCTACGCGAGCCGCGCACTCTCGTACGTTCACGAGGTCGCCGCGGGGCTGGTCGTCCACGAGGAGGGCATGCTGGAGAACCTCCACCACCACGGCGGCCTCGTCGCCAGCGAGGCGGCGATGATGGCGCTCGCCGAGGAGTTGGGCCGACAGACCGCTCACGACGTCTGCTACGAGGCCGCCATGTTGGCGCTCGACGGGGAGGCGAGCTTCGCGGACGCGCTGCTCGACGACGAACGGGTGGCCGCGGCGTTCTCCCGCGAAGAAATCGACGACATCACCGATCCGGAGGCGTACACCGGCGTTTCCTCCACGCTCGCCCGCAGGGCGCTCGAACGCTCACGAGCGCGGAACTGACGGGTCGTCGAAACGCCTCGGCTACTCGATTCTGAGCGGTCGCATCGCGTCCAGCACGATCCCGACGCCGCCGTCGTCGACGTACGATTCGATCGAAACCGGTTCGGTCTCGTCGACCCACGTCTCGAACTCCGCGAGGGCGTCGTAGTACTCCAGCATGTTCGGGTGGAAGAGAAACGCCGCCCCCGGTTCGGTCACCGCATCCAGTTCTTCGAACGTCTCCCCCGGCGACTCGCCTCGGTTCAACAGCACGAGGTCGTAGGGGTTCTGCGGCTCGATCAGCGTGATGCCAGCGGGAACGTCTCCGTCCGTCTTGCCGAGGAGCCATTCGAGGCCCAACTCGTCGGCCGCGTCGAGCGTGCCCTGGCTGAGGTCCTGCAGCGGGGAGAAGAAACCGGCTGGCGTGACGCCGCCTGCGTCCTCGATCGCTTCGATCCCGAGCGAGAGGTTTTCGTGAGCCGTCTCGTAGGGGAGGTCGCCGCAGGCGACGTGGCGGTGGCCGTGGAGGACGATCTCGTGGCCGGCGTCCGCGAGCCGACTGATCACGTTGCCGTACCGGGCCGCATCACGCCCGAGGAACGCGAAACTCCCCGAAGCGTCGGCGTCGTCCAGCAGCGTCGCCATTTGATCGAAATCGTCGGCCGTGTACTCTCCGAGGTTGTGAAACGATCGCGCCCGAATCAGGCGGTCTGACCCGCCCCTCGCGATCACGTTGAAATACGTCTCTACCTCTCTCTGTCGAAGTTCGGATATCTCGTCCATGGTGTGCTCCGTTCGAGCTGAACATCATATCTGGACGAGCCGGAGAACATAAATGTCGACGATCGAACGGTGTGTTCTCCCGCGTCGATCAGACCGCGTCCTGAATGATTTCGAGGGCGTCCTCGCGGTCGTCCCACTCGAGGAACACCGCGACCGAGGTCGCGCTCGTGATCAGATCGAGGATGTTGATGTGTTCGGCCGCCAGGGGGGCGATGATCTCCTGCAGCACGCCCGATTGGTTGGGGAGTTCCCCGCCCGTGATACGGACGACGGCGATGTCGTCGTCGACGGTGACACTCGAGAGCTCGCCGAGCTTGATGACCGCCTGGTGAAGAACGTTCTCGGCCTGCTCGGCCACGTCAGCGTCCACGTAAAACGACACCGAATCCATCCCGCTCGCGACGGCGTCGACGTTGATGTCGGCCTCCGCAAGCGTGGTCGAGAGGTCGGCGAGGACGCCCGGGGTGTTTCTGATCGAGCGCCCCGCGGCCGTCAGACACGCCAACGGCTCCTCGCGCATGTCGATGAGGTTCTGGAACTGCCCCTCGATCGTGGTGCCGCCGTGGAGGAGGTCGCCGTGTTGGTAGTGGGCGACCCGGACGACCATATCCCCGGTCTTGTACGACAGCGCCGACGGCGCGACGACCTCCGCGCCGCGGAACGAGAGGTTCCGGAGCTCGTCGACGGTGATCTTGCCGACGTTCCGCGCGCCCTCGACGACACGGGGATCGCCGGTCATGACGCCCTCGACGTCGGTGATGATCACGACCTCGTCGGCGTTCATGTAGTTGCCGAGCATGACGGCGGTCGTATCCGACCCGCCGCGGCCGAGCGTCGTCACGTTGCCGGCGTGGTCCTGCGCCAAAAAGCCCGTGATGACGGGGACGTACCCCTCGGCGGCCATGTCGGCGGCGAGCTTCTTCGCGCGGCGTTTGGTCTCCTCGACGTCGACCTGGCCGTGTTTGTCGGTGATGACGGGCCACTCCTCAGTGCCGGGTTCGAGGAACTTCGCGTCGATCCCGCGGGCCCCGAGTGCGGCTTTCAACATTCTGACCGACGTCCGCTCGCCCATGGAAACGATCTCGGCCTCGTCGGCCTCGTCGGCCTCGAAGGTGACCGCATCGAGCAAGAAATCCGTCGTCGAGCCCATCGCGCTCGCCACGACGGCGACTTCGTGGCCCTCGTTGACGGCGGCGGCGATGGAGTCGGCGGCTCGGTTGACTCGGTCTCCGTTTCCGAGGCTCGTGCCGCCGAACTTGGCGACTACGCGCATGCTCTCACCTGCAATCCGGTGTGGTAGTGCATACCCCCCGTTGCCGGTCATGGGAAATAACGGTGTTCATCTCCCGTCCGCTCGATCGCCGTTCCGGCTCCGGGTCTTGATTTCGTCGCCCGGCCGGACCGTCGACCGCCAAACGTTAATTGCTCCGGGCGTGTTTGTGTCACGCATGAACGTACGGGACGCCGTCGAGGCCGACGCCGAGCGGCTGGCGGCGCTGACGGGGGCGCCGACCGACGTGATGCGGAATCTCATCCACGATCGGACCGTTCGCGTCGCCGACCACGATGGCTCCGTCGAGGGGTTCGTCAGCTACGACGCGGAGGACTCGACCGTTCACGTGACGCAGCTCGAGGGGACCGCGACGACGTGTAGAACGTTACTCGAGGAGCCGACACGATTCGCCGACACCGAGGGGATGTCGGTCGAACTGCTGGTGATGGAGGACGACGAGGCGACGCAGGCGGCCGCCGAGGGGATGGCGTTCGAGCGGCGCGGTCCGGGGCCGCGGTTCGACGGTTCACAGACGATTCGCTATCGTCGGGACGCGAATCCGTAGCGAGCGGTCGCTGCTCCCCGCTCGCTTACTCCGCGGCGGCTGACGCCGCCGCGCGTGCCTCCCCGATACTCTTTCCCTCCCGAACCAACGCCTCGACGAAGAACTCGCCCGCCTTGAACGACGACCGGACCATCGGTCCCGACGCGCAGTACAGGAACTCGAACTCCTCCTCGGCGACGGCCTTCCACACGTCGAACGCGTCCGGGTGAGCGTACTCGAAGACCTCCAGGTGCGAGTGCGAGGGCTGGAGGTACTGGCCGAAGGTCACGATATCGACGCCCACCTCGCGGAGGTCAGAGAGCGTCTGATACACCTCGTGATCGTACTCGCCGACGCCGAGCATGAGGCTCGTCTTGGCGTAGACGGCCGAGTTCGCGATCAGCTCCAGCACCGACAGCGACTGCTCGTAGCCCGCCCGTCGATCGCGGACGGGCCACTGGAGCCGTTCCACGGTTTCGACGTTGTGAGCGAGGACGTCCGGGCCGGCGTCGACGATCGTGTCGACCGCGTCGAGGTCGCCCTGAAAGTCCGGGATCAGCGCCTCGACGAGTATCTCCGGATCGCGTCGCTTGATCGCCCGGATCGTCGCCGCGAAGTGGCTCGCGCCGCCGTCGTCGAGGTCGTCGCGGTCGACCGAGGTCAACACCACGTAGTCAAGCCCGATCTCGGCGACGGCGTCGGCAACGTTCTCGGGTTCGTCCGGATCGAGCGGGTCCATCCCACCGGTCTTCACGTCGCAGAAGTTACAGCCGCGCGAGCAGCGCTCGCCCATCAGCATGAACGTCGCCGTCCCCGGGCCGTTTCGGCCACTCCAGCAGTCCCCAAGGTTCGGGCAGTTCGCCTCCTCACACACGGTGTGGAGGTTCCGATCCCGGAGCGTCGATTTGATCTCCGTGAAGCGCTCGCCGCTCGGCGGACGGCTCTTCAACCACGCGGGTTTGCGGCGACGGCTGCTCATACCTCTCCCTTCGTCCCCGAGACCAAAAACGTGCGGTCGACACGCCATGCGAACGCGGGACGTTCTCCCGATTCGATCGGCGACGGAAACGCCTATACGCCCGGCACCCGCCCCTTCGACTGTGGCAGGTCGCACGGAATACGAGACCGGAATCGCCGTCGAAGACGTGCTGCCGTCGTTCGCGGACGCCTTTCCGTTCGAGTCGTTCAACCGGATGCAGTCGGCCGCGCTGCCCGCGCTCGTCGAGCACGACGATAACGTCGTCGTCAGCGCGCCGACGGCCAGCGGCAAGACGGCGCTCGCCGAGGCGGCCATCTGTCGAACGCTCGACGCCGACGGGACGGCGCTGTTTTTAGCGCCGCTTCGGGCGCTCACCAACGAGAAGGAGGCCGAGTGGGCGCGCTTCGAGGAACTTGGCTACTCCGTCTACGTCGTCACCGGCGAGCGCGACCTCAACCCTCGACGCGCGGAGCGGGCCGACATCCTCGTGATGACACCCGAGAAGGCCGATTCGGCGACCCGCAAGCACGACTCGCCGCGCTACTCGTTCGTCACGGACGTCGACTGCTGCGTCATCGACGAGGTTCATCTGCTCGACTCGGACCGCCGCGGGGCGGTTCTGGAGGTGACGATCTCGCGGCTCCGCCGGCTCTGTGATCCGCGGGTCGTCGCGCTGTCGGCGACGATGCAGAACGTCGAGGACGTCGCGAGCTGGCTCGACGCGCCCGACGACTGCACGTTCCAGTTCGGCGACGAGTACCGCCCGGTGCCGCTGTCGGCGACTGTCGAGACGTACGCCCACGGCGACAACGCCTTCGCGGACAAGTATCGGCGGCTCTATCGCGCCCTCGACCTCGCACAGCCGCACATCGAGGACGGGGGACAGGCGCTCGTGTTCGTCGCCTCCAGACAGGACACCGTTCGGGCCGCCGAGAAGTCCCGCGACGTGATCGCCGAGCGGGACATCGAGATTGGCTCGCGCGGGAACTACGACTTTCACACAGACGCCCAGGAGCTGAGCAACGACACGCTCCGGCAGTCGGTGGTCGACGGCGTCGGCTTCCATCACGCCGGGATCTCGAAAGACGACAAGGATCGCGTCGAAGGGTGGTTCAAATCCGGCGAGATACAGCTCCTCTTTTCGACCTCGACGCTGGCGTGGGGCGTCAACCTCCCGGCGCGCTGCGTCGTCATCCGCGACACGAAGCTCCACGACCCCCTCGAAGGCGAGGTCGACATGAGCTCGCTCGATATCCTCCAGATGCTCGGCCGAGCCGGCCGCCCCGGCTACGACGACGCCGGCTACGCGCACATCGTCTGCGACGGCGCTGACGCCGACCGCTACCGGCAGTTGCTCGTTGACGGCAAGCCGATCGAATCCCGACTGGCGGCGGAGCTCGACACGCATCTGAACGCCGAGATCGCCCTCGGCGTCGTCGACGATATCGAGGACGTGATGGCGTGGCTCAAAACGACGTTCTACTACGCCCGAGCGGCGAGCGCTCCCCGCCAGTACGACGACAGCGACTCGCTCAGAACGCGCGTCTCAGACACGCTCGAACGACTCGTCGACGGCGGCTTCGTCGATCAGTCGGGGCTCGAGATCGAGCCGACGCAACTCGGCAGGCTCGCCTCACAGTTCTACCTCCGACTCGACACCGCGGCGGACTTTCACGCGCTGTGTGAGCGCGCTGGCGACGGTTCGGAGTCAATCGACGAGTCGGCTGTCCTTCGCACCGTCGCTGACGCGGTCGAGTTCGACAGCGTCTCCGCGCGCCGCGACGAGCGCGAGACGTTCGGCGCGGTCCTTGACGGCGAGGGCAGCGAACTGGACCCCGGCAACCGCAAGGTGCTCGCCATCCTCCGGGCCGGCATGTCGGGGACGACGCCCGCGGAGCTCCAGAGCGACGCGTGGGTTATCCGACAGAACGGCCTGCGGTTTCTGGCCGCGTTGCGAGCGTTCTGCGAGCGCTTCGCCGCCCCCCGCGACGCAAACCTCGTCCGCCGGATCGAAGCCCGAGTCGAACACGGGATCAGCCACGAGGCGGTCGGGCTCGTCGCGATCGGCGGCGTCGGCGCGGGGCGGGCGCAGAAACTCGCCAAAGAGGGACTGGTCGATCCCGCGGCCGTTCGATCCGCCGGCGTCGAGGGGCTGGTCGACGCCGGCCTCTCGGAGGGCGTCGCCGAGCGCGTCTTCGAGCAGGCCCTGGGGTTGCCGGCCGTCGAGATCGAGTGGTCCGGGGTCCCGGAATCGATCCCCACCGGCGAGAACGCGATGGCGGAGGTAACCGTCACGAACCGCGGCGACGGCACCCCCTCCGGAATCCGCGTGACGGTCAACGGCATCGAGATGTCGGAGACGACGCGGTATCTCGGTGAGACGACCGTCCCGGTCGGGATCTTCGGCGGCGACGCCGACGACCTCGTCTACGAGGTCGAGGTCAGCTTTTCGGACCTGCCGCTTCACCCGGTCACGGATCGCCGAACCGTTCGGATCGAGTGAGCTATCGACGACGCTCGCGGTTTCAGAACGCCTCGCTTGAACCCCTTCGCTTCCCGTCGAACTCCCCCACGCGCCGCTTTCTCTTGGATATCCCCCCGAGAAACGGGCCCGAGCGCGCCTCTCTCGAGTTAGGGTCTGTTTACCGTTCGTTCCGGGCTCGTCGCGCACTCCACCCGAAACGGTGGTGCGTGATTCGCTCATGTCCCGCGACGGCTGATGATCCCGTGCGTGATCGGCGGTCCGGGCGACGGCCGGATATTTATACGACCACGCGACGCAGGACGCCGTATGGGTAAAGAGACGATCCACACCGACGACGCCCCGCCCGCGGCGGGCGCGTACAGCCAGGCGACGACCGACGGCGGGTTGATTTTTACCGCCGGGCAGGTCGCGCTGACGCCCGACGGCGACTCGCTGGCCGACGAGTGCGTCGAGGTCCAGACCGAGCGGGCGCTCGACAATCTCGCCGCCGTGCTCGAGGCGGCGGGCTCGGGCCTCGATAACGTACTCAAAACGACCGTCTTTCTTGCCGACATCGACGACTTCGATGCGATGAACGAGGTGTACGGCGGCTACTTCGACGCCGAGCCGCCGGCGCGGTCGGCGGTCCAAGCCGGGGGACTGCCACTCGGGATGGCCGTCGAGATCGAGGCGGTCGCGACGCGGTCGTGATACGGGGTCCGACTCGACGGCGATGGGCGTGCTGAGCCCGCGGCGGGCGTCGGCGCTGCTTTGGGGCGTCGTCGGGGCGCTCGCGTTCCTCGTCGTCCACGGGGCGTATCTGCTGTCCGGCGGCGCGTTCCTCGGCGTCGGGCCGATCGCCGGGGTCGCCTGTGCCGTCTTCGCGGCGACGGCGCTCGGGAGCTACTACGCCGAACGGCGGTTCGGGCCGTTCGCGGCCCGGTTCGGTGGGAGGTGACACGGTGACGCGAAACGCGAAGAGTTTAAACGGCCGACTCCGGTAGATTCAGATGAGCCGGGATGGCCGAGTGGTAAGGCGCACGCCTGGAAAGCGTGTTCCCTCAGGGATCCAGGGTTCAAATCCCTGTCCCGGCGCTTTTGCGACGAACAGACGTGAGGAGCAACGCGTTTCGCAGGATTTGGATCCTACGAGACGCAGCCCGCACAGCGCAGCGAGCAGGACCGTTCGGTCCGGTTCAAATCCCTGTCCCGGCGCTTTTGCGACGAACGGACGTGAGGAGCAGTGTCGAGCAACAGCAGGGTCTGCTCGTCACACCGGGGTCACGAACCTGAAACGACGAATCGATCTGACCCCCGCCGCGTCGTCATTTAAATAGTGTCCAGTCAGTATTTATATGCCAGTTCGCTCCGATCGGCGCAAGCCGCCGTTCGTAGACGGTCGCGTGGTCTAGACTATACCACTCTCGTCGAAACCCCTCTCTTCGGACCTCTCGAGTCGAGCGGGTTCGGCAAACGATCGGACGGATCGCCGTTTCTACCATCACACCAATATCCTCTTTTTCGACACGCGTCTCTCTAGCGTATCAATGGCCGGCCAATCCAATCCAAACCGCCGAACGCTCCTCCGGAGTATCGGTACGGCGACGATCGGCGGAGCGCTGGCGGGGTGTACGGACGCCATCCCGCTGGGTTCACGCGGCGCCAACGAGCACGTCGTCTTGGACGTTCCCGAAAACTACGAACGGTTCGAGGACGTCGATCTCCCGTACCCGAAACACGGCGAAGAACTCCCCGACGCGACCGTGCCTGCGCCGCTTCAGGACCGAGACGTGTCGACCCGAGAGTTCGTCGGTGATCGTCACGTCATGTTGACCTTCATCTTCACGCGCTGTACGATGGCGTGTCCGCGGCTGGTCGCGCCGCTCGTGCGTGTCCAGTCGGTTTCGATGGAGGACGGATTTTCCGACGAGTTCGCCTTTCTCCCGACGACATTCGATCCGGCGTACGACACCCCCGATCGACTCGCTGAATACGGCGCGGAGCGCGGCGTCGACTTCGACGCCGGCAACTGGTGGTTCCTCCGCCCGGAGGGTCGACAGCGCGCCGAGGAGGTCGAGGGGACTTTCGGCGTCACCTCGGAGTTCGTGCCGGAGAACGAACGCGAGATGGACAACATGGCGTGGGTCCACAACAACGTGTTAGTGCTCGCGAACGCCGACGGCTACGTCGAGCGGACCTACACGCGCGATCCGCCGGCGTCCACGACGGTCCTCGAAGACGTTCGGACGCTCCGCGAACGGTGGTGATCGTCCGGAATACCGGCCGGATATCGTCGATAGCCGTCGCCCCGGGCGGAAACGGGCGATTCGTCGATTGGACCAGATAGTATAGGAAACACCAACACCAATCCTCTATCCATGATCGAATCCGTTCTCCGTGTCGACGTCGCGCTCTTTTTGCTCATCGGTGTGCTCGGCGGTGCCCACTGTATCGGGATGTGTGGCCCGCTCGTGACGATGTACTCGAAGCAGATGACGCCCCAACCCGACGGGGGGACCATCACCGAAACCGGTGCCAGGAGTGGCGGCCATCTCACCACGTACGAAGTTCGACAGCACGCGCTGTTCAACGTCGGGCGGGCCTCGGCCTACGCTCTCGTAGGCGCGGCTTTCGGGGGACTCGGAGGCCTCGTCTTCGTCACTGCCGATCAGCTGACGCCGATCGCCGGACTCCTCCGTGGTGCTATCGGGCTTCTCGTCGGCGGCTTCATACTCCTCACCGGGATCAGCTACGCCCTCGGAGACGGTGTCGCCGAGATCCGGATTCCGGGGGTCGATCGACTCACGGCGTGGCTCGCGGCTCGCGTCCATCGACACGTGAACAATCCAAGCATCGTCGGTCTCGGGGCGATCCACGCGCTCCTCCCCTGCCCGATGCTGTATCCAGCCTACCTCTTCGCCTTCGCCAGCGGGTCGGTCGCGACGGGCGCAATTGCGCTCGGGGCCCTTGGACTCGGCACGATTCCGGCCGTGTTCCTCTATGGGACGGTCATCCAGTCGATCGACGTCGCCCACCGCCGCCGGGTGCATCGACTGCTCGGGGTCGCGTTCGTCCTGCTCGGGTACGTACTCCTCGCCCACGGGCTGATGGCGCTCGGGATTCATCTTCCGCACCCGCGATTGCCGCACTATCAGCCGCTCGGCGGTATGAACCACTGAGCGTTTCACCCGCCATACGCAACTGGGCGTCGGGACTACAGCGGATTTAAAAACGCCGTTACCGTGGAGCAGGTTGACCCTGAGAAAGCGTCACGGCGTTGCTCGCATTGTGGGTTCACGCACCCGGACAACCGCGAAGACGAAGAATTCGGGTGTCTGAAGTTCGGGTACGAAAACCACGCGGATTACAACGCCGCGAAGAACATCGGTTTGCGGTATCTCCGTCGCAACCAAACTGGGGGCGACGGAGGCGCACCCTTGGGCGTGCGCTTGAACAGCGGGATGTTGAACGTGAACGGAGGCTATTCTCCTGCCGAGGAATCGGCCAGAACGGGAGTCCACGCTGAATCCCACGACTTCAGTCGTGGGTAGCTCAACGTGCTTCGAAATAACTGATCGCGGTAGACACTCCCGTGAATCCGCTCGTTCAGTCCGCTGTTGCTGCTGTGTTTCCGGGAGAATTCGCGGGCGTGTTCAGATAGAGGTAGACCAACACGAGAATCAAGATGACTTGGACCGCCTTATCAACGTAGTCGACCACCCCATACTCCGACTTGGCCACGAGCCAGATTGGGATCTGGACGGCCGTATACGGAATCCCTATCAGGTAGAGTAGCCGCCGCCGATAGTCGAGGAAGAACAGCACAAGTGCACCGGCGTAGCCAACGCCCGCAAGCGCAACCGGAATCCGCCCCTCTACGATGCCAGCATACACGTGCAAGACGCCGGTGGTGACGACCAACGCAACTGCCAACCACTGGAGCCGGGTAAGTGATCCTATCCGGCCCGCCGGATTGTATTGTGTACACATTACAATACTACTGTATACTGGACGGGTGATAAGTGCTGTTATTATCGCGCTCGAACTCTCATGATACGCCTACAAAAGCGTAGTGTTGATCTCTCGGACATCGTTCAGTTAATAAACCCACGATTACATGACGGGTCGATTCGTCGGACCGTCCGACGGCCTCGACCAAGATAATCGTTGTCACAGCGCTGCAGCACGGCACTTTTGGCTACCATACCGTTCCCGTGTCCACTCTCGCGTGACAGCGCACATCAGACACTTTTATATAGAACCACAGACAATCATTCGGGTGTCTATGAGTCAACAGCAACGAATGGGAGGACAGCCGATGATCATTCTCGGTGAGGATTCCCAACGGATCAAAGATCGCGACGCCCAGTCGCACAACATCGCGGCGGCGAAAGCGGTCGCCGAGTCGGTACGGTCGACCCTCGGCCCGAAGGGGATGGACAAGATGCTCGTCTCCTCGATGGGGGACATCACGGTGACGAACGACGGCGTCACCATCCTCCAGGAGATGGACATCGACAACCCGACCGCCGAGATGATCGTTCAAGTCGCCGAAACGCAGGAGGACGAGGCCGGCGACGGGACGACGACGGCCGTCTCCATCGCGGGCGAGTTGCTGAAGAACGCCGAGGATCTCCTCGAGCAGGATATCCACCCGACGGCGATGATCAAGGGCTTCCACCTCGCGAGCGAACGCGCCCGCGAGGAGGTCGACAACGTCGCCCACGATGTCGATCCCGAGGACGCCGAACTCCTCAAGCAGGTCGCCGAGACCTCGATGACCGGTAAGGGCGCCGAACTCGACAAGGACGTACTCGCCCAGCTCGTCGTCGACGCCGTGCAGGCGGTCACCGTCGAGGCCGACGACGGCGAGTCGATCGTCGACCTCGAGTACGTCAACATCAAGACCCAGACCGGACGCGCCGCGAGCGAATCCGAACTGCTCAACGGCGGCGTCATCAACAAATCGCCCGAGCACGACGACATGCCCCACGTCGCCGACGACGCGACCGTGCTTCTCCTCAACGAGGCCATCGAGATCGAGGACACCGACGCCGACGCCAACCTCCAACTCGACAGTCCAGATCAGCTCAAGACGTTCATTGACAAGGAAGAGGCGCAGATCCGCGAGAAGGTCGACGCGATCGCCGACGCCGGCGTTGACGTCGTCTTCTGTCAGAAGGGTATCGACGATCTCGCCGAACACTTCCTCGCGAAGCAGGGTATCCTCGGGACCTCTCGCGTCAAAAAGAAGGACCTCTCCTTCCTGCGCGAGGTCACCGGCGGAGACATTCTCTCCGACCTCGACGCGATCGATGACGCGACGCTCGGGAACGCGAACGTCGAATACAACGACGACGACGGCCTGTTCTACATCGAGGGAATCGGCGAGGACGCTCACGGCGTGACGCTCCTGCTCCGCGGCTCCACCGAACACGTCGTCGACGAACTCGAGCGCGGCATCGGTGACGCCCTCGATGTCGTCGCCCAGACGGTTTCGGACGGTCGCGTGCTCGCCGGCGGCGGCGCTGTCGAGGTCGAAGTCGCCCGCCGCGTCCGCGAGTACGCCGACAGCGTCTCCGGGCGCGAACAGCTCGCCGTCGAGGCGTTCGCCGACGCGCTCGAACTCGTCCCGCGCGTACTCTCGGAGAACGCCGGACTCGACTCGATCGACACGCTCGTCGACCTCCGTGCGGCCCACGACGAGGGCAACGAGACGGCCGGACTCGACGTCTTCACCGGCGACGTCGTCGACACCTTCGAGGCCGGCGTCGTCGAGTCCGCCCACGCGAAACAGCAGGCGGTCTCCTCGGCGACCGAGGCCGCGAACCTGGTTCTCAAGATCGATGACATCATCGCCGCCGGCGACCTCTCCACCGAGGGCGAGGAGCCCGAAGGTGGCGCCGGCGGTATGGGTGGTATGGGCGGTATGGGCGGTGGCATGGGCGGCATGATGTAAACGGCGCTCGGACGCTACCCACCCACCGAACCGATCGAACCGCACCTGACCGCTGCGGATCTTTTTTGTTCTCATCCGTTCGATAACCGCATATGAATAAAATCGGAATCGACGACCTGGACGACTGGATGGGTCCCGCGAGCGTCAAGCGGCCGGTCGGATCGGCGCTCGACGCCGAGCAGTTGGCGATGAACTACTACGAGTTGGCACCCGGCGAGAGTTTCGCGTTCGGCTACCACGCCCACGATGATCAGGAGGAACTGTTCTACGTTCTCGACGGAACTGCGACGTTCGAAACAGCCGACGGCGACGTGACCGTTGAGGCCGGCGAAGTGATTCGCTTTGCCCCCGGGGAGTTTCAGCAGGGTCGAAACAACACCGACGACCGCGTCCGCGCGCTCGCTGTCGGGGCCCCCGGCGACTCGACGGACGTCACCATCCTCAGAGACTGCGCAGCGTGCGACGACCGGACCACCCAACGGATCGAACCGACCGAGGACGGCGACGAGTTGGTGACGATCTGCGTCGACTGCGGGGCCGAAACCGGCCGGTTCGACTGAGCTCGATCCGGAGACAATCCTTTTTGTATCCGACCGCCCGTAGCCGTACCCAATGACGCTCTCGGAGGAGGCGAAATCGCGCCTTACGGATCTCGTCACGTTACAGCCGACGAAAAACAAGGAGTTACAGGATCGGTGGGGGCTCGAAAGCGGCAGCGACGTCCACCAGTACCTCGAATCCGAGCTGAAGGAGTACTACTATCGCGACGAGAACAGCCTGATTCGAGCGACGCCCGAAGCGGCCGCGCTCGTCGGGATCGATACCGGTGACGATGTCGTCCGCGTCCCGAAGCTCCAAGCGGAGATCATCGAGACGCTCGCCGGGCCGGACGACGACCCACAGAGCGTCGTCTCGGTATTGCACGCGCTGCAGGCGGGAGAGATCGAAACCGACGTCGACGCCGTCCGCTCGGCGCTCCGCAGCTTGGAGGACAAGGGCATCGTCGCGGTCGTTCGGCGGACCGTGCCGACGTTTCGCCTCGCCGTCGAGCGGGACTCGATCGAAGTCGAAATGCTCGACAAACCGGACGCCTAACGTCGTCGCTGTCGCTTCCGGTCGAGAAGTCGCTTCGTCGCGCGCCCCGGTCCCCCCTCGATTGGCCATCCCATCGACCGCCACGCGGGCGGCTCCGGTTCGAAATCCGCACACGATCCCGAACACTCAGCGGCGGTCTGCTCGCGCTGTTTCGCGGCACACCACGGGAACGGCCCCGTCGGATCCTCGAGCTCGAAGTGCCGACAGTCCGGGCGCATCGTCGCCGCGTACGAGCGCCAGCCGCGCTCGTAGGCGCGCTCGGCGATCTCTAGGCGTTTTCGATGTTTCCATCCTGGATCGGCGTACTCGAACCGGGCGGCCGACATGTCCCTCGGACCGCCCGCCGACCGGTCCAGTATCCGCGTCCCCGGCGCGGACACGTCGAGCGTTCGTGGCTGCCAGATCGGCTCGCAGTCCCACGATCCACGCTCGTTCGAGACGGACAAAATCCCCACCTCGACGGGCATCGCCTCGAGGAGTGCGGGCTCGATCTCCTCGTCCGTCGCCGTCGTCGCCACCCAAATCTCGTCGGCGAGGGCGAGCGCCACGTCGTGTTCCAACTGCTCGGCCAGCCGCCGGGCCGCGCTCGCGTCGAGGTCGGGTTTGTTCTCGATCGCGACGATCCGGCCGGCCCACGCTGGATAGCGGTATCGCCGCCGTATCTCGATTCTGTTCCCGTCTCGGCGCGTCTCGACGAAGCCGCGGTCGTCGGCTCGGTGGATTGCCTCCCGAACGTATCGCCACGGGTAGCCAGGATCGGGGAGACACTCGCGGTAGTACGTCCACGACGCCGGGGCGTGACGGGCGACGTGGAGTAAGTCCGAATCGAGGCGATCCTCGCCGAACGGCTCCCGGCCGCGGAGGTCGGCGTCGGTTGTTTCTATGACGAGCGTGTCCCAGCGTCGCCGTCTCGTCCCGAGCTGTCGGGCGACGATGGCTGTCGACGTTCGCCCGCCGTGCGGCCAGTTGCGCTCCGCCCACGCGCAGACCCGCAGTTCGAACCCGAACTCCTTCACGATACTTTCTTGACGGCTCGCGACCTAAGCGGTTCGCTTGTCGGTGTGAGAGGCGAGACGGGAGTGGTGCGTCGGGCACCGGGCAGACCCGACGCGGGCGGACGTACGACGGCGATGGAGCGTTCTGCCATCACGACGAGAAAAGCGTCGCTCTGGCGTTCAATCGTACCGCGTGACGACGTATAAACCCTCGTGTGTCGGCCGACAGTGACGCGACCTGCATTATCGCCGATCGCGGAGCGCCGGGAAGTCTGCTCTGACGGCCGAGACGCGCTCGGGCGGACAGCGCGCGTGGACGATCGTCGGTCCGTCGTCCGACGTGGCGATCGGCGTCCCCCACGGATCGTACACCGTCGAACGCCCGACGAGCGCGCTCTGCTCGAACGACGCCGAACCGTTGATCGCTCCCACGTACAGCAGGTTCTCGACGGCTCGCGCCCGCGGCAGGGTTTTCCAGTGCTCGACGCGAGGATACGGCCACGCGCTCGGCACGAGCACCATCGTCGCGCCCGCGTCGACCAACTCTCGATACAGTTCGGGAAAGCGCAGGTCGTAACACGTCGTGACGGCAACCGTGTGCCCGCACAGCTCCGTCGTCGCGAGCCGTTCGCCGGGAACGAGCAGTTCGGCCTCCGCGGAGTCGTACCCGAACAGGTGGTGTTTCCGGTAGACGAGCCGCCGGTCACCGTCGCTATCGTAGAGAACGGCCGTGTTCGCGAGTCCATCTTCGGCGGGCACCGACTCGCCCGCCGCCGCCGAGGCCGAGAGGTCCTCGACGACGGTCCCCGCGAGTACGGCGACGTCGTGTTCGACCGCGGCCTCGCGGATCGACCGGTGGGTTTCGCCGCCGATCGGTTCGGCGGCGCGCTGGTAGGCGTCGAACGCGAAGTAACCGACGTCAAAGGTTTCCGGGAGTGCGACGCATTCAGCCCCGTCCGCCGCGGCCGACTCGATCGCGTTGACGGCGCGCCCGACGTTGCCGACCACGTCGCCCGATTCGATCTCGATCTGCGCGAGCGCGAGTCTCATGCGTCCAGTTCCTCCCGGACGGTCGCTTCGAGATTCGCCAACTCCCCGTCGAGCTTTCGCTTGAAATACGACTCGACGCCCGGAAGCCGTCCCTCGACCCGGAAACGGTTCGTGAGCCGCGTTCCTCCCTCGATGGCCTCCAAGGTGTGTTCGCCCTCGACGTTCATCGCCTTCGAGCGACCGACGAACCGGACGTACTCCGGCTCGTCGACTTCGATGTCCTCGGTTTCGACGCTGATCGTCCGGCTGATCCCGGGGATCGGCAGGGAGACGTGCCAGATCGAGGTCCGATCGCCGGTCGTCTCGAACTCGGTGACGACGCTTATCGATCGAGCTCGTGTTTCGGGATCGGAGATGGCTGCCCACACAGCCTCCCGCGATGCCGGGATCTCGAATACGCGCTCAACGCGGGTGGTCATACGTCAGCTTTGGTAGGGGGTGATTAAAAGGGCGGTCGTTCTGCGTGCCGTCCTGCCGTCGGTGGTCGTCTCACTCCGGCGTCACGCGCCACGTCGTCGAGCGAGCCCGGGACCACTTCTCAATGTCCACATCCTCCGAGTGTTCGGCGAGTCGCGGGAGCCGGCTCCCGACCTGTTTCGCCGTGAGGTCGATCGCGTCGGCGATGTGCTTCGAACGGAGGTACTGCTCACCACCCTTCGCACGCTCTCGAAGGTACGCGAGGATGCGCTCGTCCTCGTCGCTCAGTTCGCTCATACCCCTATCTAGGGCCGCGAAGGGCTTAAGACCGTTCCTTCGGGTCCAACGGGAACTTAGCCGTAGATGTGGTAGGCGGCGACCGAAAGCGAGCCGGCGAGCATCGCGACGGCGAACGAGATCCCCGAGGCGGTCTGCGCCCCGGTGAATCCGAAGGCTGCCATCCCTGCCGCACCGAGTACGGCGATGATCGCGAACAGTACGGGGAACCCGACACCGCTATCCGTCGAATCGGCGATTTCCATACCGGTTCGTACATCAGCGCGAATATAAATCCCGACGATACCGGCGTCCGATTCACTCGAGAAGCTGTTCGAGCTGGTGGCGTCGCCGACTGATGTCGAACGACGGATCGACCCCACCCTGCACGTGGAGCCGATCGAGCAACAACAGCGGATCGGCCCCCGCCGCCTCGGCTGCCGGAACCAACGCCTCCAGCGAGCGCCGGTGTAGCGCGAGCGAATCGAGCAGCCCGATCCCGATCGCCAGCGGCACCGCCGCCGCCTCGTTCTCCGGGAAGGCGCTGGATATCCGATCGAATCGCGGCTCGGGCGGCGCGTCAGTCGCGACGAGCGTGAGACACTCCGGACACAGCGCGGCCCGCTCGGCTTCTTCGGGCACGTGTTCGCGGTATTCGGGTGGCACGTCGAAAACGACGGTTCGGGCGCGGCAGTTGGGACACTCCATGCCGCCGGCTACCGGTTCGAGAGGTATGAACGACGCGTTTTAAACGATGATCGTGTTAGAGCGATTATATTACAGGTTCTTCGAACATCTGAATGAATCGCTACAAATTGAACCTTCCCAACCGAATGAAACGGTTAGCGTATGTTGATGGCTTGGGATTAAGACTACTCTGACCCTAGTATTAATCACTCCTACACGATCAACTAAGTGCATGAATAATCCGGGATCGTCTAGATGGAAATGCAAAGAGTGTGGGCAGCTCTATGGACACAATCCTGGTAAGTGTGATGTGTGTGGTTATACCGTATTCCGTCCGGTTCCACTTGACGACGCAGATTCATTCGAAGGAGGCAAAGAGACGACTGAGTTGGGTGCTGATGTTTCTGAGCTGTTAAAACAAGTGGGCGAAACTGACGACCGGACTGGCGAGAAACGTCCTGAAAATAATATCTCAGAGAAACAGGAGGGAAGCAATACTGAAAACGACCGATCCTTGCTCTCTTTTTTGCCTTGGTTCTAACTGGCAAATATCAAGCCTTCAGGTGCTACTGATTCGTAATATACGCTAATCTCGCTTATTTTGCTTTCACAACCACTCGTGGGAATCACAATGGACGTCAGTACCGACTGTTTACTATTATCAGTACGTTTGCTTGAGAACTCCTTAGTCCAACAAAACGATCGGCTCAGTCGTCAGCCGGCAGCGGCTCTTCGCTCTCGGTCTCGGATTCCGCGGCCACGACCGCCTTCTCCTCTTCTTCCTTTTTCGCCTTGATCTTCTTCATCCGGAAGATCTCCTCGCGCTCTTGCTCTTCGAGTTTCTGCTCGATGTACTCTTGGGCCTCGTACAGCTCCGGCAGAAGCTTGAACTCGAGGGCGTTGACGCGGCGCTTCGTCTTCTCGATCTCGTCGAGCATCTTCTTCATCGCCGTCTCGACCTCGGCGGCGAGGATGACCGTCTCGAGCAGTTCCTCGTAGGCGTCGGCGGCCTCGTCGATCCGCGCCGACGTGCCGACGAGCCCGTAGCCGCGCTGGTCGAGCGACTTCTTGACCTTGGTCGACTCGATCTGGGGGACGACGACCCCCATAATGTTCTTCGATTGGCTCGTGATCTCGGGGTGCTCTTTCAGCGCGGCCGCGGCCCCGCGAACCGCCACGTCACCCTCCATGGCGCGCGCCATGTTGATGTTGCGCTGGGCGCGCTCGTAGGTGTCGTCGACGTCCGAGCGAACGTCCTGAGCCTGATCGAGGATGTCCATGAACTCCATGATGAGGCCGTCGCGTTTCTTCTCGAGCGTGTCGTGGCCCCGCTCGGAGAGCTCGATGCGGTCCTCGATCGCCATGAGGTTTTTGCGCGTGGGTTTGACGTCCGTAGCCATTCTTGGGTACCGATTCAGACTCCACCGGGTTAATCCTTTTCAGTCGTCTCGGCTGCCGGCGTTGGCTCTCGGCGCACTCGATGTTCAAGTACCAGCGGCGTGAACCCAACCTCGTATGCCAACCGACTTCGACACCACGACGGTCGAGTTCGACGAGGAGACCGGCGTCGGCCACCTGACGCTAAACCGCCCCGATGCAATGAACGCTCTCAGTTCGCAGCTCAGCGAGGACATCGTCGCGGGACTGCGCGCGCTGAACGACCACAACGACGACGGCGTCGACATGTGCGTCGTCGTCGTCGAGGGAGCTGGCGGGAACTTCTGCGCCGGCGCGGACATCAACGAGTTCAGCGAGGGGCCGCCGACCACCGAGGTCGACCGATCTCACTATCGGTTCATCCAGGAGTACCCACTCCCCGTGATCGCAAAGATCCGCGGCTACTGTCTGGGCGGCGGGCTCGAAACCGCAATGTCGTGTGATTTCCGCATCGCCGACACCGACGCGCGCTTCGGACTCCCCGAGGTCAACCTCGGCATCATCCCCGGTGCCGGTGGCGTCCAGCTCATCAGCCGCCTCGCGAACCCCTCGGTCGCAAAGGAGATCGCCATGACCGGCAAGCACCTCCCGGCCGAACGCGGCGCCGAACTTGGGATATTCAACGACGTTCACGCCCCCGACGAACTGGACGACGCCGTCGACGAGTTCGCCGAAACGTTGGCGAGCAAGCCGCCGCTCTCGATTCAGGCGATCAAAAAATCCGCCACGATGGCGACTCAGACCGGACTCCGCGAGGGGATCGAGTACGACGCCGATACGTTCAAACCGCTGTTGGCGACCGAGGATCACCAAGAGGGCGTCCGCGCCTTCGCCGAAGACGACTACGAGCCCGAATTCCAGGGCAAATAGCGGTCGCGGCGGTCCGGTGACTCTCGATCTTTTTGCAGCGAGCGAAGAACGCGAAACGCGACCGTCGAAGTGTGGCGAACGTTTCAGTCGTCGGCCGGCGTGGCTTCGACTTGTTCGCTGTCCGCTTCGACGTAGTACGTCTCGATGAACTCCTCGTCGATACGGTTGAGCTCCTCTTTCGGCAGCTCGCTGAGCAGCTCCCAGGCGAGGTCGAGCGTCTCCTCGACCGTTCGGTTCGTATCGAATCCCTGTTGGACGAACTCCGCCTCGAAGGCGTCCGCGAAGTCGAGATACTTGTTGTCCCGCTCCGAAAGCGCCTCCCGACCGACGATGTTCACGAGGTCGCGGAGGTCCTCACCCTCGGCGTACGCCGCGTACGCCTGATCGGACACGTCGCCGTGGTCCTCGCGGGTGAACCCTTCACCGATACCGTCGTCCATCAGCCGCGAGAGACTGGGCAGGACGTTGATCGGCGGCTCGATACCCTGGCTGTTGAGGTTCCGATCGATGTAGATCTGCCCCTCGGTGATGTACCCCGTCAGATCGGGAATCGGGTGCGTGTCGTCGTCGCCCGGCATCGTGAGAATCGGAATCTGGGTGACGGAGCCGTCACGACCTTCGATCCGGCCGGCACGCTCGTACAGCTGTGCGAGGTCGGTGTACATGTACCCGGGGTAGCCACGTCGCCCTGGGACCTCCTCGCGGGCCGCACCGATCTCACGCAGCGCCTCGCAGTAGTTGGTCATATCCGTGAGGATGACCAGCACGTGGTAATCCTCCTCGAAGGCGAGATACTCGGCGGTCGTCAGCGCCATCCGCGGCGTGACGGTCCGCTCGACTGCGGGGTCGTCCGCGAGGTTCATGAAGACGACCGATCGCTCCAGCGCGCCCGTGCGCTCGAAGTCGTCCATGAACTCGTTGGCCTCCTCTTGGGTGATACCCATCGCGCCGAAGATGACCGCGAACTCCGATCCCTCGTCGTCGCCTTCTTCCTCCTCGGGCACCGACGCCTGACGGGCGATCTGGAGCGCGAGGTCGTTGTGCGGCAGCCCCGATCCGGAGAAGATCGGCAGCTTCTGACCGCGGATAAGCGTGTTCATCCCGTCGATCGCCGAGACACCCGTCTGGATGAACTCACGCGGGTACTCCCGCGCCGTCGGGTTGATCGCTGCACCGACGATCGGTCGTTCCTCGTCGGGTTCGATTTCGGGACCGCCGTCGATCGGCTGTCCCGATCCCGATAGGACGCGCCCGAGCAGTTCTTCGGTTAGCGGCATCTGTAGCGTTTCGCCGAGGAATCGGACAGACGAGTCGCGGTCGATGCCCGAGGTCCCCTCGAACACCTGAATCGCGACGTATTCGGAGGTCGATTCGAGCACCTGTCCCCGGCGCGTTTCACCGTCCGGCGTCTCGATCTCGACCATCTCGTCGTAGCCGACCGGCTCGTCGATCTCGGCGAACACCAGCGGACCGCTGATCTCCGTTATGGTCTTGTATTCTTTTTGCATGGTCAGTAGAGCTCCCGGAGCTCGTCCGCAACATCGTCTTTTAGCTCTTGGATGTACTCCTCGTAGTTCTCCTGGGTGTTCATCCGGTTGAGTCGAGAGACGGAGTCGATGTCGATGATCTCCTCGACGGGGACGCCGGCCTCGAGCGCCTCGAACGCCTCCTCGTTGAAGTGCTGAATCGACGTCAGCATGAGGTAGGTCTTCTCCGGTTCGCAGTAGGTATCCACGTCGTGGAACGCGTTCTGCTGGAGCCATCCCTCGCGGATGTAGCGGGCGACCTCGAGCGTCAGCTGCTGGTCGTCCGGCAGCGCGTCCTTCCCGACGAGCTGAACGATCTCCTGAAGCTCGCTCTCCTCGTCGAGAACGTCGACGCCCCACTGTCGAACCTCGGGGTACTCCTCCTCGACGTTCTCGCGCCACCACGGATCGAGCTGTTCGGTGTACAGCGAGTACGACTCGTTCCAGTTGATCGAGGGGAAGTGCCGCCGTTCGGCCAGGTCCGCATCGAGCGCCCAGAAGCACTTGACGATACGGAGCGTGTTCTGCGTCACCGGCTCCGAGAAGTCCCCGCCTGGCGGCGAGACCGCGCCGATCGCGGAGATCGACCCCTCGCTGCCGTTGAGGTTCTGGAACTTGCCGGCACGCTCGTAGAACTCCGAGAGGCGGGCGGCCAGATACGCCGGGTAGCCCTCCTCGCCAGGCATCTCCTCGAGTCGCGAGGAGATCTCGCGCATCGCCTCCGCCCACCGCGAGGTGGAGTCGGCCATGAGCGCCACGTCGTAGCCCATATCTCGGTAGTACTCTGCGATCGTGATACCGGTGTACACACAGGACTCACGCGCCGCGACGGGCATGTTCGACGTGTTCGCGATGAGACACGTCCGCGACATGAGCGGTTTGCCGGTCTTCGGGTCCTCCAGTTCCGGGAAGTCCTCGATGACCTCGGTCATCTCGTTGCCGCGCTCGCCGCAGCCGACGTAGACGACGATGTCCGCGTCGGCCCACTTGGCGAGTTGGTGCTGCGTCACCGTCTTTCCAGAGCCGAACGGGCCCGGAATGGCGGCCGTCCCGCCCTTCGCGATCGGGAAGAGGCCGTCGAGGATGCGCTGACCGGAGATCAGCGGCGTCGTCGGCGTCTCCTTTTCCACCGTCGGGCGGGGTTCACGGACCGGCCACTCCTGGCGCATCGCGATCTCCTCGCCGTTGTCGAGTTCGGCGACCGTCTCGTCGACGGTGAAGTTCCCCGACTCGATGGCGGCGACCTCGCCGCCCTCGTAGCCCGGCGGCACCAACACTTTGTGGTCGATGCTCTCGGTCTCGGGGACGATGCCGACGACGTCGCCGGCGGTAACCTCGTCGCCGACCTCGACCTCGGGGTGGAACTCCCAGGTCTTCTCGAGGTCGATGCCGGGCGCGTCGACACCGCGGTCGAGGAACGCCCCCATCTTCTCTTCGAGAACGTCCAGCGGACGCTGGACGCCGTCGTAGATACTGTCCAACATACCCGGACCGAGATCGACCGACAGCGGCTCGCCGGTGTTCTCGACCGGTTCGCCCGGTGCGACGTCGGAGGTCTCCTCGTACACCTGAATGGTGGTCAGATCGCCTTCGATCTCGATGACCTCGCCCATCAGCCCTTCCTCGCCGACGTAGACGACATCGTTCATCCGGGCACCGAGATCGACCGCGGTCACGACGGGACCGCTGACGCTCTCGATCACGCCCTCGTCTGTGGTTTCGCTTGCAGTTGCTTGACTCATGATTACTCGTCCATCAGGTCGATGCCGATGGCGCGTTTGATCTGCTCGCGCAGATTACCCGAACCGGCGCCGCCACCCAGCGTGACGACGACCGGCTCGACACTCGTTTCGACCCGCTGTCGAACTGTACGTGAGAGATACTCGAAGTCCTCATCGTGCATGACGACGATTCCGACGCCCTCGTCTTCCAGCACCGAGGTGATGGCGTCGTCGAGTTTCTTGGACTTCTCGTCGTCCGGCACGCTCTCGAAACGGCGGACACCGGCGAGACGAAAGCCCGTCGTGAAGTCCGGGCTGCCGACGACGGCGATTTCCTCGCTCATTGTACCAGCTCCTCTTCGATCTCGTCGACGGGAATCCCGGCTTCGCGGCCGCGGGCGATCGCTCGGATGTTCTCGATCTCGCGCTCCTTCGCGAGCACGTACGAGAGTACCGGACAGATCGACAGCGGGTACCGGTTCGACAGCTTCTCGGAGTACTCGAGCAGCGCCGAATTCAGTGCGTGTTCGAACCCGATGAGACTCTCCGCGTTCTCGAGTTCGTCGAGCGCCTCGGTGAGGTCGTTCCCGTAGCTGCTCTCGCGGATCGCCGTCACCAACTCGTCGGGGTTCGACGCGAGCTGTCGGAGCTCCTCGCCGCCGAAGAGCCGCCCGCCGTCGATGAAGTACTCCGCCGGATCGATGTCCGCGCCGCTGCGCGCGATCCGCAGTGCGTTCCGGAGGTTTCGGAAGTCGATCTCCGCCTCCAGGAACTCCCGGTACAGCGCGTTCGGCGTGTCCGGCTCCGGCTGCCCGACGTCGTCGAGCAGGTGCGCGAAGAAGGCTCGATCGACCGCGTTTTCGAGCGGAACGAGCACGTCGGCGCTCTCGAAATCCTCGTAGGCGTCTTCCAGCGCGTCGCCGAAGATCGTCCCCGAGAGCGCCTCGGTGGCGTCCTCGATGCTCGTCGCCTCGAGGAGCCGATCGAGCGTCGCTCCGGCGAACTCGCCAGTCCGGATGAGGTCGTCTTCGACCTCCTCGCGGGGGGCATCCGTGTAGATGCCGCGAATGACCGTCTTGACGTTCCACGCGTCGAACTTCCGGAGGTAGTTCGCGATGTACTCGTACAGCGACCCGTCCGCCCACGTCAACAGGTCGTCGAAGTGCTTCGAGAGGTTCCGGTTCAACGCGTACTCGATGAGATCGACGCCAGAGTGGCGGGCACCCAACGCGTTCATCTCCGTCTCGTACTCAGTGTCCTCCATGAACCGGGCGATCTCGCTCGGTCCCATCCGGACCAGCTTTCGGTAATCGTCGGCGTCGAACAGCTTCGCTCGCCGCGACCGAACTCTCGCGGTGACGTATTCGTAGTTTGAACTCCCTTCGGTTTTGACGCTCATTCTTCGAAGAGGCGCGCGCTGATCTCGCGCAGGTTCTCCTCCCAGACGTCCTCGAGGACGGAGTCGAACGTGTTGTTCACTCGGACGCGCGACTCGTCGGATTCGACGACGATGCCGCCGAGGCAGTCGATCGGCTCGCCGACCTCGAAACCGTCGTAGTCCGCGACGATCGACTCCAGGAGCTCCGCGTCGCCTTCGGCGCCGCGAACGCGGACCGACTCCGCGTCGAACTCCTCGGCTGCGGCGTCCAAAAGCGATCGTGTCAGCTCCTCGCGCTCGTCGCCCTCGAGACTCTCGATCTGTGCTTCGACATCGTCGTGGACCTCCTCGAGGATTTCCCGACGCGCTTCGAGGCGAGCCTGCTTCGCCTCGAGCTTCGCGCCCGAAAGCTCCTGTTCGCGCTCTTGTTCGATCGCCCGCTCGACCTCGCGTTCGGCGTCGGAGACGATCTCCTCCGCGTCGCGCTCGGCCTCTGAGACGATCTCGTCGGCGCGCTCTTCCCCCGCCTCGCGTGTCTCGTCAGCGCGCGCGCGGGCTTCATCTCGGATGTCCTCTACGACCGTATCAAGGCTCATTGTTTGGAAAAGTTGGGTGTGGTTTAGACCACGAAGACGACGACCAGCGCCAGAATGACCAGTGTTTCCGGCAGGACCGTCAGGATGAGCCCTCGACCGAAAAGGTCCTCGTTCTCGGCCATCGCGCCGACCGCGGCGGCACCGATGCCGCGCTCCGCGTAGCCCGCACCGAACGCGGCGAGACCGACCGCAAGCGCGGCCGCTGCCGAGGGTTCCGTGAACGCTCCTTGGAGTGGTGCAACACTGCTTAGGGCAGTAGCAAGTTCAAACATGGTTTGTGTTCAGTTGGTATGGATTGACTGCTATCCGAACAGTCCGATATGTTCGCAGAGACTTCATAAAACTTCCCAAACGCCGATGAGAGCCGCCGTCACTATGCGTTGGTGATTCGCACAGCTCTCGGGACGGACACAAAAAAGAAGTACTGACGTGGGTTCAGTCTTCGGTCGTGTATCTCCGCTCGTAGCCGAACGGACTGTAGGGCTTGCCGCCGCCCTCGTAGAACTTGTTGAAGAACTCGACGTACTCGAGACGGATTCCCTGTAGACCCGCGCTCGTGATGCCGAGCAGGAGCACGAGGACGTGCCCGACGACGAAGATGAGCGCCCCGGCGAGGATCGCGACGACGAACATCGCGCCCTCGGCACCGTTGAGCAGGCCGCTGAACATGATGTCACCGTGGACCTGATCGAGGCTGTCGTAGTTGTTGTAGATGAAGTGGACGCCGCCTTCGGAGTCCTGGTAGGCACCGAGGACGAGCAGGTTGACCACGAACGCCATCCCGGCCTTCGCGAGCAGAACTGCGGCAATCCGGGTGTACGAGAGTACGTTCACGAAGACGTTCAGGCTCTCGAGGAGTCCGATCCCGCCCTCCCCGTAGACCAAGAGCGCGAGGCCGATCAGGCCGATGACGCCCGCGGCGATGCCGACCGTCTCGGAGAAGCCGGCGAACCCGAGCTCGTAGGCGACCTCCTGGGCACCGACCGTGTTTCCGGCGACGGTCGCGCCCTCGGCGTTGAACGTGGTGAAGAGCAGGTTCGGCTTGACCGACTGCAGGTGCGTGCTGAACACCCAGATCCACGCGCCCAACATGAGCATGAGCCACGAGACGTTCTCGGTGACGGCGTCGGCGATGCCGTGGCTGAGGTCGTCGAGGAAGCCGAAGACGTATCCGATCGACAGATGCAGCAGCCCAATCACCAGACTGATGACGAGCCACGCCCACGCGAACGCGATGCTCGCGGGTTCGAGCCCCTTGTCCATCGGTGCGCCCGGATGGCCGGTGATGGCCTCTCCGAGCCCGCCCTCGTAGCCCCAGACGACGTAGCCGAGTTCGTGCAGGCCGAAGAACTCGCCGTACAACACGCCGAAGATCGTCGTACAGATCCCGGCCCAGATAGCGACGCCACCGAGACTTCTGAATCCGGCGCTGTCGAACTTCGCCATCAGGAACCACCCCATCAGCATGTAGAGGATGCCGTATCCGACGTCGCCGATCATGAACCCGAAGAAGATCGGGAACGTGAGGAACAACACGAGCGTCGGATCGAGTTCGCTGTACTTCGGTCGGTTGATGACGCCGACCAGCATCTCGAACGGTTTGGCACCCGGACGGTTGTCCTGGATGACCGGCGGCGATCCGCCGCTCATCTCGTGTCCGCCGTCGGCGACCGCCTCGCCCTCGTGGCCCTCGTCGAGCTCCTCGCGGTCGTGCGCGTGGCCGTCCTCGTAGGACGCCCGTTCGAGTTCGTCGACCTCGACGTGATCGCCGACGCGGGTATCGAGCGTCTCGACGAGGTCGGTGACCTGTTCGCTGGGGATCCACCCCTCCGCGACGAAGGCGTTCTCCGTCATCGCGAACGTCAGCGGCGCTTCCCGTTTTTGCACTTCGATCGAGAGCTTCTCCTCGGCGGCGAGCAGGAAGCCCGCGACCTCGTGTTTCAGCTCCGCCAACCGGCTCTCGACCGTCTCGAGTTCGGATTCGAGGCCCTGTCTCGTGTGGGTCAGTTCCTCGACATAAGCCTCGGGGCTCGTGGCCCCGTCACCGTCCCCGAGGTCCGGGATCCCGTACTCGGTGAACGGCGTGCCGACGAGCGCGTCCTCGATGTCGACATCGGGGTACACGAACAGCGCGACGTAGTTGTCGTCCGTGTATAGCTCGTAGCTATCGACTTCCTCGGACGCCGCGAGCGACGACTCGATTTCGTCAGCGTCGCCCTCACCGACCGCGACGGTCAGCGAATCGTATCCCGACAACAGATCCAGGTCAATCCCGAGCGCGGCAAACGGCCGTGTCGAGTCGATCTGCTCCTCGATCTCGCGTATCTGGGCTTCCAGCTCCGAGCGTCGATCGTCGAGTTCGTTGACGCGCGTGCGAGTCTCTTCGAGCTCCGATTCGAGCTCGTCGTCGTCGATGATCCGGGTTCGTCCGGCGTCCTCCTCGTCGATACCAAGGGTGCTTTCGAGCGCGCGCACCGTGACGAGCTTCCCGGCGGCGTCCTCGGCCCCCTCGATCGGGTCGCCCGGCGAGAACCCCTCCCAGCTGCCGTCGTAGTCGGTGACGTGAACCAGGTTCAACTCGTGGACGGCCTCGATGGTCTCGTCCATCACGCGCTTGGATCCCGTTACCGAGACCCGGCTCATCCGTTTAGGTCTGAGACTGGACATCCACCGCCTCCTTGAACAGATCGACCGTGTATTCGACTACCTCCGTTCGGTTCTCCGCGGCGCGCGATTCGAGCGCCTCGCGTTCGGCGTCACCCTCGGCAAGGATCTCCTCCCGCTCGGCTTCGATCTCCTCGCGGGCGTCCTCGAGGCGCTCTTCTTTGAGCGATTGTGCCTCCTCCTGGGCGTTCTCCCGGATGCTATCGGCCTCTGATCGCGCCTCGGCGATGCGCTCCTCGCGCTCGGCCTCTGCCTCGGCGACGATGTCGTCGGCCTCCTCCTCGGCCTCTTTGATTCGGTCAAGAACCTCTGGCCTGGCCATAGTTATATCATCAGACGCTTCGGAAAGCGGCTATTTGGTAGTTGCGAAACGGATTTGGGAGTTTCGCCGATCGGTTCGGCGTTGCAGCCGCTCGAATCGTCCGAAAAAATCGGCCGTTGGCGACTACTCGATGTAGCCGAGGGCGTCCTCGATGCGGCCCAACTCCGGTCCGGTCGTCTCCGAGCCCGCGACGTATCCGTTGCTGTTCGCGATCAGCCCGGAGCCGACGAGCGGGCCGCCGTAGTTGATCGTCCCGATGTCGGCGTAGACGCCGAACAGTTCCTCCAGAAAGTCGAGCGTCTCGTCGGTCGTCTTGGGGTGACACAGAACGCCCTTGTTCGTGACCGCCGCCGCGGTCCCGACGGTTCGAACGTCCGCGATCATCCCGCGCTCCACCGGCACGTTGAGCGTGTCGCGCACCGCCTGAACGGCTTTTCGGGAGAGATCGGGATGAACGAAGGCTCCGTGATCGTTCGCCAACACGACGTTCCCGGCGGCGTTGATCCGTCCCGGCAGTTCGCCGACCGTGAGGTCCGTCCCCCTCTCGATCCGCTCGCGCTCGCGGTCCGTGATCCGCTCGCTGACGAGCAGCCCGTTCTCGTTGCCGACGGCGAGCGAGCCGACCGTGCCGGAGCCGGCGACCGTCGTCGGCACTGCCGGCACCTCGAGTTCGGCCTCGAAATCCGAGCGCAGCGACTCCTCGATATCCGGGCGAACGAGCAGACAATCGTCGGTTGCACGCCCGAAGACGCCGACGTATGCGGATCCGGAGAGCGCCGCGCGGAGCACGTTATGCGGTCTCTGCTTCGACGACGGCCTCGCCTTCCTCCTCGAAGCGGGCCGCTCGAACGCGGAGTTTCCGCGGGGGTTTCGCCCGCCCGCGCTCCCAGACCGCTTCGTTGATCGAGGGGTCAAGTCGGACGGAGTCCTCGTCGACTTTGAAGTGCTGAGCGAGGTGCGACCGGACGAGGCCCATCGCCTGGTCCGCGCGGTCGGTGTTCGAGCCGGCGAGGACGTCTCGGAGCGGGACGGTCATGACGCGCTCGTCGAATTCGGCGCTCATTCGTCAGTGTCACTCCGACGCCAGTTCCGGCGCTTGTGGTTCCGCATCGTGTCGCGGTCCGTCTTCATGATGACCCACGCGGGAACGCGGCTGTTCTGACGCTCCAGCTTCGCGAGCCGCTTCTTCTTGGCCTTCGATTTTTTACCCATAGTGGAGCATAGTTCCGTCGGAGCGTTTAAATTCTTGTTCCTTTGGGTGCGAGACTCCGAGTGTAATCGAGGAGTCTCGGAAAGGCGAGCGGAGAGCGAATGCGACCCGCGAGATGCGAGACTCCGAGTGTAATCGAGGAGTCTCGGAAAGACGAGCGGAGAGCGAATGCGACCCGCGAGATGCGAGACTCCGAGTGTAATCGAGGAGTCTCGGAAAGACGAGCGGAGAGCGAATCCACACCTACCGAAAGACAGCTCCCGAAATCGTGAGTGGATTATATTGCATTTTATAGCCAATACTGGGGTTGGGTGAGCTAATTCTCGTCCCGAACGAGGCGCCTCGGTCAGTTCTCGGCCGCCGCCGCCGGCGGTTCGTCGATCTCCTTCTGATACTTTTTGCGGAACTCGCCGATGAGTTGTCCCATCTTGGCGTACCAGTCGTTGAGCATCCGTTGCATGTCGTCGGCGATCTCGTCGGGGTCTGTCGGCCGGAACACGTGGTAGTAGCCGCCCTGATCGTAGTTGACCTGCTCTTTTTGCACGAATCCGCTCTGGAGTAACCGCTGGATCGAACGGTAGGCCGTCGATCGTTCTCGGTCGACGGCTTCGGCGATCTCGTCGACGGTGAGCGGTCCCGACGCCTCCGTCAGTACCTTGAATATCTCCTTGTCGAGCCCCTTCAGTCCGTGAATACATTCGAGCAGGCCCTCACACTGCATGTCCTGCTTGAGGTATTCGCTCATTGCGTCCGCCATTATGTCCAATGTAGGAATTCGGCGTTGATAAGTCTTTGCACATTTGGCACAATATTGCCCAGCCGTCCGGGTGTAACCGGCGATTCGGGACCGCTCGGTGCGTCCCACGGGACGGGACGAAACCGATGCTTCATACGTGTCGAGCCGAAGGCTATCGTAGGCGATCCGGAACCCATGACCGAAACGAGATCCCAAGTGCGCACGCACGTCGAGTCGAATCCGGGCGTCCACTTCAACGCCGTGAGCCGCGACCTCGACATCGCGACCGGACAGACGCAGTATCACCTTCGCCGGCTTCTCAAGGGCGGCTCCCTGCGGAGCTTGGAGGTGTGCGGCCGGACACACTACTTCCCGAACGGCTACTCGCGAACCGAGCAGGCGGCGATCGCGCTGTTACGTCGGGAGACGACGCGCGAGCTCGTCATGCTGTTGCTCGATCGCGAAACGGATCAGCCGGCGGAACTCGCCGACGCGGCCGACATCGCGCGCAGCACCGTCGAGTGGCACCTCTCGAACCTCATCGAGTACGATCTCGCCGAGAAGGTGTACGACGGTCGGACCGTTTCGGTTCGGTTGACGCGACCGGACCTGCTCAGAGAGACGCTCGTCGAGATCGACCCGAGCCTCCCGGACCGGCTCGTGGATCGCTTCTCGCGACTCGTCGACTCGCTGCTCGAGCAGTGACGGCCGACCTTGTTTCAGCATTGCACCAATTAGACTATTTCTCTCTCGACCCTACACCAAACATGGAACACCAGCGCATCACCGAGCACGGACCGACGCGACGAACGGTCTTGGCGACGATCGCGGTCGGTAGTGCGGGCGCACTCGCCGGCTGTCTCGGCGGCGGACGCGACGGCCCGGCCGCGATCTCCCTCGACGGCAGCGAGCAGTGTGACAACTGCGGGATGCGGATCGGGATGCACCCCGGTCCGGTCGGCGAAGCCTTCTACGGCGACGACGCGCCCCCGTCGCTCCCCGACGGCCGCGAAGACGGTATCGCGTGGTTCTGCAGCTCGACCTGCACGTACAACTATCTCCTCGAAAACGAGGAGCGGGGCCACGAGTCACAGACCGCCTACGCGACCGACTACTCGAGCGTCGAGTACGAGCTCCGCGACGACGGTGGCACGACCGTCATCAGCGCGCATCTCGATGCGGCGGCGTTCGCCAACCTTCACGACCTCACGTTCGTCGCCAACAGCGACGTCGAGGGCGCGATGGGTAAGTCGCTCATCGGCTTCACCTCTGAGGGCGACGCTGAGGCCTTCGCGGCCGAACACGGCGGCGAGCTGTTGACGCACGACGACGTGACGCGCGAGGTCCTGTCGGGCCTCGGGATGTAGCCCGGATCGTCGCTGTTTTCACCTTCGTATCGCGACGGCAGCAACGGCGAGCGAGCCGAGCCACCAAATCCCCAGTCCGACGGCGCTTGCGACCGGCGACGCCATCCGGGGGCCGGTCCCTGCCGTGACGGCGATCGTCGTCTCGAACACCAACCCTCGATACGCGCTGAGCGGACTGATCGCGAGCGAACTCACGAGGGAGGTCTCCGCTATGACTCCTCGCGCCACCCCGAACACGAGCGCGATGTCGGCCACGAACAGCACCACGAACAGCGAGGCGACCGCGGCGGCGATCGCCGTTCGGGCCGCGCTGGCTAGCGCCGACATCGCGATCGCGACGGCGAGCATGACCAGCGCGAAGCCGACCGTTAGGACGACGAACCGGAGATACAACCCCGGCGAATCAGCCCCCGTGTGGGTCGCATAGAACACGGGTCGGTACGACTCGGTGACGAATATCGGGAACATGAGCGCCGAAAGCGCGGTCGAGACGATCGCGGCGAGGCCGATCGCTCGACCGAGATACACGCCCACGACGACCTGCCAGGACGAAACGGGATACGTCCGCAGGACGTCGAGCACACCGCGACGCTCGTCGTCGACGATCGCCCGATACCCAAACGCGAACGCGATGACCGGAATCAGGAGCTCAAGCGGCGTCAACAGGTCGATGATCGTCGAGACGTACCCGACCTGCACCCCGCCGCCGAACCAGGCGATCCCGAACAGAACGCCGATGAAGCCGATCCAGACCCCGATGTCGGTCCGGTCCAGTACTGCGGTCGAGAGCTCCCGCCGAATCAGCGTTCGAAGCGTCACCAGCGTGTTCGGCGTCCGAGGAGACGTGGCGGTTTCGCACGCGTCGGACTCCGACTCCGTCGGCGCGCTCACGTCGATCCCCCCCGAACGCTGACCGTCTTCGAATCCCCGGCGACGGCCGCGTCGAACGCGTCGAGCAGCGATTCGGTCCCGAGCTCTCCGTTGAGATCCGCGGGCGCACCGATCCGCGCGACCGTGCCGTCGTCGAGCAGCACCACCCGGCCGGCGGTGCGTTCGACCAACGCGAGGTTGTGCGAGCTCACCAACACGGCCGCCCCCGCCGCGGCGAGCTCCTCGGCGATCTCGAAGATGCGGACGCTCATCCCCGGGTCGAGGCCGCTCGCGGGCTCGTCGAGGACCACGAGTGGCGGGTCGCCGACGGTCGCCTGCGCGATCCCGGCGAGCCGCGTCATCCCGCCCGAGAGCGCCCCGACTGCCCGATCGGTCGCCGCACCCAACCCGACCCGTTCGAGCCGCCGGACTGTGTCGGCCTCGGTCTCCCCGACGAGCGATCCGTAAAACGCGATCGCCTGTTTGACGGTCTGTCCCGGTCGAAACGCCGGCCGCTGTTGGAGGTATCCGATCGGCCTCGGAACGTCCGGGATGCGGTAGTCTACGGTTCCCGCGGTCGGTTCCTGGAGGCCGACGATGTCGCGAATGAGCGTGGTCTTCCCTGCGCCGTTCGGCCCGATGATCGCCGTCACCTCTCCCGCGGGCACGTCGAACGAGACGTCCTCGAGAACGTCTATTCGGCCGTAGGTGTGTCCCAGCCCGTCGATCTCGACGATCGGTGGCCTCGTGGCTGTTGTCGGCTCCGCTTTCGCCGTCGATCCTGTCGTCGTCGCGTTTGCTGACTCACTCATGCTCTCGTCTCCAGTTCGTCGAGCCGCCCGTCGGACCGACAGATCGGCTCAGTGTCGCCCCGCCCCGTCCGCTCGAACCACTCGGCGTTGACCGGCGCACACAGCGGCGCGGTGTCGATCACCTCGTCGGCCCGCATGCCAGGAACGGCTCCTTGGAAGCCCGCGAGCGCGTCGATCGCCGGGGCTCGCGCGAGGGTTCCGGCCCCGTCGACCCGATGGAGGCGGCCGTCGACGGGATCCGTCGGGGTGTAGGGTCGCTGGATGACGGTCCCGTCGGTCGATCCGACCGCGCCCTCCCAGTAGTTACCCTCGCCGTCGTGGCTCCAGACGCGGAGCCGCCCGCTGCTGACGGCGACGTGTCGCTCGTTGTCGACGAAGTCGTTGTGCGTGACCCGGTTGGTCGGAAGCTGCGCCCACGTCTCCGCACCGTCGCGGTTGTCGGCGATGACGTTGCCCTCGATGATCGAGGCGGTCGCGTCGATCCGGAGCCCGAGATAGCTTTCCGTCAGAACGTTGTCGGCGATGTAGGAGTTCGAGCCGCCGACGATGAGTGCCGTTTCGGTGTCGGATATCCGGTTTCCGACGACGGCGTTCCGCTGTGGCCCGGTCATCACGTGGATGCCGGTGAACTCCTGGCCGGAAACGACGTTGCCGGATACCAGCGAGTCGGACGTGAACATCAGGTGAACACCCATCCGATTGCCGCGGATCTCGTTGTTCCGAATCACGATCCCGTGAGCGCGGTGGGTGTAGACTCCATCCAACCCGCCGAGGAACGTCGAGTGCTCGACGACACCGGGCGAGCGCATCGCGACGAGCCCCATGTGTCCCTCCCGGTAGTTCTCGCGCCCGACGACGGCGATGTTTCGGACGACGACACCGGGCGAGTCGTAGAGGATGACGCCTGCGGCGTCTGTATCGATACTCAGGTCGGCGATGAGAACGTCTTGCGCAGTCTCGACGGCGATCGCGGTGTCACCCGTCGCGTAATCCTCCTCGACGTCCTCGTCCCAGTAGTCGTCCCCGACCGTGTCGCCGCTGTCGTGGCTCGCATCGCCGAGCCGGTGGCTGTGGTCGTCCACCACCGCCGCGTCCGGGGTGCCGTTCCCAACGCCGGAGACATCGACCCCGACGATGGCCGACCGGGACGCGCGAACCACCAAGACGGTGCTGTTCCCGTCCCCAACGATGTTCGCGTCCCCCTCCCCTCGGAGCGTCACCGGTCTGTCGATCTCGACCGGCTCCTCGACCTCGTGGATACCCTCGGGGACGAGCACCGTCGTGTTCGGCGATGCGGCCTCGATGGCGTCCTGCACCGTCGTCCCATTCTCGCCGACGACGGCTCCGACTGGACGATCGCGGAGCGCGGACCGCGATTCGACCACGCGGTCGGCCTCGACCCGCTGTGTCCGAACACGATCGCGGACGGTGTCGGCGTCGTCGAGTTCGATGTCGGCCTCCAACAGCGCGTCCCACCCCAAAATCCGACCGCCGTGCTCGTCGGCGAACGCCCGCGCGTCGTCGCGGTCACCGAACGGCAGGATCGCCGTCCGTCCCGAGGGCATCCGCGCGTCGCTGTCGACGACGTAGACGGCCGATTCGGGCGCGATCCAGCCCGGATCGTGGTCGCTCCGCGGGAGACCATCGTCCGTCAGTCCAGGGTCGAGATCGGCGTAGTCCGTGACGTACGCCGCGGCGGGGAACCCGAACTGCCGCTCGTGCGTCGGCTCGCGCTGGGCGGCGACGAACGAGTCGACGCCGTAATAACCGACCACGTAGGGGTACTGCGAGTAGAACACCTCCATTCGGGGCAGTTCGATATCCTCGGACTCGTCTCCCAGGCGCAGCTCGTCCTCGAGCGTCAGCCCGACCGAAACGGTCTCGTCGAAATCGACCGGCTCCGGCGTGGCCGATCCGAAATCGACGACGAACAGGCCGATCGATCCCCCGAGCACGACGACGCCGACCGCGACGGCGAGCACCGTCCCGGAGCCGCGATCGCGGTTGGCATCCGCGTCGTCCACCGGTCGTGTTGGCGTCATTCGTCGTGCTCGTGGCCGTGTCCGCTCCCGCGCTGTAACCGATCGATGATCACGGGATCGATCTCCTCGAACGAGAGGGCGATACCACCGTGCTCGGCGGCGAACGCCTCCGCTTCCGCCTCGTCCGAGAAGGGGTGCAACGCCGGCCCCATCCCGCCCATCACCTCGCTCTCGGCGACGTAGGTGAGGTCGGCCGCCTCGCCGAAGGTCTCCGCCGCCGTCGGGGACGGCATCTGTAACCGGCCGTCCCGCTCCGTCAGTTCGTACTCGACCTGCGAGAAGTCGGTCACGTAGACGACGCGGGGCTCCCAGCCGCGATCGAGCCGACCGAAGTGATACGGGAACAGCCCGAACACCAGCGTGTGAAACCACGCCGGGTTCTCGCCCCGATCGGGCGCGTTTTCGGCGTAAAACACCTGTCCGTTCGCACCGCCGTGCCGTCCGATCACCATCCCGCCGTGGTCGTCGTACTTTCCACCGGAGAGGTCGACCGGTTCGGGGACGTCCCCCTCCATACCGGAGGCCCCCCGACCGAGACAACCAGCGAGGCCACCGCCGGCGAGGATGATACCAGATGCCAACAGCGCTCGACGGTTCATACCTGACAGTACACCCCATTCTGACAAACGACTATTGGTACGATTTTCGAACCGCAGACCGGGGGACGACGATTCGATCGAACGAGCGACGGCTACCGGTCCCGACGCGCGTCTTCGTAGCTGCGAAGCGCCGGTTCGAGCACGTGATCGGTGACGACACGGCGGATGCCACTCAAAACGGACTCGGATCGGCCGACGAAAATAACGATCACTGCGAGACTCGACGCGGTCCACGCGAACAGTCCGGCGATCGCGGCGGTCACGTCGATTGCCCGTCCCGTGTCGGTCGCGACGCCGACGACCGTCTCGAGTACGAGCCCGCGGTAGGCGGCGTTCGGACTCACCGCGAGCGCCGTCTCTAGGAACTCGTCGCCGATCGAGTCAGCCGTGACCCCCGCCAACACCAGGAGGTCACCGCCTGCGACGACCGCGACGAGAATGGCGAGTGCGGCCGCGAGGGCCGCTCGTCCCGTTCGGACGACGACCGCCGCCGCCATCGTCATCGCCAACACGACGGCCCCAAAGCAGATCGTCAACGCGATGAACCGGACGAACAACACCGGTGAATCGATCCCTCGGTGCACCGCGAACACTCGCGATTCGGGCCCGCCGACCAACGACACGGCGACGCCGACGACGGCGAGTGGGCCGCCGACGATACCCGCCAGTCCCACCAACCGCCCTGCGAAGACGCCACTGACGAGGGACGCGTTCGAGACCGGATACGTCCGGAGGACCGAGCGATCGTCGTTGTCGCCGCTGAAGGCCCGGTACCCGAGCGCAACCGCGACCAGCGGAACGAGCAACTCGAGCGGCAAGAGCAGGTCGACGGCAGCCGGAACGTACCCCCCTCCGATCCCACCCCCTGCTCGGAGTATGCCCGCGAACACGGCGAGGAGTCCGGCCGACAAGAACAGGTAACTCCGGGTTCTGGCGACGGTCGAAAGCTCGCGCCACGCGACCGGACCGAATCCGTCGAGTCGGCTCATCGGTTCCCCCCGACCACTTCGACGCGGTCGGTTTCGCCCACGATGGCGTTCAACACGCCGCGGAGCGAATCGGTCTCGAATCGTGAGTACAATTCCTCGAGCGTCCCCGATGCGGCGACCGTCCCCCGATTCAACACGAGCACGTCGTCGGCCGTCTCTTCGACGAGCGCCATGTCGTGCGAGCTGATGAGCACCGTCCGCTTCTCGCCAGCCATCCGAGCTGCCGTCTCGAAGACGTGCTCGCTCATGTTCGGATCCAGTCCGCTCGCGGGCTCGTCGAGGACCACGAGCGGGGGATCGCCGACGGTCGCCTGCGCGATGCCGAGCAGCTGTCGCATCCCGCCCGAGAGGTTCTCGACGTTCCGGTCGGCGGCGTCCACCAAGCCGACGCGATCGAGCAACGCCTCCGGATCGCCGCCGTCGAGCAGCGACGAGTAGAACGCGAGCGTCTCGGCTGCGGTGAATCCAGCGCGAAAGGTCGGCTGTTGGGGGAGATAGCCGATCGTCCGGTCGGTGTCCGGCCCCTCGTAGGAGACGACGCCGTCCGTCGGCCGAAGATCGCCGACGAGCGTCCGGAGCAGCGTCGTCTTCCCGGAGCCGTTGGGACCGATGACGGCGACGACCGAGCCCGACGACACGGAAAACGAGACGTTCGCGATGACGTCGACCGGGCCGAACGACTTCGACACGCCGTCGACCCGAAGCACGGTCTCCTCGCTCACGCCGAACACACCTCCCCGGCGCTCGCGTTTCCGTTCGAAAGCGCCCGCGCGGTCTCCAACCGGGCCGGCTGCTTCGGTGCGTCGCGCGGTGTGGCATCGATCACGCTGTTGTCCCGCATCCCCGGTGCCGATCCGCGGAGCGTCCGAAGGCCGCGCACAATCGGTCCGTCCGCGAGCGTCCGGGCCGCCCCGGTCCGGTGGAGTCGGCCGTCGACGGGATCGGTCGGACTGTACGGCCGGTTCAGCCCCTCGGCACCGCTCCAGTAGTTGCCCTCGCCGTCGTTGCTCCAGACCCGAAGCGGTCCGCTCGTCGCTCGAACGTGCCGTTCGTTGTCGGCGACATCGTTGCCGACGACGACGCTGGTCGGAAAGACCGACGAGGCCCGGAAACCGACTGCGTTTCCGACGATTGTGTTGTCGGCGTACAGCGAGTTCCGTGCGCTCGTCGAGATCGCCTGCCCGGTGTTGATGACGGTGTTGTTCCCGACGTACGCGTCCGAGCCGCTCGTCGCGATCCCCTGCCGGGTCTCTGCGACGACGTTGTCGGCGATGGCCACGCCCGAGGGGCTCGTCATAATGACGACGCCGGACAGCTCCTGTTCGATCGCGCAGTTCCCAGCCACGAGCGCATCCGAGGTGTACATCAGGTGGACGCCGAAGCGGCCGCCGACGAACCGGTTATCGCGTACCGTGATCCCGCCGGATCGGTGGCTATACACCCCGTCTCGCCCGTCCTCGAACGTCGAGCGCTGCACGACCGCCGGTGAGCGTATCGCGACGACGCTCATGAACCCGTCCACCGGCTCGCTCGCGCCGCGTATCCGAACGCCATCGACGACGGCGCGGTCGACGTCCCTGAGGACGATCCCGGAGGCGGGCGTTTCGGCGCTGACCCCAGCGACGAGCAGCCGATCGACGCCGTCCGCGGTGACCGCGGCGTCGGAGTAGCCGTACGCCTCCTCAGTCTGGCGATCCCAGCTGGCTCGATCCTCGTCGACCGACGGATCCTCAGCTTGCAGCGAATCGCCGATCCCGTCGATCTCGACGCCCGAGATCGCCACATCGTCGGATCCGACGGTGACGACGGTTCCGTTGCCGTCGCCGTCGATCGTCGCCCCGTCACCGACGATCGTGACCGGTTTCGCGATCTCGATCGGGCCCGCGTAGGTCCCCGGCGGCAGCCGGATCGTCGTGTTGGGTTCCGCCGCCGCGAGGGCCGCCCGAAGCGTCGGTTCGTCCTCGCCGACGACGATCCCCGTCGGCCGGTCGAGCAGCTCGCGAGCGTCCCGGACCCGGTCGTCCGCGCCGGCGTGCTGGGACGCGATCCGATCGCGGGCGACCGAGCCGTCGTCGCGTCGCGTCTCGAACCGGGCGCGCTCGTCCCAGCCGACCACCCACCCGCCGTGTTCCGACGCGAACGCCGCCGCACCGGCTCGGTCGGCGAACGCGACGGGCGTCGGACCGGCCGGCGTCCGCGCGTCGCTTCCGGTCACGAAATACGCCTCATCGGCCCGCACCCACTCGTCCGTGTTCTCGCCCACGAGGTGGCCGGACTCGTCGAGCGACACCTCTGCCGGCGCGGCTTCGACGTACACGACGAGCGGATAGCCGAACTGCTGCTCGACGAGCGGGTCGTCGACCGCCGCCGCCGCGAGTTCGACCCCGCGGTAGCCGACGACGTACGGGTACTGTGAGTATGCGATCTGCGCTCGGGGGAGCAACTGTTCCGCGCCGAGCGCCTGCCGCTCTTCGAGCGTCAACCCCATCGCGACGGTCTCGTCGAAGTCGGCCGGCTCCGGCGCGGACGCGCCCGGTGACACGACGAACGACCCGACACCGACGAGCACGAAAAGAGAACAGCCTATCGCGACTGCGACTCGAAGCGTCATGGTTGCACTGACCCTATCGGTGCTGATATGCCGTCTGGTGTGGCATTCGAATTCGAGCCCATTCGTTCCATCTCAGTCTCGTATGGACGGTGTGGGCGCCACGAATATAATCACCGCGTCGGCGTGAAAACCGGCTCGGGTGGGTGCCGATCAGTAGAACTCGCGAACGAGGTCCATCGCGTCTTCGGGCGCGCCGTCCGGGACGTCCGTCATCGGCCCCTCGACACCCTCTCGCTTCTCGTAGCCGACGGAGTTTTCGTCCTGGTAGATGACGCCTTGGTACTCCTTACTGCGGTCGAGGATGAGCTCCTTGGCGTCGTCGTAGTCCGTCGGATCGTGGTCGAACTCCTCGTCGCCGACGTCGACGATCGAGTCGCGGAAGTAGTCGTACGTGTCGACGTCGTTGAACGTCACGCAGGGCGAGTAGACGTTGACGAAGCCGAAGCCGTCGTGCTCGATCGCCTGTTGGACGATCTCGGCGTGTCGCTGCGAGTCCGAGGAGAACGACTGGGCAATGAACGTTCCGCCCGCGGCGAGCGCCAACGCGAGGGGGTTGACCGGCTGTTGGTTCGTCCCGCTTGGGGAGGTCGAGGTCTCGAAGTCCTCCCGCGAGGTCGGCGAGAACTGCCCCTTCGTCAGCCCGTAGATCCGGTTATCCATCACGACGTAGGTCATATCGACGTTCCGCCGCACCGCGTGGACGAAGTGCCCCGCGCCGATCGAGTAGCCGTCGCCGTCGCCGCCGGCGACCATCACTTCGAGTTCGGGGTTGGCGATCTTCACGCCGGTGCCGACCGGCAGGGCGCGACCGTGGACGCCGTGCAGCGCGTAGCTGTGCATGTACGTCCCGATCTTTCCGGAACAGCCGATCCCGGCGACGACGAACGTGTTGTCGGGGTCGTTGCCGGTCTCGGCGAGCGCTTTCATCATCCCGTTCATCGTCCCGAAGTCGCCGCAGCCGGGACACCACGTCGGTTGCTTGTCTGATTTGAAGTCGGTGAATCGAACGTTCGAACTCATGTTAGACCTCCACCTCCGCCGCTTCGCCGAGGGCCGCTTTGACCTCTTCGGCGAGTTCGTCCGCGTTGAATCGGACGCCGTTGTACTTGTTGATGCGTTTCACGCGGCTGAGCGTGTCGTGCTCGATGAGGTCCGCGAACTGCCCCGTGGCGTTACACTCGACGACGATCGTCTCCTCGGCCGCCTCGACCTCCTCGGTGAGGTCCGGGCGCGGGAAGATGTACGGTACCGAGATGAACCGAACGTCGATGTCCTCCTCGGCCAGCATCTCGATCGCCTCCCGCATCGCACCCTCGTTAGATCCCCACGAGACGACGAGCGCGTCCGAATCTGGATCGCCGAACTCGCGGTAGCTCCAATCTTCCTCCTCGTGCGCGGTCTCGACTTTCCGCTCGCGCTTGTCGACCTGCTCGATCCGCATGTCGGTGTCCTCCGTCCGGCGGCCCAACTCGTCGTGTTCGAGGCCGGTCGACATGTGCGCGCCGCCCGCCGTGCCGGGGAACGCTCGCGGGCTGACCCCGTCGTCGGTGAGCGCGTGCGGCTGGAACTGGCCCTTCTCGTTTTGCCACTCGTCGATCGTCTCGTCGTCGACGACCTTGCCGCGGTCGATCTCGACTGCGTCCATGTCGAACTCCTCGGGAGCGAACGTCTGCTCCGTGACCGCGAGCGCGAGGTCGCCCGTCAGATACACCGGCATCTGGTACTTTTCGGCGAGGTTGAACGCCTCGATCGCCTTGTGGAAACACTCGGCGATGTTCGTGGGCGCGAGGACGAATCGGGGAATCTCGCCGTGCCCGCCGTACAGCATCTGGTTGAGATCGCCCTGTTCCTGCTTGGTCGGCATCCCCGTCGAGGGGCCCGATCGCATCACGTTACAGATGACGAGCGGCGTCTCCGAGGTCGCGACGAGACCGAACGTCTCGGTCATCAGATCGATTCCTGGCCCGGACGTGGCGGTCATCGATCGCGCACCTGCGCGAGCGCCGCCGAGCGCCATGTTCACGGCCGAGAGTTCGTCCTCGGCCTGTACGACGATCCCGCCGTACTTTTCGATCCGCCCTTTCAGGTACTCCATCACGTCCGTCGCGGGCGTGATCGGATAACCGGCGTAGAATCGGCACCCGGCGACGAGCGCGCCCATGCCGATCGCTTCGTCGCCGTTCAACAGGACGTAGTCGTTGTCCGTCGTTTCGAGGTCGTACGGCGTCGAGAGGTCGTGCTCCTCCTCGACGTACTCCGCGCCGAGCCTCGCGGCCTGCTTGTTGTTCTCGACGATCGCCTCACCCTTCCCCCCGAAGCGCTTTTCGAGCGACTCGTCGAGGTATTCGATGTCGAACCCTGAGACGGAACAGGCGGCGCCCAATGCGACGATGTTCCGCATGATCGCCCCACCGGCGTCCTCGGCGAGCCGCTTCAGCGGCACGTCGAGCCCCGTCATCTCGCCCGGTGCCTCGAAGTCCGACATCATCGATCGCTCGCCGTCGTAGATGACGATAGAGTCGTCGTGCAGTTCGTCGAGGTTCTCCTCGACGGTCCGTTCAGTGAGGGCGATCAGGATGTCGAGTCTATCAACGACGCTCTCGACGCGGTCGACCGACGTCCGAACCTTGTATGCGGTGTATCCGCCACGGATTCGCGATGCGAAATCCTTTGAGGTAAAGACGTGGCGCCCCGCACGGGAGAGCGCCTGGGCGAAGATCTTCCCAGTCGAGTCGATCCCATCGCCGGCTTCGCCGCCGACGGCCCAGTTTAGGTCCTCTGGCATGCTACGTCGTGGTTCAACACGACGGACGTTAAGCCTTCTGAATACGCCCGTCTCTCTTTGATTCTCTGGCCAACGAATTCCCTCCGGAGAGTTTTCCACGCTCACTAACGAACCCGCCGACCGCTTCGAAAGCGCCTTGCGGACGGAGCGATCCATCCCTGTATGGACTCAATCGAGACGACCGTGACCGCGATCCACGACGTCGGTACGAACGCGGTCGCCATCGAGATCACGACACCGCCGGGCTTTAGCGCCGTCCCCGGTCAGTTCGTCAAGCTTTCGGCGACGATCGACGACGAGACGGTCGCCCGCTTTTACACCGTCTCCTCGCGCGACACGCGAAACACGTTCGAACTCACCGTCAGCTACGACCCCGAGGAAGGCGGCGAGTTCAGCGAGTACCTACTCTCGCTTTCGTCCGGCGATTCGATCACTATCACCGGCCCATTCGGCGACGACTACTACGAGGGCGAACCGCGCGTCGTCGTCCTCGCTGGCGGTCCCGGTATCGGCCCCGCGGTTGCGATCGCCGAACGCGCGCTCGCCGACGGCCACGAAGCCGCCGTCGTCTATCGCGACGACGACCCGATTCACGAGGATCGCCTGGCCACGTTGGCGGCGGGCGGTGCCGACGTGTTCGTGCTCGCCGACGAGACCGATCTCACCGACGCCGTCGCCGACGTGCTCACCAACGACGACGGTGAACAGGTGTTCATCTACGGGTTCGCCGACTTCCTCGGGGACGCAGAAGCGGCGATCGAAGCCGCCGGCGGCGATCCCGACGCCGCGAAAGCCGAGAACTTCGGCTGATCGGCGAGCCGTCTGCTCCCGGCCGTTTATATACGAAGGCGCGACCAGCGACACCATGCGCTGAACGACGACCGCGGTCCGCCCGGGCTGGCGTGTGGCATACGGGCCGCGGAGAGGAAGTGTGCCGCCTGCTCGCCCTTTCTCAGCGTCAGTGCTCCACGAACTCGATCAGCATCCCGCCAGTCGATCCGGGATGAAGGAACGCGACGTCGTGTCCCCACGCCCCCCGTCGCGGTTCCTCGTCGATCAACTCGACGTCGACGTCTGCGGCGGTTTCGAGCGCCGCCTCGATGTCATCGGTCTCCAGCGCGATGTGGTGCAGTCCCGAGCCGTGCCGCTTGAGATATCGCGCGATAGTTCCGTCATCCTGCGGTTCGAGGAGCTCGAAGTAGCCGTTCTCGAGTTCGAGAAAGATGACCTTTAGCTCCTGAAACCGCTCCTCGTGGGCGATCTCACAACCGAACAGATCCTCGTACAGGAAGGCGAGTCCCTCGGCATCGTCGGTCGCGACGCCGGCGTGATCGAAGCGCATACCGGCGTCTCGATGGCCGGGGACAAAAACGCGCGGGAACGCGTCCGGTCGATTACCCCTGGTACTCCCCAAAGACGTCCCGCATCGCGTTACAGATCTCGCCGGTCGTCGCGTACGCCTTCACGGCGTCGATGATCGGCGGCATGACGTTCTCGCCGCTGTCGGCGGCGTCCTTCAGCGCTTCGAGCGCCTCGTCGACGGCCTCCTGATCGCGGCTCTCGCGCAACTCCTGCACCCGCTCGCGCTGTTCGCGCTGCTCTTTTTCGCTGACCTCCTCGATATCCTCCTGTGGCTCCTCGTCGACTTCGAACTCGTTGACGCCGACGATGATCCGCTCGCCGGTCTCGATCTCGCGTTGGCGCTCGAAGGCGGTGTCCTGAATCTGCCGCTGGACCCACCGCTCTTCGACGGCCTGTCGCATCCCGCCGTGCTCGTCGACCTCCTCGAGCAACTCGAACGCCTCGGCTTCGAGTTCGTCCGTCAGACTCTCGATGTAGTATGAGCCCGCCAGCGGATCGATCGTGTCCGCCGCGCCCGATTCGTGGGCGAGAATCTGCTGTGTCCGAAGCGCCGTCCGGACGGACTGCTCAGTTGGGAGGCTGAGCGCCTCGTCCTTCCCGTTCGTGTGGAGGCTCTGCGTCCCGCCCAGGACCGCCGCGAGCGCCTGATACGCGACCCGGACGACATTGTTTTCGACCTGTTGGGCGGTCAGCGTCGATCCCGCGGTCTGGGTGTGGAACTTCAGCTGTTTCGAGGCCGGCTTCTCGGCGTCGAAGCGCTCGTCCATGAGCTTGTACCACATGCGGCGGGCGGCGCGGAACTTCGCGACCTCCTCGAGTACGTTGTTGTGTGCGTTGAAGAAGAACGACAGCTGCGGCGCGAAGTCGTCCACGTCGAGGCCAGCTTCGATCGCGGCTTCGACGTACTCGAGTCCGTCGCCGAGGGTGAACGCGAGCTCTTGGGCCGCCGTCGAGCCGGCCTCGCGGATGTGGTATCCGGAGATCGAGATCGTGTTGAAGTTCGGGATCTCCTCGGCGCAGAACTCGAAGATGTCCGTGATGATCCGCATCGACGGCTCCGGCGGGAAGATGTAGGTGTTCCGCGCGATGTACTCTTTGAGAATATCGTTCTGTATCGTCCCGCGGAGCTGTTCTCGGTCGACGCCCTGCTTGTCGCCCACCGCGATGTACATCGCCAACAGGACCGACGCGGGCGCGTTGATTGTCATCGAGGTGGAGACCTCGTCGAGCGGAATCTCGCCGAAGACTGTCTCCATGTCGTCGAGTGAGTCGATGGCGACGCCGCTTTTGCCGACCTCCCCCTCCGCCATGACCGAATCGGAGTCGTAGCCCATCTGGGTTGGCAGGTCGAACGCCATCGAGAGTCCGGTCTGTCCCTCGTCGAGCAGATAGTGGAATCGCTCGTTGGTCTCGGCGGCAGTTCCCATCCCGGCGTACTGCCGCATCGTCCACAGCCGCCCCCGGTACATCGTCGAGTACACGCCGCGCGTGTAGGGTTCCTCGCCCGGGAACCCGGTGTCCGTTCCGTAGTCGATGTCGGACACGTCGTCAGGCGTGTACAGCGGATCGACCGCCTGGCCGCCCGTATCCGTCGTAAACTCCTCTTTGCGTTCCCCGAATCGATCGACGGTCGGACCGTACGTGTCAGCCTCCCACTGATCGTGGCCCTCGCGAATCTCTTCGAGGTCGTCGGCGTCGAACATTATCGATGAATTCGAACCCGTCGGCTTAAGCGTTGGCGGGATGGCCTCGTCGGCTCAGACGCCCTCGATCGGCTCGGACTTCGCGTCCTTCGCGCCCGCGACCGTCTCTTCGACCGCTTCGACCCCTTCGTCGTGGACCAGATCGCCGACGATGACCGTGTCCGCGTGCCGGCCCATCTCGTAGGCCGATTCGTAATCGTCGACGCCGCCGCCGTAAAACGTAGCGGCGTCCTCGACCGCGTCGGCCGCGGCCCGGACCACGTCAGGATCGCCGAACGTCCCCGAATACTCGATATAGATGATTCGCTGGCCGAGCATCTGCTCCGCCACCTCGGCGTAGGCGGCGACCTCGTCGACGTCGAGGTTGCAGTCGGCTTCGGTGTACGTCGCGACCGAGGAGTCGGGATTGAGGACGATGTACGCCTCGGGGAACGTCGCCTCCCAGTCGATCTCGCTGTCGAGTCGCGCCCACTCCTTGTGCGCGCCCGTCACCCAGAACGGGTCTCCGGCGTTGAGCACGATCGGCACGAAATAGCCATCCAGCCCGTCGCGGTGGACGACCGATCCAACGTTCGAGGGCTCGATGTAGACCGGCACGTCGTAGGCTGTCGTGGCCTCGACGACGCGCGCCATCTTCTCCTCGGTCATCCCTGTGGTGCCGCCGATCTCGAGGGCGTCGGTTCCGGTCGCACAGACGTCCTCGAACGTCTCGCCCTCAACGAGCGTCTTGTCGGGATCGATCTTGACGATGTGATCCCACGCTGCCCACGGCGCGCTCATACACCCTCTGTATCGGTGGGTAGCTAAAACCGCTTCGACATTTCACTCCGCGACGGCGCCAGCGTTCGCTTGGGCCTGCCACTCGCGAAGCCGATCCTCGGAGATCCCCTGCACCTCGGCGGCGACCGAGGCCACGTCGGCGTTCCGGAGGTCGTCGAGCGATTCGATCCCGGCCGCCGCAAGCTTCTCTGCGGTTTTCGCCCCGACGCCATCGAGGTCCTCGATCTCGGTGGCCGTCTGTCGCTCCCGGTACTCGGCGTAGTTGCAGATCGGACAGCCGAGTTCCCACGGATCGTCGTCGTCCTCGCCGTCGGTGACGAGCAGATGCGGCAGCCCGTGCTCGTCGCAGCTCTCGTCGGTCACCTCGATCTCGCCGCGTCGCGGCAGCGGCAGCGAGTACTCGCACTCGGGATAGCGCGTACAGCCGACGAGCCGCGAGCCGTTCCGGAGCGTCTTGATCGCCAACTCGCCGCCGTGCTCGTCGCCACATTCGGGACACGCGCCGATGATCTCGTCCTCCGCCTCGTCGGCCTCGTCCGCCTTACACTGCGGACAGCCGTGTACGTACGTACTGCGCCCGGCGAGCATCTTCACCTGTTTGAGACCGTGCTCCTCGCAGGTCTCGTCTATGACGGTCGGCTCGCCGTTGTTCGGGAGTGGCAGGGTGTACCGACAGTCCGGAAACCCGTCACAGCCGACGAAGTACGAGCCGCGCCGAGACCGACGGATGAGGAGGCTCTCGCCGCACTCCGGGCACGGGCCGAGTGTCCGATCCGCCTTCATCGACGTTCTGAGGTGTTCGCCGATCTCCTCTCTGGAGTCGTGGAGCTCCTGGAAGATCGCTTCGAGGATCTCTCTCGACTCGTCGGTGACCGCCTCGTACCCCTTCTCGCCGTCGGCGATCGCCTTCATGTCGGCCTCCAACTGCGCCGTCATCTCCTCGTCGACGATCCGGTCGGCGAACTTCTCGGCGGCCTCGACGACCGCCATCGCGAGCTTCGTCGGCCGCGGCGGGTCGCCCTCGATGTAGCCGCGGTCATAGAGCTTCTCGATCGTGTGGTGTCGCGTCGACTTCGTTCCGAGCCCGCGGGACTCGAGCTCCTCGATGAGCCGCGATTGGCCGCGGCGGCGCGGCGGCTGGGTCTGCTTCGCCTCGATCCGAGCGTCGTCGATCCCGAGCAGCTCACCTTCCGCGACGTCGGGTAGGTGGTTCTCGGCGGTCGATCGGTACGGATACACCTCGTGGTACCCCGGTTCGACGAGTCGCTTGCCGTTGGCCTTCAGGAGACAGCCGTTGGCGTCGGCGACGACCTTCAGGTGCTCCCATTCGGCCGGCTCGGCGACGGTCGCGAAGAAGTGTCGCACGACGAGCTCGAAGATCTCCCACTCGTCCTCCGAGAGATCCTCCTTCGAAGGAATCTCGCCCGTCGGGTGGATCGGCGGGTGGTCCGTCGTCTCCTCGTCGCCCGCGGTCGGCTCGATTGCCTCGGCCGTCAGCAGCGATTCGGCGTCCTCGCCGAACAGGTAGTGCTGGGTGAACGCCGAGAGGAGTTCCTCGGGATCGAGATCGTCCGGGTAGACCGTGTTGTCCGTCCGCGGGTAGGTGATGTAGCCCGCGGTGTACAGCTCCTCGGCGACGCTCATCGCCTTCTGGGCCGACATCCCGAGCGAGCTGGCCGCGCTGATGTACTGGGTCGTGTTGAACGGGTTTGGCGGCTCGTCGGTCCGGCTGCGGCGACGAACCGACTCGACGATCGCGTCCCTGGCCCCCCGCAACTGCTCGAACGCCTCCGTCGCGTCGGCCTCGTTCCAGACGCGCTCGGCCTCGTTGCCGTCCTCGTCCTCGTAGAAGTACTGGGCCTCGAAGCCGACGTCGTCCTTTTGCAGTTCGGCGAACAGCTCCCAGTAGTCCTCGGGGTCGAACGCCTGGATCTCCCGTTCGCGGTCGACGATGAGCTTCAGCGTCGGCGACTGGACGCGGCCGACGGAGATGAAGTCCTCGCCCAACTGCTTCGCCGACAGCGAGAGAAACCGGGTGAGTGCGGCCCCCCAGAGCAGATCGATCACCTGTCTGGCCTCCCCCGCCGCCGCGAGGTCGAAATCCAGCTCGTCGGGGTTCGAGAACGCCTCTCTGACCTCGTTTTCGGTGATCGAGGAGAACCGGACCCGGTCGATCGGTGCGTCGGTCTCCTCGCGGACGAGCTCGTAGGCCTCCTTGCCGATCAGCTCCCCCTCGCGGTCGTAGTCGGTGGCGATCGTGACCGTACTCGCGTCGGCGGCAAGCTGCTTGAGCGTCCGGACGATGTTCTCCTGGGTCGGCGTCTTCACTACGTCTGCGTCGACCAACTCGACAGGCTGGACGTCGCGCCAGTCGGCGTACTCCGGCGGGAAGTCGACGCCGACGACGTGCCCGGAGAGCCCGACACAGCGCGTGCCGCCCCAGCGGTAGACGTTGACGCCGTTTTGGCGGTCGGTCGATGCGCTGTCGCCGGAGAGGATCTCCGCGATCCGGCGCGCCGCGTTGTCCTTTTCGGTGACGATGAGTTCCACAATCGGCTCGGAGTACGCCGACTCCGGGTTTTAACCTTTCGTCGAAAACGTGTTCAAACCAGAGTACGGCGCGCCTACGGGCGTTCGAGCCCGCGTGCGCCTCTTCGCGAAGCGCGGGGAGGGTGGAGGTGGCGCGACCGGACCTACTCCTCCAGCCGCTCGCGGAGCAGTTCGTTGACCGTTCCCGGGTCGGCCGAGCCGCCCGTCTTCGCCATCACCTGTCCGACGAGGAAGTTCAGCGCGCCGCCCTCGCCCGAGTGGTAGTCCTCGACCGCGTCCGGGTTCTCCTCGATCGCCTCCTCGACCGCGGCGGCGACCGCGTCGTCGTCCGTCTTGCCGAGTCCCTCGGCGTCGACGATCTCGTCGGGCGCGAGCCCGTCGTCGAGCATCCGCCGAAGGACGATCTCCTCGGCGTTTTTCACCGTGATCTCGTCGGTGTCGACCAGCTCGACGAGCCGCGTGAACTCGTCGAGTCGCTCGGCGACGTCTGTGATCGCCATGTCGCGGTAGTGGAGCTCGCCGAGCAGGTTGTCTGCGACCCAGGTCGCCGCCAGCTCCGGATCGAACCGCTCGGTGATGCGCTCGTAGAAGTCCGCGACCTGTTTGGTCGAGGTGAGCTTCGCCGCCGCTTCGGCGTCGAGTCCGTACTCCTCGCGGAAGCGCTCGCGGCGGGCGTCAGGCAGCTCAGGAATGTCGATCTCCTCCTTCCAGCTCGACACCCGAAGCGGCGGTAGATCGGCCTCCCGGAAGTACCGGTAATCCTTCTCGGCCTCCTTCGAGCGCATCGAGACGGTGATCCCTCGCGACTCGTCCCAGTGGCGGGTCTCCTGTTCGACCTCGCGCCCTCGCCGAATGGCGTTCTTCTGTCGCGTCTCCTCGTAGGCGAGCGCCTTCTCCGCGCCCTTGTGGCTGGAGATGTTCTTCACCTCGGTTCGGTTCGCCGACTCGAGGGTTTCGCCGGGGATCGATCCGTCGTCGTCGATCGCCTCGGCGTCGACGATCGAGAGGTTCGCGTCGACGCGGAGGCTGCCGTTTCGGGTCACGTCGAAGACGCCGAGGTATTCGAGCACTTCGGTGAGCTTCGCGAGGAAGGCGCGGGCCTCTGCGGCGCTCCGGAAGTCCGGTGCGGTGACGATCTCCATGAGCGGCGTGCCGGCGCGGTTGTAATCGATCAGCGTGTACTCGGCGGTGTCGATCGAGCCGCCGGCGTGCGAGAGGCTGCCCGGATCCTCCTCTAGGTGTGCGCGCTCGATCTCGACGGTCCGGCGCTCGCCGTCGACGCCGAACTCGATCGAGCCGCCGTCGCAGATCGGCGCGTCGTACTGGGTGATCTGGAAGTTCTTCGGCAGGTCGGGGTAGTAGTAGTTCTTCCGGTGAAAGCGGGTCTCCTCGGGGATCGCCGAGCCGAGCGCCTTGCCGACCTTGACGGCCGCCTCGACGGCTCCCTCGTTGAGCACCGGCAGCGCACCCGGGAGGCCCAGACAGACGGGGCAGGTCCGGGTGTTGGGCTCCTCGTCGTCGTCGGCCTGGGTCGAACAGCCGCAGAATATCTTCGTCGCCGTTTCGAGCTGGACGTGGACCTCGAGCCCGATGACGGCCGCGAGGTCACGCTGCTCGGCGGTCTGTGCGGTCATTGATACGGCTTTTCGCGCGCCCGCTTATATGGATTATCGTCCTCGTTCGCGACGAAGACGCCCTCTCCGACTCGCCCGCGCCGACCGGTCCGTGGTGGGTCTCGCCTGTCAGTTCTTTACTACCAGCCTGCCGTCCCTGCTAGCGGTGAACACCGATGGCTCGCCGCGCCACTCGACGTCGAGTCGGTGTCGCGAGAGGAACGGGGCGAGCGTCGCCGTCGACACGACCCCGCGGTACGTTTCGCCCTCGACGACGAGGTGGCCGACTCCCGCCGCGCGCATTCGCTCGGCGGCCTCGACGAGCGTCGCGTCCGGAGACACCGTGACGGGCGGCGACGACATGATCGCTCGGGCGGTCGGGTGGTGTTCGGTCTCGGTCACCGTCACCATGGCGACGACGTCCGACGCGGTGACGATCCCGGCGATCGATTCGTTCTCCTCGACGACGACTGCGGACACGTCGGGGTCGCACAGCGCCTCCGCGACGTCTGAGACCGGCGTCTCTGGTCGAACGGTCGGCGCGAACTCGGGCTGTAGGTCGGCGATGTGTCGGTCGATCATCCTTGTTGTGTGTGACAACACGTTACTACATAGTCTGTTTGGATGTATAGGTTATAATACCTAGTATTATTAGTTCTATATCACGAAAATCAGGGCTTTGTTTCTATTTTCTGGTATTATTCTGACGTATGGTGTCGAAATTGGCACTTCATTTCTCGGTGACGCTCCCGGCTCGCGATCCGTCCCATTCGATCCGCCCCTCGTGGTGGAGTTTGTCGAGGTGCGCTCGGACCGTCATCCCCGCGAGGTCCCGGACGCCCGCGAGGTCCTTCTCGTAGGCCGCGTCGAGGATCTCGGCCACCGATCGATTCCCGGCCTCGACGGCCGCCAGCACCCGGACTTCGCGGTCGAGGCGGTGTCGAATGAGCCGCTCGCAGGTCGCCCCCGGTGCGTCGATAACCGGTCCGTGGGCCGGATAGAGCCGCTCGGAGGCCATCGCCCGAACGCGTCGGAGCGAGGTGAGGTACGCGCGCATGTCCCCCTCCGGCGCGCCCACGACGACGCTCCCCCCCGCGACGGCGAGATCGCCGACGAGAAGCGCATCTCCAGCCTCGAATGCGACGTGTTCGACCGCGTGTCCCGGCGTTTCGCGGACCCGGACCGCGCCGTCGCCGACGGGGATCTCGGTCCCCTCGCGGAACGTTCGGTCGGGTTCGACCCCCGTCGCGTCTTCGAACGCCGCCTCTCGACCGTACCGACACCACACCGTCGCGTCGGTGGCGTCGGCGGACGCCGCGACGCGCCCGACGTGATCGGTGTGGTGGTGCGTCACCGCGACGTGGGCTACCCGATCAAGTTCGGCGTCGATTCGCGCGTCGCTCGCCGCCGGATCGACGAGCAATGCGTCCTCGTGCCCGACGACGTGGGCCGCCGTCTGTCCGGTCGGTGCCCGCGTCGGCACGTCGACCGGGATCCGTTCGATTCGCATACCGGCGTCTCGACGCGCAGCGGTTTATTGCTTCGCCCACGACTCCGGCGCGACCCCCATCCGCCGCACCACGGGCGGGTACGCGATCGTCACCGCCAACACGAGCAGGAGTTCAACCGCAAAGCCCAGATCACCGAGAAGTTCGCGCACCGCGGCGAGGAGGACGAAGACGAGAATCAAAAGCACCAGATAGTGCGGGAGCACGTTGAGGACGCGTTCGGTGTTTTCCATACCTGTTCCCCCGTTCCACGCGTCGAAAACGGTGCCGGTGGCCTCGTCGGCGACCGTCCCACCGAACGGCTTAAACCGCTGACCGGCCTACCGACAGTCGGCAGAGGAAGCCCGGTCCCCGTGGGTCCGGCGGCGTCGCCGCCCGACCTATGAGGAAAGTCCCCCCACCCTCCGGGCAGGTGACCGGGCGCAAGCCCGGGGCGGGAGACCGCCGGCACTGGAACAGAAACGGGACCACCCGCTCCGACCGATGAGGCGCGTCGGCCGTCGACACGGCCGACGGCGGTCGCGGGTATCGCTCGCGACCGCGCGAACCGACCCGAGAGGGAAGAGAGTTAACCCGCCGAGGGACGCGCGAGCGGCTTCGGCCGCGAGCCGACGAGCGGGAACGGATGGAACGGCGAATCCTCACCGGTGCAAGCCCGCCGCAACTGGTAGCCCGGAGACGCGGCGGGCGCTCAGCCGAATGCCGGGTCGAAACAGAAGGGGGCTTACTCTCCTCAGCCGTCTCGAACCGAGAGCGGTGCGTCCGAATCTACGCCTCGAATCCGTCTTCGAACCAGAACGTGCCGTTACGTTGGATGGTCTCGCCATCGATTTCGAGCCGCGAGGCCTCCGAGAGGTCGGAGATCAGATCGACGTGTACCGCCGATTCGTTCCCCGACTCGCCGGCCGGCAGGTTCGAGTCGTAGGCGCGGCCGAGCGCGAGGTGGACGGTGTCGCCCATCTTCTCGTCGAACAGAATGTTGTCGGTGAAGCGGTCGATGCTTCGGTTCATCCCGATTCCCAACTCGCCGAGCCGCCGCGCCCCCGGATCGGTGTCGAGGACCGCTTCGATGGCGTCTTCGCCCTGCTCGGCGTCGAACTCGACCACCTCGCCGTCCTCGAAGACGAGCCGAACGCCCCGGACGCGCCGGCCGTTGATCGTCATCGGCACGTCGAAGAAGACCTCGCCCCCCGTGTCGTACGGCGCGGTAAACACCTCGCCGGAGGGGAGGTTGTGCGAGTCGTAGGCGACCGATGCCGCGGAGTTGACCGCGATCCGGTCGGCGATCGACATCGTCAGATCGGTCCGCGGCTGGTCGTCGCGCTCTTTGACGATCCGGACGGTGTCGCCCCCGTCGAGTCTCGTCTTCACCCGCGCCATCTCCTCGGCCAGCGTCTCCCAGTCGGACAGCACCGCGTCGTACACGAACTCCTGATACTCCTCGTAGGCCATCCCGGCCTGCTGGGCGAGGCTTCGCGTCGGGTGGACCGTCGAGACCCAGTCCGTGTCCATCCGCGCCTCCCGGATCTCGCTGTGCGCGCGGCGATAGGCCGCTCGCGCGCCGGCGTCCACGTCCGCCGTCGCGGCCGTGTTTCGCCCGCCGCCCAGCCGGAGATACGCGTCGGCGTTTTCGAACAGTGCCAGCTCGCCCTCGCTCGCCTCGAACACGCCGTCGTGGGCGCAGAGGTACGCTCTCGTCACTTCGTCGGATCCGTACGTGACCATGAGGTTCGCCCCGATCCCCCCCAGTCGCTCGGCGACGGCGACCGCGAGGTCGTGTGCCCCTTCGGCCACGTCGACGACGACGTCGTCGCCCGGTTCGATCCGCGCACTCCACCCGACCAGCACGTCGGCGTGCTCGCGTACTCGTTCGTCCATGCCGAGCGTTCGCGGCAGAGAGGTATATAAATGCGTGACCGCTGCGCGCCCGCGACCGCTCCGTCGTCCATCTCGCGGAACTCGAAGCGCGCGCCGCCCTCGGCGCTCCCGGCGAGCGAGACGGACAGCTCGTGCACCTGGGCGATCCGGCTGACGATCGTGAGCCCCACGCCGCTACCGCCGTATCCCGTCGAGTAGCCCTGTTCGAACACCTGCTCGCGGTCCTCGGGCGAGATCCTCCTGGCCACCGCCTTCTCGGTACAGTTCGAGGTGTCCGCTCGCGATCGGAATCGGATTGCGAAGATCGTGTGACACCATGCTCGAGAGCTGATCGAGACGTTCGTTTTGCCGCTTCAGCTCCGTCTCACGGTCGCGCAACTCCTGTTCGTGTTCGATCTGGTCGAAGGCCGAGACGAGATGGCCGTGAGCTCTTCGACGCGCTCTTGCAGCTCCCGTTCGGCTCGATACTGGGCGACGGCGTTTCGACCCCGCGTGGCCAGCCGATCGTACTGGGACGCGCCGCGCTTTTGCAGATAGTCCGTCACGCCCGCAGAGATCGCCTCGCTGGCGATCCGCCCGGAGCCCTCCCCGGTAAAGAAGATGAACGGAAGCTCGGGATACTTGCCGCGAACGGTCCGCAGAAAATCGAGCCCGGTTCGTTCGGGCAACTCGTAGTCGCTGACGACGCAGTGGATCGGTCCGGTGTCGAGCGTGTCCAGTGCGTCGTCGACCCGCGTCGTCGTCAGCACGGTCGCGGACGGGAGCTTGCGCTCCAAGAACATCGCAGTGAGATCGAGAAAATCGGCGTCGTCATCGACGCAGGTGAGGTTGATGCCTTACGTTGAACGCCGCGGTTAATACGCTTTGTCGAGTCGTTTTTAGGTCGCTTCGTCGGTCGTGTTACGACAGATCGATGTTCGCCGAGCTGTCGGTCCGGTCGAGCGTGATTTCGAGGACGCCGTTGTTGAACGACGCTGACGCCGAGTGCTCGTCGACGCGTCCCGGCAGTTGGATTCGCTCTTCGTACTCGCTCGTGGTCGTCGTGGCGGCGACAGTGACGTTCCGGCCGTCGCACTTGATTCGGAGGTCGTCTTTGTCGACGCCCGGGAGGTCCGCGACGACGCGGATCTCGTCGTCGGTCTCGTACACCGAGACGTGGGCGTCGCCGCCGAAGCCGGCATCGGCCGCGTCGATGCCGCCCGCCATCCCCTCCATCATTCGCTCTATCTCGCTGAAGATGTCGTCGAACGGGTCGTCGCGGTCATCACGGCGCATTGTACACTCACCGGTAGGACGGAGGTCGTCAAAAGCCTTCTGTCGATGTCGGACGCTGCGGTTGCGCCGACCCCGTCAGAATCCGATCTCCATCGTCCCGTTCGTCCGCTCGATCGACTCGGCGGCGTCGGCCGTTCCGAGGACGGCCCGGATCGCGTCGACGTTCTCGGGGACGACGTCGGACTCCTGGTGGATGGCCTGAAACAGGTATAGATCCGAACCCTCCACCGACACCGATTCCGACCAGATGCAGTTCTCCCAGATGTCCGCCCGCGGGCGGCCGCGGTCCATCGCGAACTCCTTGAGCGCCCCCGCGCCGTCGATTCCCGCCCCTTCGGGGATCAGGAACGTACGCGTCTGCTCGTCGAGCAGTTCTCGAACCGCGTCGGCGTCCGGCGTCGATTCGAGCGTCACGTTCACCGAGTGGGTGTGCATGAGCGTCGCGGGCACCTTCAGCCCGAGCGTGTCGATGGCGAGATCCGGGAAGATCGTGTTCACGTCGGGGCCGTGGTGGGAGGGGAGGCTCACCGGGTTCGGCAGGATGTCGTTGATCGGGCCGCGGCCGGTCTGGGCGGGGTCGCCACCGCGCCGGACCAGCGTGACTCTGGCCTTTTCGACGCCGTACTCCTCCTGCAACGGGGCGAGCAGCCGCGAGAGGCCGGTCGTGTTACAGGAGACGACGCGGACGTGATCCGCGCCGGTCGCCTCGTCGAAGTTCCCGCGGGCGTTGAACGAGACGTCGACGAGGTCGGCGTCCTCGCCGCCCTGGTACAGCGCGGGCGTGTCGTGCGCCTCGTAGAGCGATTTGTTGTCCGCGCCGATCCCAGACGGACAGGCGTCGACGACGATGTCTGCGGCCTCGACCATCTCCTCGACGGTGCCCGCGAGTTCCAGTCCGGCCTCGTCAAACAGGTCGATCCGATCCTCGATGGCCGCGTACAGCGGGTAGCCGTTCTCGATCGCCAGTTCGGCCTCGTGGTTCGGGCGCGTCTTCCCGACGCCGATCAGTTCCATGTCCGGTTGCAGCGCCACGGCGTCGGCGACCCGCTTGCCGATGGTCCCGTACCCGTTGACCGCGACCTGAATGCTCATGTGCGTGGGTGGTCGGCCCATCGGAATAACCGTTTCTCTCCCCAGCCGTCGGGATTGCGGCCGATCGGACAGACGAGACCGGACAGGAACGGCTTTCCGGTCGCCGACCCAACCGCCGATTATGAGCGATACCGAGCCGATCGCGATCGAGGATCCGGACGCGGTCGCGGCAGCCGCTGGGACGGCGATCGAGCAGTGTCTGGCGGTCTCAGCCGGCGAAACGTGCGTCATCGTCACCGACGACAAACGCCGGCCGATCGGGGAGGCCCTCTATGTGGCCGCCCTCGACGCCACCGACGACGCCGTGATCGTCCGGTATCCGCCGGGCCCCCAACACGGCGCCGAACCGCCCGAACCGGTTGCGGCGGCGATCCGCGAGGCCGACGCCTTTCTCGCCCCAACGACGAAGAGCATCAGCCACACTCGAGCGCGCTCGAACGCGACGGCCGAGGGCGCTCGCGGCGCGACGCTGCCCGGGATCACCGAGGAGGTGTTCACCGTCGGCCTCGACGCCGATTACGATGCGATCGCCGCCGAGTGCGACGCGATGCTCGACCGCGTCGAGGGGGCCGACGAGATCCGCGTCACATCCCCGCAGGGGACCGACATCACCTTCGAGGTGGGCGAGCGCCCCTGGAACGAGGACACGGGCATCGTCCACGAGCCCGGCTCCTTCTCGAACCTGCCCGCCGGCGAGGTGTTCGTCAGCCCCGAGTCCGCGACGGGGACGTACGTCGTCGACGGGACGATCCGTCCGCACGGCCTGCTCGCCGAGGGGCAAACGGTCACGATCGATGTCGAGGACGGCTATCTCACGCACATCTCTGACGAGGCGATCCGCGCCGACGCCGAGGCGGCCGCCGAACAGGTCGGGGACGCGGCGTACAACCTGGCGGAGCTCGGCATCGGGACGAACCTTGGCGTCACCGAACTCGTCGGAAGCGTTCTGTTGGACGAGAAGGCCGCGGGGACGGTCCATATCGCCTTCGGCGACGACGCGGGCATCGGCGGCGACACCGACGCGCCGATCCACATGGATGGCATTCTCCGAGAGCCGACGGTGTACGTCGACGGCGAGGCGATCGAGCTGCCATCACCCGCGACCTGACGCGGGCTTTCTGCACCCCAGAGCCACGGCCTTATACGGCTGGACGGTCAACTCCGCTCAATGAGTCATCAGCGCGTCGCGGTCCGATGTCCGTCCTGCTCTCCCGCCGAGGAGACCGTCCACGAGGTACTGAACCGCGGGGGCGGCGTCACCGTCAGGTGCAGCGAGTGCGGGCAGGTCCACAAGACGGCGCTCGAGGCGGAGGCGACCGTCGACCGCCGCGTCATCGTCTCGCAGGGCGACGAGTCGATCAGCGCTCGGGTCGACATCCCACCGGCGGAACGACTCGTCGTCGGCGACGAGTTCCTCGTCGAGACCGACGAGGCCATCCTGACTGCACGGATCACCTCGCTCGAGAAATCCGACGGCTCCCGGGGCGACGGGGCCGACGCGGCGGACGTCGAGACGATCTGGGCCCGCGCCGTCGGCAACGTCACGGTCAACCTGACGCTGCACCCCAAAGAAGGGACGCACGACGAGTCCAGAAGCGTCCGCATCCAAGTACCCGGCGACGAGGAGTTCGTCATCGGCCGCACCCACGAGTACGGCGGCGAGGAGTTCAGCGTCGAGCGCATCCTCGTCCGCGAGGACGCGACCGACTACGAGCGCACGGACTTCGACTTCGCCGGCGATTCCGTGCTCGCAAAGGACATCAAACGGATCTACGCGCGAGATGAGGACGCCCGAACCCGCGCGTGGTCGGGCTGGTGAGTTCGGGGTGATCGAGCGTGTTCCGGCGTGACTCAGGCGTCGACTTCGAGGCGGCCCGCCAACGGATGGTCGATTCGCTCGTCGCGTCCGGGCGCATTGAGCGGCAGGCGACGGCGGACGCCCTCCGGGCGGTTCCGCGACACGAGTTCGTCCCCGAGTCGCGTCGCGCCGCGGCCTACCGCGACCGACCGCTGCCGATCGGCGCGGGACAGACGATCTCCGCGCCGCACATGGTCGCGATTATGTGCGACATCCTCGCACCCGATCCCGGCGACGAGATCCTCGAGATCGGCACCGGCTGCGGCTATCACGCCGCGGTGACCGCCGAACTCGTCGGCGCAGAGCACGTCTACACCGTCGAGTACGTCGACTCGCTCGCGGCCGACGCCGAGCGCCGTCTCGACAGGCTCGGCTACGGCGACGTCGCCGTCCGCGTCGGCGACGGTTGGGAGGGGTGGCCCGAACACGCCCCCTACGACGGCGCGTATCTCACCTGCGCCGCGCCGGAGCCCCCTGACGCCGTGCTCGACCAGCTCCGCGTCGGCGGGCGGCTCGTCGCGCCGATCGGGACGGGTCGACAGACGCTCATCGAGGCCGTCCGAACTGCCGAAGGCGTCGACAGACGGACCCACGGCCCCGTTCAGTTCGTCTCGATGCAAGGCGGCGAGTAGCCCGGGCCTGGGGATCAGCGCTGGTCGAACCGTCGCCGGCCGCTCGATTCAATAGGATCGGGCACTGACCCTGGCGTATGGATCCCGTGGTGCTCCGAGACGACATGGTCGACAGCCTCGAACACGAGGCCAAGGCCGTCGTCGGCTCGGAGCGGGTCAGCGTCGCCATGCGAACGGTGCCGAGGGAGCCGTTCGTCGACGAGGACGCCGCGGCCTACGCGGATCGCTCCTTCGAGCGGCTCGGAACGCGCGTCCTCTCGCCGAGTGCGGCCGGTCGTCTCTTCGAGGCGCTGGACGTTCGCCCCGACGACTCGGTGCTCGTCGTGGGCGTCGGCGTCGGCTACACCGCCGCGGTGCTCGCCGAACTCACCGATGAGGCCAACGTCCACGCCGTCGACATCGCCCGCCGACTCGTCTACGAGGCCCGATCGAACCTCGATTCAGCCGGCTACGGCGGCGTCCTCGTCGACTGCCGCGACGGCGCTCGAGGGCTGCCCGAGTACGCTCCCTACGACCGGATCCTTCTGGAGGCCGCCGCCATCGAGCCGCCGCGAGCCCTGCTCGACCAGTTGGCCCCCGGCGGCCGGCTCGTGATGCCGCTCGGCGGTGCGGCCCAAGAACTCGTCGCCATCGAGGGCGGCGAGCGGATCGAGTACGGCACCGTCGCCTACCACCCGATGCTCGTCGACGGCGAGCAGGTCGATACGATCGAGCGAAACCGGACCTATCGCGAGGATCGCGAACACGCCCGCCGAGCCGCCGAGCGACGGAAGGGGTGGGAGCAGACGTGGATCGACTGGGATCGGGTTTAACACCGCAAATACGGTCTCACTCATTGACCGGTGATTGTAGACACTATCGTCAATTCTGGCGTTGTGAGCTTTCTTGCGTGCGTTTTGCTCGCAGTGTTTGATCACTGGTCGCGTAGACCTGTCACGACAGGCTTCACGGAGATCACTCCACGAGTACATCTTGTCGGCCAGCAACGCTTGCAGGTCTTCGGCGTTCCGCCGAAAGACCTGCGGCCCGATATAGCTGTGATATGTTTTTTGTGGTTAAATGAGTGTCCATGATAGCAAGTGACTCCGCGTCAACGAGCAGCGTCGACTACACTGGGGTGATCGCACGACCCGCCGAGTGACGACAATCCGACGGAGCAACCATGGCGTCGACTACACTGGGGCGATCGCACGACACTGTTGTCTCGACGGTGGAAACGCAAGTCATCGGGAGCCGGAACGTCGCGAACCCTGTGCCGTCGGTGCTCTGGGGCTGACGGCGGTAGTGCGCTTTCCTCTCTCCGAGCGAACGAGTGCCCGAGAGGAACGTATTCAGCATCCTCGTCACCCGCTCACCACGAGCAACGCCGTGTTCCCCCGTTCGTCAGCGTACTCGCTTCCGGCCGGCGGCTTGACCTCGAACTCGATCGTCCCGTCGCCCTGATTCGGGCGAAGCTCGGGTGTTAGCCGCAGCTCCGCGACGCCGTTTTGGTCGGTCGTCGCCGTCTCGACGCCGTCGAGTCGTGCCGAGCCCCCGCGGGCGATGACCGTCGCGTCCGAGACGGTCTGGCCGTCGGGATCGACGACCGAAACCTCGATCGTCTGCTCGCCCGGCCCGACGACCTCCGGTTCTGGGTGAACGTCCAACTCGATGACCGCCAACCCCGAGATCCCCGAGATCATGTTCATCATCACCGAGAGACTCGCGACGCCGACGACCAACGCGATGACGAGTCTCACCGGCAGCCCTTCGATACCACGCGTATCCGATCTAAACCGCTGTATCCGTCGCATGGGTCGTTTGGCCCCGTATTGGTATATAAACTGTCGCCCGGAACCCAGGGGTGGGCTCCAATACGCCGGCTCCCTGCGACGGTGAACGAACTGCGCCACCCGTCAGCGACTCGCGGGTGATCGAACGCGGCAGTTCCACTGCCCGGCGTACCGCTTTCGATGCCCGAACCAGAAGCGACTCCAAGACAGGTCACGAACGATATGTCGATGGCGGCCCCCAACCGAAACCGGCGTTCCAGACGGGAGTACCTCCGGGACCTCGTCGCGGTCGGCGGAACGGTCGCGCTGACGGCGTGTCTCCAGGAGACAGATCCGACCGTTCCGACCGGCGACCCGGCCGAACGGCCGCACCGCCAGCACGCTTGGAACGACGTGCTCCGGACCGACGAGCACGGGAATCGTCGCCCGCCGAAGCACCACGTCTTGGTGCCGCTTCGCCTCGTCGTTACGCCGACCGAGGAGCCCCGGACGCAGGTCGAGACGGCGCTTCAGTCGCTCGAATCCGCGTACGCTTTCGATCCGGAGGGCTTGCTTTTCACGGTCGGATACGCCCCGGCGTACTTCGAGCGAATCGGCGCTGAGCCGCCGATCCCGTCACCCGAACCGCTGACGCCGATGGAGTCGCCGACGCTCGACGCGTTCGACGCGCTCGTCCACCTTGCGAGCGACGCCCCATCGGTCGTCCTCGAGGCCGAGGAAGCCCTCCTCGGATCGGTCGACGAACCCAACGGCGTGTCGATGGACGCCACCTTCGAGGGCGTCTTCGAACGCGCCGAGCCGCGCCGAACCGGCTTCGTCGGCCCCGGACTGCCCGCGGCGCACACCGACGTCGACGGCGTCCCCGACTCAGTTCCGGAGGACGCGCCTTTCTTCATGGGATTTCGTTCCGGTCTCGCGGAGAGCCAGGCGTCCGAGGACCGCGTCACCATCGAAGAGGGCCCGTACGCCGGCGGGACGACAACGCACGTCGAGTCGCTGTCACTCCAGTTGGAGACGTGGTTCGAACAGGAGGGCCGCGCCCAGCGCGTCGCCCGGACGTTCAGCCCCGAGCACGACCCCGAATCGATCGGCGACATCGGTGAGGGACTCGGCGCGTCCACGGGCGTCGTCGGCGATATTGCCGAGAAGACGGCCGAACACGCTCGAACCCGCGGCGTGGTCGGTCACGCCCAGAAGGCGGCTCGCGCCCGCGACGAGGACGGGGCCCCGCTCCTGTTGCGACGGGACTTCAACACCGTCGACGGCGATCGCCCCGGAGCCCACTTTCTCGCTCACCAGCGACGCATCGAGGAGTACATCAGGGTTCGCCAGGCGATGGCCGGATTGGATCTCGCGGGCGAAGGCGTCGGGCAGCGCCACAACAACGGCCTCCTGCAGTATATTTTCGTTCGACGCCGTGGAAACTACCTGATCCCGCCGCGCGATCGGCGCGCGCTCCCCAACACACACAGATGACGAAACACACACGCCCACCCACACACCGGACGACGAACAGCTACTCACGCCGTGCGCTGCTCGCGGCGAGCGCGTCGATCGCGGCCGGAACGGCTGGCTGTCTCGGCGGCGTCGGCGGGAACAGCCCCGACGCGGCGCAGCCAGAACCGATCGAAACCGACGACGACCTGCCCGAGCGGCCGCAGGTGACGAACCCGCCGGATGCGGTGTACCTCCCCTCTCACCGGGAGTCGATGGTTATGCTGTCGCCTATCGAGGTGGGCGAGTACGCGATCTCACCGCACGTCTCGTTCCCCCACCACTTTTGGCTTGTCACGGGAACCGAAACCGAGGAGGTCGCCCCGAGCGAGTACGGCGTTCACCTCATGCTCGCTGTTCGGGACGCGGAGACCGGACAGCTACTTCCGGTCGACACCGGGGCCGAAGTCATCGTTCGGCGCGACGGCGAACGAATCGACCAGCGGATCCCGTGGCCGATGATCGCCCAGCCGATGGGGTTTCACTTCGGGGACAACGTCGCCCTCCCTGGCCCCGGTACCTACACCGTCGAGGTGACGTTGAACCCGATCGGAGCCCGCAAGACGGGCGGCTTCGAGGGGCGCTTCGAAGAGCGCGTCTCGACGACCTTCGAGTTCACCTACGACGACGAGGTCCGTCAGGAACTGATCGAGGGCGTGACGTTCGTCGAAGAGGACCGCTGGGGCACGCCCGGCGCGCTCGAACCGATGGGACACGACGGCGGCCACGGTGGGGGACACGACGGCGGCCACGGTGGGGGACACGACGGCGGAGGCAACGGCCACAACCACGGTGGATCGCCGTCGGGAATGTTGCCGCCGGCCTCGGCGTACCCCGGTCGGGATCTCGGATCGCCGTCGATCAGCGACGCCGCCTTCGTCGCTCGCTATCTCGAACGTTCGCGGCTGAGCTCCGACGGCGGCGGTTACCTCCTCGTGTCGCCGCGTACGCCCTACAACCGGTATCCGCTGCCCGACATGGCGCTGTCGGTCGCCGGCTCACTCGATGGCGAGTTGGTCCAGACGATCGACGACGAACTCGGCCACCACTACGGTCTCGCGGCCGAGTTGTCCCCCGGCGACGCGCTCGAGTTGGTGGTTGAGACGCCACCGCAACTCGCCCGCCACCGCGGCTACGAAACCGCGTTTCTTGAGTCCGGATCGATGCGTCTGGAGGTGTCCGAGTGATGCGCGAAAACGAATGGAGTCGATCCCGGCGGCGAGTGCTCCGCGCCGCCGCCGGTGTCGGCACGCTCGCGCTCGCGGGCTGTGTCGGCGGCGACGAGCCGCCCGAGGAGCCGACGGAATCGCCCGACGCCGAAGATATCGACCCGGATCTCAGATTGAACGGTCGCGTGCTCGCGTCGTCGTTCCCGATCCGGCTCCGCGATCCCGACGAGGAGGCGGTCGTCACCGAGGTCCACTGGCACGGCGAGGGGTGGAGTCACTGGCACTTCCAGCCGCTCGAAATCTCGCTCGATGACACGCGTACACTCCAAGTGGTCGCGTTGGATCAGGACCTCGAGCCGATACCGCTCGGCGAAGACGACGCGTATCAGGTGGTCGTCCGTCGAACCGAGGAGACGGCTGCGGATCTCCTCGAGGTCGGCGTGGCGGACGATCGGATCGAGTTCCGCGGGACGACCGCGGGCGAGGGACAGCTAGTCTTCGAGCTGCGACACGACGGCGAGCGAGCGTGGCTCTCCCCACCGCTCGAAACCGCCGTCGAGTAGCGATGCGAAGCGGCATTGGGAGTATTACGCCGCGTGGTTCAATCTCTGTAGCCTGCCAACGATTTCGAGCGCGGCGATACTGGGTGCGGTTAGCGGAGTTCAAACAAATCTCCAACGTGTCTGTGCCCCGCGATTGAATTCGTGGGATTTCTCCTCGCACTGACGTTAGCAACCTGTCCCGCGTGACCGGCCCTGCGAGGACATCACTGACGGGGATTTCGACCGAGCCCTCGGTTCACTCAAACCTCCGTTGTACCGTACCCTAGAATGATACTCGTGATACCGCTATATCCGAGCGGTCAGCATGGACGTTTCCACGAAGCGCTCTCTCCCACTTTGCGTGGGCATACTCGTGATCCTCCTCGCAAACCCAGCGACCGTCTCCCCGGGGATGGCCAAGGCCCCGCCGGAGCCCGTCTGTGGCGTTTGTACGAGCGCGCTCGACGAGGCTGCAGGTGATCACGGGGTCTCCCTCCAACGCGGCGAGAGCAGGATGACGATCCAGTTGTCGCGAAACGGACGTGCGGAATTTGTCGCCCACGTCGAGCTAACGCAGGGTGCGGATCGACTCCGAAATGACTCGCTTCGAGACACGATCGTCCGAGACGTCTCCTACATTCTCGTCGACGATCGAGTAGATCTCCGGACCGCGATAGTTGACGGCGACCTACGTGTTCGATACGCGTCTCGCGACGTTGCGCACACGACGCTCGGCGTCGTACAGTTCGATGCGTTCCACACCCGAGGCGCACCCCCGCTTGCCACCGGTGGGGAGGGGAGTCCGTACCCGGGAGCCGATCGGTTGACACTGCGGGCACCCCCCGGATACGAACTCCACGGTTCCCACGGCGATTTCACCAACGAGACATCGGCCCGCTGGCACGGAGACAGCCACGAGCGATATTCGGGCCACATCGAAGAGGACGTCACCATCTCGTTCAGTCCCGAACAGTCGCGTTTCCCGAACGTCCGGATTGCAGCGGCAAACTTCCTCGACTGGGTGGGTTCTCTCGGTGGCTGAGCTGTGTCGACTTGGCCTCGCTAAGCTCGTCTGGCCCGTATCTCTCGGCGATGCGTGAATCTCCATCCCGATGAACGGTTGGATATTGAACTGCCATCCCCGCACAGTTTGTAAAGCGGTTTCGAATACAAGCGGTATCTCATCTACTCGAACACGAGTGATCGATCGTCAGCGCACCCTCATTTTTTACTCCGACCGCGCTGTACAGCCTCCCGTATGCCCGAGGTCCTCGCAAGCGCCCTCCCCGAGAAGCCCGTGCTGAGTTCCGATGGCCGAGAGATCGGCGTCGTTCACGGTCTCACGATGGACGTGCGGACCGGTTCGCTCGACGCGCTCATCGTCAAAACGGATCGCACCGATATCGACGCGCTGGAGACCACCGACGACGGCCATCTCCGCGTTCCCGCGAAGATGATTCGCGGGATGAACGATCAGGTGATCGTCACGCTCTCGGACTAGGTGGCCGATTGAGCGCAGCGATCCGCGCTTATCCGGTTGGTAGCGCCAAAACGAGCGCGAAAAGCGCCAGCGGGAGCACGAACACGGCGACGTACCAGACGGTCGCACCGACGAGAAGCAGCCACGTCCCGAGGCCGTATCCGGTGGGATCCCAATCGACGCCGAGGCGGGGCAGTCCGACGCCGGCGAGCGCCGGCGCCGCGAGGAGGTATGCGATCGTCAACAAGAACGCCGTGTTCAAGAGCGCGTTCGACAGCGTCGCCCCTTCGACGCTCGTCGTGGCGAGTACGGCGACCGTACCCAGCACGAACGGTACCGACAGGCCGACCGCGACGAGGACGTAGGCGAGACCCACTGATCCCGTCGGCGGCACTCGCGCGAAGAGAGCTCGAAACCGGCGGACGAGCAGAATCGGGCTCCACAGGATCGTGACAAAAAGCCCCGGTCCGAAGAGCAGCATCAGGAGATCGAACATCGGAACGTGGGACGCCACTCGTTCATACCGTCACGTCAGTCCGGAGCGTAAAACGTGCTCGGGTCGGTCAAGCGGCGCTTTGAGTTATTCCCCGTACCTTCTGGTGAAGAGGTATATGCGCTCGAAAACAACGGTGAATGGGTGCTCACTCGTGGACGACCCAGAGGACGAAACGGTCGCCGTCGTGGATCAGATGCCGACCCGAGCCGTTCTCGATTCGCTGATCGAGAGCGGGCTTCACGAGATCAAACGCGAGCGATCCGGGCTGTTGCTCTCGGGGCTCTCGGCCGGGCTCGACATCGGATTCGGACCGTTGCTGATGGCGGTCATACTCACGCTCTCGCCGGGGGGCTTCGGCGACCTCACGACCGAGCTGCTGCTGGCGAGCGCGTACTCCGTCGGATTTGTGTTCGTGATTTTGGGTCGCTCGGAACTGTTCACCGAACACACCACGCTGGCCGTGATACCGGTTCTCGACGGGCAGGCGTCGCTCCCGCAACTGGCCCGTCTCTGGGGTCTGGTGTACGTCGGAAACATCGTGGGAGGAGCGCTTTTCACCTTGCTGGCGGTGATTTTGATGCCCGGACTCGGCGTCGTCTCGCCGGCGGCGTTCGAGACGATCGCGCTCAAGCTCGTCACGCACGAGCTGCACTGGCTGTTCGTGGCGGGACTGTTTGCCGGTTGGTTGATGGGCTTGTTGGCGTGGTTGATCACGGCTGCCCAGGGGACGTTCGGACGGGTGGCTCTCATCTGGATCGTGACCGCGACGATCGGCCTCCTTCATCTCCCGCATTCGATCGCGGGCAACGTCGAGGTGCTGTTCGGACTGTTCATGTCCGCCGTGATCACGCCCCTCGATTACTTCACGTTTCTCGTCTTGGCGACGGCCGGAAACGCGTGTGGCGGCGCGATCTTCGTCGCCGTCCTCAAATACGGACACGTCGTCCGGGGGGCGAAGTGATCGCCGCCGGCCCGTCGACCGTCGTCGTCGGGCCTCACGAGTGCGCATCGGATCGGTTGATCAAATCCGAGTCTCACCCACCGGATATATTATAACCGTCCCGGGTTCCGGTTGTAATTGTGAGCCCTGAGTATGGTGTCCACCTCCAACGAGAGATTCGGCGGACCTGCTGTATTCGTGATCGTCGGACTGCTGTGCCTGTCGATAACTCCGGGCGTCGTCGGCGCACAGGAGCAACTGACGGGTGGCTCGGTCGTGATCGGCCCCGAGGAGACGCACAAGGGCGATCTCGAAGCCACGGCCGGTGACGTTCGCATCGAGGGGACGGTCGATGGCGATTTGACGGCGACCGGCGGGACGGTGACCATTACGGGCGACGTGACCGGTGACGTGACGGCGACCGCGGGGTCGGTGATTATCGAAGGCACCGTCGCGGGCGACCTGACGGCCACCGGCGGTGACGTCCGCGTTCGAGAGTCCGCAGCGGTCGACGGGATGGTTCGGACGACCGGCGGGGCAGTCACGGTCGACGGGACGGTCGAGGACGACACGCGGCTCGATGGTGACACCGTTCGGGTCGGCCCGACGGCGGCGATCGGCGGCGATCTCACGTACAGCGCGGACGAGGCGACGATCTCGGGAGACGCCGAAATCACGGGCACCGTGACCGAGACCGATCGCGACGAACTCGGGATGGGCCCGTTCTCGGGCGCGTCGCTGCCCGACGTTCCCGATGCGGTCGTGACGCCGCTTTTCGGGCTGTACCTCTTCTGTGCGAACTTCGCGCTCGGAGCCGTCCTCCTCGTGGCCGCGCCCAGATTCAGCGCTCGCGTCTCCGAGCAGGGTACCGACCGACCACTCCTCAGCGGCGGTGTCGGACTGCTGACGCTGCTCGCGATGCCGTTCGCTCTCGGCGCGCTGTTTCTCTCCATCATCGGGATCCCGCTGGCGTTCTTCGCCACCTACGGCTTCGTTTTCGTTCTGTGGATCGGCCTCGTCTACGGGGCGTTCGCACTCGGGACGTGGGGGCTATCCGCGTTCGACCGCGGCCATCGATGGAGCGGGCTCGCGCTCGGGTTGGCGATTGTGAGCCTCGCCAACGCGCTTCCCTACGTGGGATTCTTATTGGTCTTGATCACGTTATTCGGGCTCGGGGCGTTTGGCCGAGCGCTGTACGACTGGCGGCTCGATCGTGGCGACGACGACGCGCAGAGACCGCCCCCGTATCCGGCCCTCGAGGCGGCCGACGAGTAGGTGGCTGAATTCGCGCCTCCGAGATGTGGCGCGGGCTGCCAGAAGGTGGGACGCGCCTTCGCGAGTTCCACGCCGATACAGCGGTCGGTACCGATTCCCATTTAACAGCGGCGACTGATTGTCCCGGTATGAGCAGGTTCGCCGAGGTCGACGACCAGTACGACCCCCACGCGGTCGAGGAACAGGTTTTCGAGTACTGGGACGACGTCGACGCCTACGAGAAAACGAAACGCCACCGCGCCGACGGCGAGAACTTCTTCTTCGTTGACGGGCCGCCGTACACCTCCGGGGCCGCCCACATGGGGACGACGTGGAACAAGACGCTGAAGGACGCCTACATCCGCTACAAGCGGATGTGCGGCTACGACGTGACCGATCGCCCCGGCTACGACATGCACGGGCTGCCGATCGAGACGAAAGTCGAGGAGAAGCTCGGTTTCGAGAACAAAAAGGACATCGAGGCCTTCGGCGAGGAGAACTTCATCGACGAGTGCAAGCAGTTCGCCGACGAGCAGCTCGAAGGCTTACAGAACGACTTCAAATCCTTCGGCGTCTGGATGGACTGGGACGACCCGTACAAGACGGTCGACCCCGAGTACATGGAGGCCGCGTGGTGGGGGTTATCGAAGGCACACGACCGCGGCCTGGTCGAGCAGGGCAAACGCTCGATCAGCCAGTGTCCGCGGTGTGAGACGGCGATCGCGAACAACGAGGTCGAGTACGAACACGTCGACGACCCCTCGATCTACGTGAAGTTCGCGCTGGAAGACCGCGACGGCTTTCTCGTCATCTGGACGACGACACCGTGGACGATCCCGGCGAACACTTTCGTCGCAGTCGACCCCGAGGCGACGTACCTGGCGGTCGGGGCCGAGAAGGGCGGCGAAACGGAGGTGCTGTACCTCGAGGAGTCCTGCGTCGAGGACGTGCTCGACCGCGGCGGCTACAACGCATACGAGATCCGCGAGGAGCTGTCCGGCGAGGACCTCGTCGGCTGGCGCTACGAGCACCCCCTGCGCGAGGAGGTTCCGGATGCGCCCGCCTTCGAGGGAGCGCTCGAGGTCTACGGCGCGGAGTACGTCGAGGCCGATCGGACCGGGCTGGTCCACTCCGCGCCGGGCCACGGTGAGGTCGACTTCGAGCGCGGGGAGGAACTCGGGCTGGACGTCTTCTGTCCGGTCGGTCCCGACGGCGTCTTCGAGGCCGCCGCGGGCGAGTACGCCGGGCAGTTCGTCAAGGACGCCGACGACGAGATCATCGCCGACCTCGACGCAAACGGGCTGCTGTTGGCCAGCGAGGAATACCACCACGACTACGGCCACTGCTGGCGCTGCGATACACCGATCATCCAGATGGTCACGGACCAGTGGTTCATTACCGTCACGGATATCAAAGACGAACTGCTCGCGAACGTCGACGACAGCGAGTGGTATCCGCAGGAGGCCCGCGACGTTCGGTTCAAGGATTTCATCCAGGACTCCCCGGACTGGAACGTCTCCAGACAGCGCTACTGGGGGATCCCGATCCCGATCTGGACGCCTACTGACTGGAGCGGCGACGTCGCCGACGCCATCGTCGTCAGCACGCGCGACGAACTCGCCGAACGCGTCGATCAGGAGATCGACCCCGAGACGGTCGACATCCACAAAGACACCGTCGACGAGCTCACGATCACCGAAGAGGGCGTCACCCACACTCGCGTGCCCGACGTCTTCGATGTGTGGCTCGACTCCTCGGTTGCCACGTGGGGGACCATCGGTTATCCGAAGAACGAGGCGGCCTTCGAGGAGCTGTGGCCGGCCGATTTGATCATGGAGGCCCACGATCAGACCCGCGGATGGTTCTGGTCGCAACTCGGGATGGGCAGCGCCGCGCTTGGCGAGGTGCCGTACAAGCGCGTGCTCATGCACGGGTGGGCGCTAGCCGAAGACGGTCGCAAGATGTCGAAATCGATTGGCAACATCGTCGCGCCCCAGGAGGCGATCGACCGCCACGGTGCGGACCCGATGCGGCTGTTCCTGCTCAGTCAGAACCCACAGGCCGACGACATGCGCTTCTCGTGGGACGAGATGGGCAACCGCGAGCGCGATCTGAACATCCTCTGGAACGTCTTCCGGTTCCCGCTGCCGTACATGCGGCTCGACGAGTTCGACCCCGAGTCGGCGTCGATCGACGGCGTGGAACTCGAGACCGTCGACGAGTGGATCCTCTCGCGGCTGCAGTCGGTCACCGCCGAGATGACCGACCACTGGGAGGCGTACCGACAGGATAAGGCGCTCGACGAACTGCTCGGTTTCGTCGTCGAGGACGTCTCTCGCTTTTACATCCAAGTCGTTCGCGAGCGGATGTGGGACGAGTCCGACTCCGCGAGCAAGCGCGCCGCCTACGCGACGCTGTATCACGCGCTCGTCGAGACGACGAAGCTGCTCGCCCCCTACGCGCCGTTCGTCGCAGAGGAGATCTACGACACCCTGACCGGCGAGTCGGGCCATCCGACGGTCCACATGTGCGAGTGGCCGACAGTCGACGAGCGATTCCACGACCCCGAACTCGAGACGGACGTCGAGATCGTCGACGCGGTCGAGGAGGCCGGCTCGAACGCCCGCCAGCAGGCCGAGCGGAAGCTCCGATGGCCCGTCACGCGGGTCGTCGTCGCAGCGGACGACGCCCGGACGGCTGAGGCGGTCGATCGCCACCGCGACCTCCTCTGTGACCGCCTCAACGCCCGCGAGATCGAGCTGATCGACCCCGACGCCGACTGGGAGGAGCTCTCCTACAGCGCCCGCGCGGACATGTCGATCCTCGGGCCGACCTTCGGCGGCGAGGCCAGCGAGGTCATGAACGCGATCAACGCAGTCTCCGTCACCGATCCGACGCTCGAATCGCTGTCCGCGGCGGTCGCCGACGAACTCGGCCACGAGGTCGAACTGACCGACGAGATGATCTCGTTCAACACCGAGACGCCCAAGCGCGTCGAGGGGACCGCCTTCAGCGTCGACGGTGACGATCTCGGCGTCGTCTACGTCGACACGACGCTCACCGAGGACATCGAGAGCGAGGGGTACGCCCGCGAGGTCGTCCGGCGGATACAGGAGATGCGCAAGGAGCTCGACCTCGACATCGAGGCCGAGATCCGCGTCGAGTTAGACGTTCGCGACGACCGCGTCGCCGCCCTCGTCGACGAGCACCGTGACCTCATCGCCGGCGAGGTCAGAGCCGCCGAGTTCGGCTCCGTCGAGGACGGTCACGAGCGCGTGTGGGACGTCGAGTCGGTCGACATGTTCATCTCCATCGAACCCGTCGAAAATCGGTAATGAAGCGATCGGCGACCGCTCGCCTCATCGTTCTCTTTTTCCTCCTCGTCGGCTGTCTAGTCGGCGCGGCCGCGGTCGCCGGGCCAGTCGCCGGTGCGGACGGCGCGATCGAACTCGAAAACGCCCTCTCGCAGTCGGAGACGCCGGATCGAATCGACGTCGAGACGCGGCTGTCGATCCCCGCCTCGACCGTCGGCCTCGAAATCACGCTCCCGGAGGGCGTCGAGGTTCGAGAGACGGACGGCTTCAGACGGGTCGGCGATCGGACGTACGAGTGGACGCGAACCACGTCGACGCCAAGCGTGACCTACGAGTTCGAGGGGACGGTGTACGGGACGCGCGGCGATCGGGAGGGCCACTCCTTCGTCGTCGCCGACGAGTGGGCGCTGGTCCGGACGCCGGGCGTCGACGTCTCGTGGACCGGGACGCAGCCCGATCTCGTCCGCGAGAACACCGTCGAGGGCGCGGGGATCGCCAGCACGCACATGGCGTACCTCGGCCCCTACATCGAGCACACCGGCGCGGCCGCTGGTCAGGAGTTCCGCCTCGTCGTCCCCGACGCGGCCGACCTCGAAGCGGATCTCGAAGATATCCTCGTCGCGCTCGAAACTGCGGCCGAACGACTCGCGATCGGCGAACCGACCGACGAGGTGTTCGTCGTCGCTGCCCCCACCGCTGAGCACAGGTGGGCTCCTGCCGGTCTTCAGCGCGGCGACGGCGGCGACATGTGGGTCAGGGACGTCGAGCGGCTCGGGACGAACCGCGATACGTGGGTTCACGAGTATGTACACACGCGCCAGCGCTACGAGCCGACCGACGCCACTCGCTGGACGATCGAGGGGATGGCCGACTACTACGCCGCCCTCATCCCCTACGAGGCCGGCGACATCACGTATCGACAGTTCCGAACCAAACTCGAAGATGGGGCGGGTAGCGAGTACGACGACGTGCGACTCGCCGAACCGGAGAGCTGGGACGACAGCAGCGCCGACTACGACCGCGGCGCGCTCGTCTTCGCGCACCTCGACCGGCGGCTTCGCGCCGACGCCGACACCACGCTCGACGCCGTCGTCGCACGGGTGAACGAGCCGGGCGCGGAGCTGACGCAGCGGGCGTTCCTCGACGCGATCGAATCGGCCGGCGGCGACGAGATCCGAGCCGACGCCGAACGGTACACCGAGACGACGGCCGTTCCGCCGATCGCGACGCAGAGCGAACACGTCGACGCCTTCGGCGGCCCGGACATCAGGTACGCGATCGAGGAGACCGGGGTGTCGGGGCCGTATCGGTCGGCCGCGCTCGACGAGCCGCGAATCGTCGCCGAGGAAACGCTCGAGTGGCGCGTGCGGGCCGAAAACGTCGGCGACGACGCGGGCTCCTTCGAGGCCGAACTGCGCGTCGACCGCGAGTTAGTCGCGATCGAAACCGGACGCCTCGACCCGGGCGAATCGACGACGATCCGGTTTTCGCACGCGTTCGATTCGCCGGGCGAGTACGAGGTGGAGGTCGGCGACGAGCGAGTGACGGCCATCGTCGAGGAACCGGCCGACACCGAGGCGACGGTGCTCGAAGCGGCGCGGACGACCGTCGGCCCCGGCGATTCCGTCACGGTTCGAGTGACCGTCGCGTCGGCCGCGGATCGCCCCGCGACCGGTGAGGTCGTGTTCGACGTGGACGGTACCCCCGTGGCGACCGAGTCAGTCCGGGTCGGCGAGGGGACGGCGACCGTCGAGGCGGCGATCGAGTTCGAGGGGCCGGGGACGTACACCGTCTCCGCGGGCGGGCGGACGGCGACCATCACCGTCGAGGCTGAAGCGACCGGGCCGACTGTCCCCGACCCCACGGCGATCGACGACCAGTCCGGCTTCGGACCGGCGGTGGCGGTCGTCGCGCTGCTCGTCGCGTCCCTTCTCTCGCGGCGTCGTTGATCCGCCGGGCTACAACGCGTCGGCGATCGCCGGCGCCACGCTGACCGACGAGACCGCGCGCTCGATCGTGTCCGTGCCGTACACCGCGTCGACGCCGGCGTTCGCCAGCTTGGTTCGGGCGTTCGCGGCGAGCATCGGATGGACGCAGGTGACGAAGACGCGATCCGGCCCCGAAAGCTGGGCGATCGCCGTGCTCATCGTCGAGCCGGTCGCGATGATGTCGTCGATCAACACCACGTCGCGGCCCGTCGTCGACGCGTCGCTCGGCTTGATCTCGACCGCCGTGTCGGAGTGCCGGACTTTCTCGAAGTAGTCAGCCTCGCCGCCGCCGTAGGCGTCGCGGATCGCCTCGGCGAGCTCGATCGCGCCGGAGTCGGGGGACACGAACAGGGGATCCGAAAGCTCTGGGAGGGGGGCCGCCAGCCGACCGGCGGCGTCGACGGACGAACACGGGACGTCGAAAAAGCCCGTAACCGCCTCCTCGTGGGGATTGACGGTCACGACCCGATCGGTTCCGGTGGAGATCGCCCGCGCCATCGCCCGCGCGGAGACCGGTTGACCGGGGGCGAACGCCTCGTCCTGTCTGCCGTAGCCCATGTACGGCAGGACGGTGACCACCTCGTCGGCTCGCTGTCGGGCGGCGTCCTGTAACTGCAGCAACTCGACGTGCGCGTCCGAGGAGACCGTCGAGGCGACCACGACCGCCCGGTCGTCGGTCTCCGGAACGCGGACCAGCGTCTCCCCGTCGGCGAACCATTCGTACTCGACGGACGCGAGCGGTTCGTCGAGTTCGGCCGCGAGTTCGGCCGCGACCTCCTGTGATGCGGACCCCGGTACTATCATGGGCGGATCTGTGAGTCCCGGGGGTAAACGCGTTTTCGTTCGGGGTTCGAGCGAGCCTCCGATCGAACCAACTTAGCGCTCGCGGACGACGACGAACTCCGCGAGGTCACGCAGATACTCGACCGCGGGCGACTCACCGGGGTCGGCCGCCGACAGCGCTGAGAGGGCGGCCTCGGACTCCTCGCGAGCGCGGTCGTTGATCTCCTCCGGCGTCAGATCCGTGATCTGGACCAGCGAGGGTCGTTCCATCGCTTCGTCCCGGCCCGCCGGCTTTCCGAGGGCGTCGGCGTCGGCCGTCGCGTCGAGCACGTCGTCGCGGATCTGAAAGGCGATCCCGACGCGTTCGGCGTACCCGCCGAACGACTCGACGGTGTAGGTATCGGCGTTTGCGGCGATCGCGCCAAGTTCGGCGGCGGCCCGGAACAGCGCCCCGGTCTTCCGGCGGGCCAGTTCCATGTACTCCTCCTCGGTCGCCGGCTGTGCGACGAGTTCGGTCGCCTCGCCCTCACCTAGTTCGACCATCGCCTCGGCGACCGCTCGCATCGCCCGGTCGTCGCTGCCGAACAGCGAGAATGCCTCGCCGAGCAACCCGTCGCTCACTGCGATCGCCGGACCGTGTCCGAACGCCGTCCAGGCGCTGTCGACGCCGCGTCTGAGCGCCGACTCGTCGATGATGTCGTCGACGACGAGCGAAGCGTTGTGTACCAATTCGATCCCGACGGCAAACTCGAGCGCCTCGGCGGCCGGCGTCGACCCGTCGCCGTCGTCGCCGACGAGCGATCCGGACTCGTCGACGAGTCGACCGCCCGCGGCTTCGAAGGCGAGCAGCGTCACCATCGGTCGGACGCGTTTGCCACCCGACAGCGAGACGTGCTTCAGCCGGTCGCACATTGCCTCCGGCCCGGTGGCGTCGAGCACGGCGGTCAGCCGCGACCCGACAAGCGCCCGACGGCGCTCGAGATACTCCATACTCTTCGTAGGGTCGGTGTTCGGAAGTACGTGACGAATACGGCGGACGCGGATCGCGTGGGTATAAATCGCCGGACGACGTAACGCGGGCATGGAGGTTCTCGGCGATGCGATCGCCCGCGATCGGCGATCGGACGCGACCGCGCTGTCGGCACCGGCCGTCGGGCGAGCGTACGACTACCGTCGCTTCTGTACGAGTGCGTGGAAGACGGGCAACTTTCTGCGGCTGCTCGGCGTTCGAGGCGGCGTCACCGTCGCGATCGCCGACGACCCGATCCCGGAGCCGGTGTTGACGCTCTTTGGGGCGGCCGCCCTCGGCGCGACCGTGCGGTTCGGGCCGCCGTCACCCGTCGGCGACGACACGCGCGCGCTAGTCGTGCCGACGGCCTCGCTCGACGAGTACGACGCCGGCCCGGCCACGAAACGGGTCGTCTACGGCGATCCCCCGGCTACCCCGGACGTCTCGTACTTCGAGCGCGACGTCTGGAGCGAGAACCCGACCGAACCGCCCGACCGCGTCGATCCGGATGATCCGTTGCTTCGGACCGCCGACGAGACGTACTCCCACCGCGAGGTCCTGCGGTCGGCTCGGTCGATCGTCGAGCGGAACGGCCTCGACGCCGAGAGCGCCGTCGCCGTTCGCAGTTCGTTCGCGGACCCGTCCGTCGTCGTCGCGGGGCTCGTCGCGCCGATCGTGGCCGGCGCAACCGTCGCAATCGGTCCGGCGGCTCCCGGCGAGTTCGTCGTCGGCGGCGACGCGGGGGGTGACGCCGTCGCGCTGGCGTCGTCGCCGGATAGTCTCGGTTCGAAGTGAGTAGAGTGGTGCATCCCACACCTGAAGCGCCATCGGGAACCCGAGATTGCCGCGTTTTGGGCCTCTCGCGGGTTTGCATTGGGGATTGTAGCACAAAAGCACAGGTGCTATCATAATAGCTCTCGATCGGTTTGTCGCCCGGGCTTGCTGGCGTCGGCTCCCAAAACAGGCAGATCGCGTTCCCCTGTGGCCAGTAGGCGAGCGCGCCGGGCTCGACCTCCGACCGCGTCGACTCCGCGGGCGCGTCGACGTCGATTCTGACGTATAGCTCCGCGCCCCAGCGGGACGCGCGCCCCTCGATCGGCAACGCGTCGGCGACGGCGGCGCACGTCTCCGGGTTCTCCTCGGTCCACTCGGCGGGCAGTTCCTCGCCGTCGACGGTGACACGGAACTCGTTCGTGGGTTCGTAGCGACGTTTTCGGCATAATTCGAGGTGGAGCCTCCGGCCTCAAGGAGCGACCGAAGCGTAGCGAAGAGAGCGAGTAGGTCGGAGAGGAACCCGACATGGTACGACACAACCGGCATACTCCGACCGACCGACTCCCAAACGTATGAGTACCGTCGGGTACTCTCTGATGTATGGGCGTGCGTCGAACTGCTAACGTGAAACTCGCTATTGCCGGTGCCTGATTGCCGGGCGTCCACATCAAAGCCCCACCCTCAAGGAGCGAACGGCGTCAGCCGTGAGCGAGTAGGGTGGAGTAGTTTACACGACCGATATATACCTTCCTGCCCCAACGCATCGTCGCACGCGCCGTCCTCGTCCGCTGTCAGAAAGGGTTTGTAGCCCCCGCCGCTACGGACGGGCGATGGCTACCGCGCGACGGATTGCCGCGACGAACGATGTGCCGGCCGAAACGACGCTCGTGTTCACGCTCCGGGAGATCGATTCGGGGGAGAAACGCGAGGGCATTCTCGTCCGAACCGACGACGACCTCCACGCCTGGTTCAACTACTGCCAACACTACACCCACATCAAGATCGACAAGGGAACCGGCGCGGAGATGCGCAACGGCGAGCTCATCTGCGAGAACCACGGCGCGTACTTCGAATCGGACACCGGTTTCTGCAACTTCGGCCCCTGCGAGGGCGCGTACCTGAACGAAGTCGAGATCGAGGTCGAGGACGGTGACGTATATCTTGTCGACGACGACTACGAGTTCGTCCGCGAGGGGCCGATCGAGGCCGACGACGCGGATCTGGAATCGAAATCGAACTACAAGTTCTGAGCGGCGTGCGCCGTCCACCGACGTGGTGTTCGAGCGCCCTCGGTGATCGATGGTTCTCCTACCGTCGTCCCGCGATACAGGGACTGTGTGCGACAATAGCAAGACCTCTCGCCGCAACCCTTAAGACCGACCTGCGTGCCCCCCACGCATGGACCTCGAAGACAGGGTGCGAGCGCTCGAAGACAGAGGCGAGATCGAGCGGCTGAAATACGAGTACGCCCGCCGACTCGACGACGACGAGTTCGATAGCGTGGTCGAGCTGTTCACCGAGGACGCGACGTACGCCCTCGAGGGCTGGGGGACCCACGAGGGCCACGCGGAGATCGCGGCGTTCATCGAGACGACGCTCGCGGATGCCTTCGAGTACACGGCGCACGTGATGCACCACCCGACGATCGACGTCGACGGCGACACCGCGAGCGCCGAGTGGTACCTCGAAATCCACTACGCGCTCGCCGACGGCACCGCCGGCTGGCGGCAGGGCCGCTACTTCGACGAGTACGAGAAGGTCGACGGCGAGTGGCTGTTCTCGTCGATGTCGCACACCATCCTCGCCAGACAGCGCTCCGAGTACGAGGTCGTCGAGGACGAGCGCTACGGCGAGATCATCGAGTACGGCGCCCCCCGATAGCGTCCTCGTCCTGTCAGATCAATCGTAGCAGCGCCGTTCGACCAGCTCGTCGTAGGCCGCCCGCAGGCGCTCCGTGATCGGTCCGCCGCCCGCCGTTCCGTCGCCATCGCCCGCCGTCGCGTCGCCGCGACCGACCGGCTTGCCGTCGATTCGGGCGATCGGGCGCAACTCCCAGGTCGTGTTCGTACAGAACGCCTCGTCGGCGTCCCGCAGGGCCGCCGGCTCGTATCGCCCCATCTCGACCGGAATGCCGACCGAGGCGGCCAGTTCGACGACGCGTTCGCGGGTGATGCCCGGCAGGATCGTCCCCGTCGCGGGCGTCCGCAGCGTCCCGTCGTCGACGAAGAACACGTTGCTCGTCGCGCCCTCCGCGAGGAAGCCGTCGGTGTCGCGCATGATCGCCTCGTCGGCGTCCGACTCTCGCAGCTCCAGCCGCGCGAGGATGCCGTTGAGGTAGTTGTGTGTCTTCGCGTCGACGGGGACGGCGGCGTCGGGTATCCGACGCGTCTCGACGGTTTCGACGGTCGCGGGGCCATCCCAGATCGGCTCGCCGCCGACGCCGCCTCGGCACAGCGGTCTGACGTAGACGGCGACTGTCGGATCGACCTCAGCGGCGGGCGTCAGTTTCCCGGGCTGGACGCCCCGGCTGACCGACACGCGGACGTAGGCTTCTTCGAGCTCGTTCGCCGAGAGCGTCGCCTCGACGCGGGATTCGAGGTCGTCGGGGACCGCCTCGGCCATCCCGAGCGTCTCGCAGGTCGCCTCGAGCCGGTCGCGGTGTCGGTTCCACTCGAACACCCTCGCGCCGTAGGCGCGGCAGGTCTCGAAGGCGGCGTCGCCGTACCGAAAGCCGCGGTCGTCGACGTGAACGGTCGCCTGCGCGCGCTCGACCAACTCGCCGTTCAGGTGGTACAAAAGCGACATCATCAGGTCCGACAACGCCGACAGAACGTCTCGATCATCCGCTCGCCCACGTCCGTGAGGATGCTCTCGGGGTGGAACTGGACGCCCTCGTGGGGTTTCTCGCGGTGGCGGACGCCCATGAGAACGGCGCGCTCGTCTTCGGTCCCGGCCTCGGTTCTCGCTGTCTCGACCAGTTCCGGCGGCAGCGCCCCGGTTTCGGCGGCCAGCGAGTGATACCGGCCCACGTCGAAGCGCTCGGGGAGCCCCTCGAAGACGCCCGCTCCGTCGTGGGTAATCGTCGAGGGTTTCCCGTGGACGACCTCCGGTGCGTACCCAACGGAGACGCCGTGGGCCGCACACAGCGCCTGGTGGCCGAGACAGACGCCGAGCGTCGGGTACGACAGCGACTCGAAGATCGCGGTCGAGACGCCCGCCTCAGCGGGGGTTCCGGGGCCGGGCGAGACGACGATCCCGTCGGGATCGAGTCGCTCGATTCCCTCGACGGAGATCGCGTCGTTGCGCCGGACAACCACCTCGGCGTGCGTGCCGACGTACTGGACGAGGTTGTAGACGAACGAGTCGTAGTTATCGACGACGAGTACTGTTGGCCGGGTCATCGCGCCGCCTCCAGCGTGAACGTCGCCCGGTCTTCGAGCGCGGCGTCGATCGCGTTGACGAGCGCCCGGCCCTTCGCGAGCGTCTCCTCGTACTCGACGTCGGGGTCCGAATCGTGGACGATCCCCGCCCCGACTCGGAGGTCGTAGCGATCGCCGTCTCGGACGAGCGTCCGGATGACGATGTTCAGCGTCGCCCGGTCGTCGAACCCGAAGATGCCGATGCTGCCGGTGTAGGGGCCGCGTCGCGTCCGTTCGACGTCGTCGATGATCGCCATCGTCTTCGGCTTCGGCGCGCCCGTGATCGTCCCGCCGGGGAACATCGCGCCGACGGCGTCCGCGACCGAGCGCTCCGGGCGCAATCGCCCCTCGACGAGGCTGACGAGGTGCATCACCTCCGAGTAGCGGTCGACCCGGCGGTACTCCGCGACGTCGACGCTGCCGTACTCGCTCACCTTCCCGAGGTCGTTTCGTTCGAGATCGACCATCATCGCGTGCTCGGCGCGCTCTTTGTCGTCGGCCAGCAGTTCGGCTTCCAGCGCCCGGTCCGCCTCGGGCGTCTCCCCGCGCGGGCGGGTGCCCGCGATCGGTTCGGTCAGGAGTCGATCGCCCTCGACGTCGAGGAGGAGCTCGGGGCTCGCGCTCACCAGATCGATGCCCCGGAACTCGAGGAGGGCGGAGTAGGGTGCCGGATTGACGCGGCGCAGGGCGGCGTAGGCCTCGACGGGGTGGACGGCCGCCGGGGCCGACAGCCGCTGGGAGACGTTCGCCTGGAACGTGTCCCCGTCGCGGATCGATGCTTTGATCGCCCGAACTCGGTCCGCGAACGCCGCCCGTCCGCAGCCGCTCTCGAAGGCGGCCCGCTCGCCCTCGGCAGGCGCGCGCCCGGCGGAGCGGTCCCCGGCGACGATCCTGGCGAGGAGGTCGCGGGCGCGCCCGAGCGCCCAGTCGTAGGCCGCATCGACCGATTCGTGCTCGTCGAGTCGCGGACAGGCCGTGATTCGCAGTTCGACCTCGTTGCCGCGGGGCTCCCTCCAGGCGGCGATCCGGTCGTACTTCGCGAGCTGCAGGTGGGCAAGACCGCGGTCGTCGTCGGTCTCCTCCGGAATCGCTTCGAGCTCCCGCGCGACGTCGTAGGAGAGCCAGCCGACCAACCCACACGGATACGGCGTCTCGCAGTCGCCGCGCGCGAGGTTCTCGGCGCGCAACGCGGCGTCGAGCGTCGCGAGCGACGGCGAACTCGCGTGCCGGCCGCGTTCCGCGCCGCTCTCGTCATCGAGTGCGACCGCGTCCGACGACACCGTGACGCGTTCGATCGGATCGGTCGCGAAGTAGCCCCAGCCGGACTGACCGCCGCTCGTCTCCAAGAAGACGTCGCCGCCGTCGCCGCGCCGGGCGCGGCGATACGCCTCGAAGGGGTCGGAGACCCGGGTTCGAAGTTCGACCGGCATCCGCGCCGTTTCGGCCGCCTCGGCGGCCACGGCACGGAACGACTCCCGGTCGGTGATCACTCGCATTGCCCTACTGAGGGGGACCGAAGAATAACGGTTTTGCGGTCCGGGCGGTTCTCCGGGGGCTCCGAGTCGGGGCTCAGTCGCTCACTCCGTCGCGCTCTCCTGCCAGCGGGTGATCCGCTTTGCGGAGATCTCCGTCGCGTCGGCGACCGCGTCGGCGTCCGCGTCGAGGAGGTCGGCGACCGTCTCGACGCCCGCGGCGGCCAGCCGCTCGGCGTACGCCGGGCCGATCCCGCTGACCGTGTCGACGGGGTCGGCGTCCGTTTCGCCGTCGTCGGCCGCGTCGTCCGTTTCGCCGTCGTCAGCTTCGTCGGCAGCGTCGGCCTCGTCCGTGTCCGTCGATTCCTCGTCTTCTTCGTCTCCGCCCGCTTCGGTTTCGAGTCCGTCTTCGTCGACCGACGCGTCCGACTCGGCAGATTCGGCGGCCGGCGCGTCCGTCCCCGCGGCGGCTTCGTCGGCCTCCGTCGTCTCCTCGTCCTCCTCTCGTTCACGCGCCACGGCGACGTTCGTCCCCTCCGACTCGTCGGAGCCGCTGAGGCCGAGCATCGCTCGGATAATGTCGAAAACGCCCATACGTCTTCGATGCACGGGGGTGTACTTAAAAACAACCACCGCCGCGACGTGCATCATACGCTCCGCGGTCGCACAGCCCCACCGACGCGACCCACTGTCCCGAACGCATCGCTTATAAACGAGCGTCCGAACGGACGGGTATGGACTCCCTCGAAGTCGAACTCGACCGGGCGCGCGCGCTCTCGGTCGCGGACCTCGCCGACGCCATCGAGTCGATCGGCTTCGAGTGCACCCGGTGTGGTGCCTGCTGTAAGGCCGCCGATCCGGTCGACGGTGACGGCGACCGCGAGCCGCACACCGCCACGGTGTTCCCCGACGAAGTCCGCCAGTTACGGGCGTCCGAGGCGGCCCGCGACCGCGAGTACGACTGGCGCGACGTCGCCCGCCCGATGCCGTACGGGCTCGCCGAAACCGACGACGGCGATCTCGCGGGCGAAACGTTCGAGTGGGCGATCCAGACCGACGACTGCGGCGACTGCACGTTTTACACCGAGTCAGACGACGGCACCGGCGCGTGTACGGTTCACGAGGACCGACCGCTCGTCTGCCGGACGTACCCGTTTTCCGTCGCCACCCCCGACGCCGGCGGTCTCGGGACTACGGAGCCGATGGGCGGCGTCGTCGAGCGGGCGGGCGCGGTTCGCGCCCACGAGTGCGAGGGGCTCGGACGCGACATCACCCGCGAGGAGGCGGAGGAACTGGCGCACGCGCTCAAAGAACGGGCCGTTCGGGAACTCGAGGAGGCCATCCGTGTCCGGGACAACTACGAACCCACGGACGCGCCCGGCGTCGTCGTCCACGATTCGGAGGGTCAAAAGCGCCCGGACGGCACGCCGCTCGACGGGTCGTCGTGACGTTCGCGGCTCGAACGTCCCGAGTTCATAATAAACGGAGAAGACGGAGCATGGGATATATAAATAACTGCGGCACGCGGAACGGAGTGTATATAAATGTCACCGAAGCGAACGGGTCGAACGGCCGCTTCACCCGTCGCTCCCGGCGCGCGCCCGACAGTCACGTTCGACCCAGCCGATAGCTTCTATACGCGGGGCCGACATGTCGAAACAGAAGCTCTATGGAAATCTCTGAGAAGCTCCTGTGTCTGTTTAGCGCGGAGATCGAAGAAACCGATGACCGCTTCGTCGTCGAGGTACCCAAACGCGAGATCGAGACCGGTTCCGTCGGTGCCGGCGAGACCTACCGCGTCGCGCTCATTTCGGGCGATGGCGAGGTCGCCTCGTCGGACGCGGAGGTCTCCGAGGCCCCCTCGGACGAACCACAACCGCCCGTCGAGGCCGGGGAGATCCGCTACGTCGAGATCGAGGATCTCGGCAAGCAGGGCGACGGCATCGCGCGCGTCGAGCGCGGGTACGTCATCATCGTCCCCGGCGCGGAGGTCGGCGAGCGCGTCAAGATCGAAGTCTCGGAAGTCAAGTCCAACTTCGCGGTCGGCGAGATCATCGAGTAGCGACGACGGTCGGCGATCGATTTCGACCGGACGATGCGTCTCGTACTGCGCGAATTAATTTACATATTCCGACGAGTCCACCGACCCATAACCGCGATTCGTCTTCTCGTTTTCGATCCGTACCAACCGACGTTCTTCTGTCCGGTCGCTGCCCCCGATAGAACCACAAAAGCGCATGAATGCGGCGTGTTGGCCGACTGTACCAAACCGCCTTTTATCATCCCTACCGTTGGGTGTGGTATGAGCGCGACCGCACCGGCAGCGGCGACCGAACTCACGGACAAACAGCGGCAGATCCTGACGTATCTGCGGCGCGAGGGCCGGACCAAGACGTACTTCAAGTCCCGGCTCATCGGCGAGGAGCTCGGGCTGTCGGCCAAGGAGGTTGGCGCGAACATGAGCGCTATCCGCGACGGAGCGCTCGACGTCGACGTCGAAAAGTGGGGCTACTCCTCGGGGACGACCTGGAAGGTCAGCGTCTAGGGGGCGTAGCGGACGAACTCGTCGGCCGCGTCAGCGAGCTCGACCGCCTCGGGCCCGAACGAGTCAGCGTACCGTACGACGAGGACGAGCAGCGCCTCAGGCCGTTCGACGCTGTAGCCGCTCGTCCGGGAGAGCAAGCCCGCGGACTCGAGTTTCGCCGCGTACTTCGAGACCGTCGATCGAGACACGTCCGCCGCCGCCGCAATCTCGCTGCCCGTTGCCTCGGGATCACGGAGCAGCGCCACGAGCATCCGCCGCGGCGTCTCCCGACGGAGGTAGCCGAGCGCCCGCTGTTCGAACGCGGAGAACCGCCCGGCGGGGAAGTAGCGCTTGTACTCGCCGTCCTTTCGGTGCTCGATCGCGCCGTTGCGCTCGAGCCGCCGGAGGTGGTGTTGGGTCTCGCCCGTCCCCAACTTGAGGTCGTCACGGAGCTTCGAGAAGTGCGCGCCGGGGGTCGCCGCGAGGTAGCCGACGATCGCCTCCCGGACCTCACTCGCGTCGTCGTCGGAGAGCCTGACGAGCGGCGTCGCCGCCCCCAAGGCAGCGAAGCGCTTCAGCGTCGCCCGCTTTCCCTCGTCGACACCCCCGTCGGTCATTGCGGATGGTAGGTGCGAGCGTGATAAAACAGCTTCGGGACGGCGAACCGTCGGGTCGCGTGACGGTCAGTTCGTCTCGGTTTCGAGGTCGTCGCCGTCGCCGGCCGCTTCGGTCTCCAACTCCCCGTCCATCTCCGCGATGACCTCGTCGGGGTCCTTGATCTTCGCGGGGTCCGCGCCGGTCTTAATCGCCTCGGCCTCGGCCTCCATCGACTCGACGTCCATCTCGGCCTCCTGATCGATCTGGCCAAGGATCTCCTCGATATCGTCCAAGCCGAGCATCTCGCGGGTCTCCGCGTCGAAGTCGAGCCCCTCGAGCAGTTGGCCGTCGCTCGTCACGTCACCGCCGGTGAGGTGTTTGCCGTAGCGGCCGACGAGGGAGGTGAGTTCCTGGGGGAGGACGAACGTGGTCGACTCGCCCTGGCCGATGGCTTCGAGCGTTTCCATGCCGCGTTCGATGATGGCGCGCTCACCCATCGACTCGGCGGATTTCGCTCGGAGGACCGTCGAGATCGCATCACCCTGCGCCTCGAGGATCTGGCTCTGCTTTTCACCCTGCGCGCGGATAATGTTGGACTGCTTGTCACCCTCGGCCTTCTCGACGGCGGAGCGGCGTTCACCCTGCGCTTCGAGGATCATCGCACGGCGCTTCCGTTCGGCGGAGGTCTGCTGTTCCATCGCCTGCTGGACGTCCTTCGAGGGGTTGACCTCTCGGACCTCGACGCTCTCGACTCTGATCCCCCACTCGTCGGTGGGTTCGTCGAGCTCCTTTCGGATCTTCGCGTTGATCTCCTGGCGCTTGTTCAGCGTGTCGTCGAGTTCCATGTCGCCCAGAACGGCGCGAAGCGTGGTCTGTGCGAGGTTCGAGACGGCCTTCTTGTAGTCGTCGACCTCCAAGAACGCCTTTCGGGCGTCCATGACCTTGATGTAGACGACGGCGTCGGCGGTCACCGGCGAGTTGTCGCGAGTAATCGCCTCCTGCCGGGGCACGTCGAGCGTCTGCGTCCGCATGTCGAAGGTGTACGTCCGCGAAACGAACGGCGGGATGAAGTTGATCCCGGGCTCGAGCAACTTTCGATACTCGCCGAACACCGTCAGCGCGCGCTTCTCGTACGCGTTGACGATCTCGACGGCCTGGTACACCGCGACGATCGCGATCGCGAGCAGGAGGAGGGCAACGAGTGGGAATACCGTTCCACCCAACTGGAGCGGAGCGAACATACCACCAATTTGGGGCGACGCGTGCATAAGCGTTCGGCCGGGCGATTTGCGCCGCTACTCGATCGGGCGGCCGTCTTTCGTCTCCGGCGCGATGTGGTCGATGAACGACTCCACGTCGGGATCGTTCACCCGAACCCGGACGTGGATCTCGCCCAGCTCGCTCCCACCGCCGACGGCGAAGTTGACGACGCCGCGGAACGCCGCCTGCTTTTTCAGGTCGAAACTGAACGTGTCGCCGTCCTGGCCCGAAAAGAAGGCCCCGCGGGCGGTGTCGAGGATCGCCTGCTCGTGGAGACGTTCCGAAAAGCGATCCATCGAGTGAGACGTCGCCAGCAGCTCGCCCGGATGCGTCTCGATCTCCGCCTCCGGAAAGAGGTTCGAGATCGCGTCGGCGACCCGATCGGTGACCTCGGTGTCGTTGACCGGCGCGGTGATCTGCACGTCGACGCTGTAGATCACGCCTCGAGCACCTCCCGAACGCGTTCGCGGAACGCCGCCAGCGTCCCGGTGTTCTCGATCGTCACGTCGGCGCGCTCCAGCGCCGCGCCCAGCCCGAAGCCAAGTTCGCGCTCGTCGCGGGCCGCGAGCGATTCGCCGCCCTCGACGTTGTCGCGGCCGCGCTCGGTGATCCGCGCCTTTCGGAGTTCGAACGGCGCCTCGACGCCGACGAGCGTGAACGCCTCGCCGAAGCGCTCCTCGAAGACGTCGACCTCGGCGTCGGACCGGATCCCGTCGACGACCACGGTGTCGCTCTTCTCCAGCGCCGCCTCGATGTGCGGCAGCGAGGCCTCGGCGATCGCGGTGGGGCCGTTCTCCTCGCGCAGCGCGCTCGCGACCTCGCCGTGGTGGTTGGCCGGGTCCAGCCCGCGATCGCGGCACTCGGCGCGGATCACGTCGCCCATCGTCACGACCGGCACGTCGGCGCGCTCGGCGACGGCGGCGAACTCCCCTTTGCCGCTGCCCGCCAGCCCGACGGTTGCGATGACTCGCATTCAGCGGCGATACGACGAGCGCGCGTTTGAAGGCTTTGTTGTGCGTTCGAAGCGGGGGCAAACCCGTGTCGTTTTTGAGGGGGCCACGACTATCCGCATCCGAGGGCACGTAGCTCAGCTAGGACAGAGCGTCGGACTTCTAACCGCGCCGGTGTTCCGGTGTGGGGGGATATCCGATGGTCGTGGGTTCGAATCCCACCGTGCTCGCTGCTGCGAACGACAGTGAGCAGCGCGAGCGCCGGGATTCGAATCACGGCAGACCGAGCGAAGCGAGGTCTGGCATCGGGTTCGAATCCCACCGTGCTCGCTCCCCCTTTTTACTTCGTCGGGTTCGTCTCCGGCGAACCACTCCTATTAAAAAATTTGGGGGAACAACTGCCGGACGCTCCCTCCGGTCACGTCCGGAGAACTGCGTTCGCTTCGCTCGCGCGGATGCTCTCTTCAGAGCCAAGCGCCGCAAGCGAACGGGAGCGACCGCAGTTCGAATCCCACCGTGCTCGTGGTAATGCTGGGCTCGAAAGAGCGGAGCGACGGGAGCCGCCCACTCGTTCAGTCGAACCCGTAGCGTTTGTGCGCTTCGTCGATGTCCAGAATCTCGATCATACGGACCTCCGCATCGGCTCCGAGAACGTCGTAGAACGCGGTGTGGGTCCGACCGATATGTATCGGGTATAATCCTTCGCCGTCGACGACCAGCTTTTGTTTGTCACCGGATCCGGACCCCGGCCTCGGATACGAGTCGTCTGATAACTTCCGAAGGTCATCCTTCACGATCGTCTGCTCTTTTCATCCAGTGCGGCGACGTACTTGCGGGCCGCCTCCGCGAGGAGGACCTGATAACTCATCGAGCGATGTCAGTTCCTCGCTGTCCGCCTCCCGGACCTCTTTGACTCGCTCGGCGAGCTGTCGCCGCTGGTGTTCTCGGATCAACTCCGCGAGCAGGTCGTCGTACGTCTCGCCTGCCCCTTTCAGTTCGTTCAGTTCCTTCCACCGTTCCTCTGTGACCGGGATTCGCTTGCTGGCGTTGGACATGTGTCTTGGTTCCTGTCAATCCTTACAACGCTTACAAGGAAACGTCTTCGGCGGTCGGCTTCCATACGACAATATCGGAGTCGCTATTTCGAGAACGTCAGCCCTCACCGTGCTCGTGAGACTGCCTACTCCACCCGCTCGACCCCTGCTCCCCGAACGTTCGACTGCACGCTCCGCATCCCCTGTTTCGCCTTCTGCTTCGAGGCGTAGCCCTGCCCGCTGTCGGCGACGATGTTACCGTTGTCGTGGACCAACCGCCACCGCCACTTCCCGCCCGAATCCTCGAACAGTTCGAACGTGGCGTCGCTGCCGCCCTCCGAGACGACGCCGTCGTCCTCTTTCGACGTATCGACGACGTACGCGCCGGGGGCGTTCGCCTTGACGCTGTCGAGTCCCTGTTCGGCCTTCTGTGCGGAGGCGTACCCCTCGCCCGAGTCGGCGATGATGTTGCCGTTGTCGTGGACGAGTCGCCAGCGGTATTTCTCCGCGGCGTCCTCGAATAACTCGAACGTCGCCTTGCTGGCGTCGGCGTCGAGGTCGATGTCGTCCTCGCCCTCCGTCCACGCCAGTTCGAGTTCGAGGGTGACTTGATCGCCCTCGCGCTCGACTTCGACCTCCATGGTGGGGTCGGCCGGCGGCGTCACGGTCACCGTCTGCTCCTCGTCGGCCGGCACGGGCTCGCCGCGGCTGAGCGCGTTCGCCAGCCGCCGGAGGTACGTCGCGATCCCCCGTCGGCTCCGCTTCGTCTCTGCCTCGTGGACGGTCTCCTCGTCGGGCATACGGTGCATCATCGTTCGGGAGCCATATAGTGGTACTCCCGGCGAAAGTGCGTTTACAGCGCCGTGATGAGCGATTTTTCGCCCTCGATCGCGACCGAATCGCCGACCGAGATGCGCTTGCCCCACTCCGAGGTCGGGATACGCGTCACGACCGCGAGGTAGTAGTCGCCGGCGTCCAACTCGTCGTGGGCGCCCAGCAGCGTCGGATCGCCCCACGGGGGGAACGTCTCCTTGCGTTTCCGCGTGAACTCCTTGACGAACGTCTTCAGCAGTTCGCCACTGTCGGGGTTCTGTGCGGGGACCGAACAGCGCGGCAGCGGGCGGAGCCCCTGCATCGACACGTCGCCGATCTCGAAGGTGACGAGGTGGTCCTCGTCCGCGTAGAGGCGGTCCTCCCAGAACGGCTCGACGCCGTCGACGACGATGTTCGGCCGCGCGCGTCGTCGCATCTCCTCGGGCCCGTCGATCAGGTCCGGGAACCACGACGCGACCGTTTCGAGCGTCGCTTTGCTCACGATTGACGGCCCCGTGGTGGTGATCATCTTCCGCGACAGCGCACCGGCGTTGTCGGTGTAGTTCGTGTTCGCCTTCTCCAGTCTGACCGGCTCGTCGAAGAAGTCGCTGAACCACGCTTCGACCCGTTCGGTCTCGTCGTCGAGAACGAACCGAGCCCTGTCGTCGTCCGCGTCCGTCCACAGCGTGACGGCTCCCTCCTCGAGGTCGAACGACGATCGAACCCGCTGGATCTCGGGGTTCCGCCGCCCGTTGACGTACTCGTCGTCCTCGCTGAACAGCGCGTACTTGCGGTCGTAGCGAAGGGAACCGGACTCCGCGACCTCGACCGCGTCGGGTTCCTCGGGTCGAAGCCCCTTGATCGGGTACACCGAGATGTTCGAAATTGTGGCCATGTTCGGCGACATTCGCGAAGCCGGCATATATACGTTCGTGCGACCGTCGCGTTCGACGCTCCGCTCAGTCCCCGCCGCTGACGCGGTGGAACGGCCCGTGAGCGATGGTCTCTCGGAGATCGGCGACCGTCTCCCGGCTGGCGGTGGAGGCGGCTTCGAGCACCGCGAACACCTCCAACCGCGAGACCTTCACGTCCGCTTGGGTCAGCGCGTCCTCGGGTCGCTCTTCGAGTTCGCGCAGCGTGCCGACGGCCAGCACGTATGGGACGAGCCACGCTGAGAGGGTGTTCCCCCCGTGCAGCGGCATCGCCTCCAGATACGCCTGCGCCTCGTCGAGACACGAACGGGCGAGATCGGCCGTTCGGGAGACGACTCGCGCCGATCCGGCCCGGTGTTTCGGGTCGGTGACGGCGTCCTGCGGAACGCCTTCCGCGGCGAGCCACTCCGCGGGCAGATAGACGTTGTTCTCCTCGCTGTAGTCGTCGTACACGTCCTTCGAGACGTTGACCAACTGGAGGAGCAGCCCGAACGTCTCGGCGGTGTCGTGCATCGTCTCGGCGCGCGTCTCCGGAACGTCTTCGCGCGTGAGCAGGTTCGTGATCAGCGCCCCGACCGTTCCGGCGGCGTAGTAGCAGTACTCCTCGAGTTCGTCGCGGTCGCTGATCCGGAGTCCGCCCTCGTCGGCGTACCGTTCGACGAACATCGCCATCCCGCCGATCATCTCCCGAACCGGCGGGAGAACGGCCTCTCGAACGTCCTCGGGCAGCTCCGCGAACGTTGCGGCGATCGTCGGTATCCCGGCGACGACGTCCCAGTCCGCGCTTCGCTCTCCCGCCGGCGGGAGCCACGGGTCGACTGCTGCGCGGAACTCGGCGATCGTCGTCTCCGAGTCCGGATCGAGCGCCGCTTCGTACAGGTACAAGAGGGCGGCTTGGCGGCGCGTCTTGATGTGTCCGGCGTCCTCGATGGTGTCCGCGACCCGACAGAGCAGGTAGCCGAGACAGATGTGGCTCGACATCGGCTCCTCGAGCACGTCGACGGTCAGCGCAAACGTTCGCGAGACGCGCTGGACCGACTCGTGACACCATTCGTAATCCGGATCCGGTGGCTCCAACGGCTGTGACGACGCGCGCGTCATTGGGGCTCGCTCGGATCGTCGTCACGTTGTTGCGGGAACGTCGATCCCGTTCGGTCCAGTCGGTTCCTCGATCGCTGATCGAATCTGATGGTACTCATTGCTACACGCGGGGAGATCGGCTTCTATCGGGTCGGTAGGCGTTCGATCAACAAATAACCCGTGCAGATTATCGCCCCGCCGCACCGACCGTGGTGACTCCACCTCCGTCTCGCCCCAACGTTGATGCGCAACGGGGGTGATCGTGGCGTATGTTCACAAACTTCACCGACGAGCGGATCGACGTCGGCGACGCGACGTTGCGGGTGCGACGCCACGGTGAGGGGCCGCCGCTGTTGCTCTTACACGGCTATCCGGAAACGCACGCGATGTGGCACGCGGTCGCGCCGGAACTCGCGGACCGATTCTCCGTCGTCTGTCCCGATCTGCGCGGCTACGGCGACAGCCGCGGTCCGGATGATCCCGTGACCGAGGATTACTCGAACCGATCGATGGCAGGCGATATGACCGCGCTGATGGCCGAACTCGGCCACGACACATTCCGACTCGTCGGTCACGATCGCGGCGCTCGCGTGGGGTATCGACTGACGCTCGATGCGCCCGAGCGCGTCGAGCGCTTCGTCGCTCTCGACATCATCCCGACGCTCGAGACGTTCGAGGCCATGGACTACGAGTACGCCGAGTCGATGTACCACTGGCTGTTTCTCGCCCAAGCGTACCCGCTGCCCGAGACGCTCATCGGGGCCGACCCGACGTTCTACCTCGAGCACATGATGGAGCGGTGGAGCGCCTCCATGGACGGGTTCACCGACGAGGCGCTCGCCGAATACCGCCGGTGCTTCGAGCAGCCGAGCGTCGTCCGCGCGAGCTGTGCGGACTATCGTGCGGGCTTTCACGTCGACACGGCCCACGACCGCGAGTCCCGGGCCACGGGCGACAAAATCGAGTGTCCAATGTTGGCGCTTTGGGGGGCCGGGTCGGGGACCGTCTCCTTCGATCCGCTGGACGTCTGGGAGCGGTGGGCGAGCGACGTTCGCGGGCGCGGACTCGACTGCGGGCACTTCCTGCCCGAGGAGGCCCCCGAGGAGACGCTCGCGGCGCTCGAGACGTTCCTCTGAGTCGTCCGCTCGCCGCAAACTGTTAACACCGTCGCGGGCGACGCCGATACCATGGCAGAGACGACTTCGACGCTTTCGGGTGACGCGGCCATCGTGACCGGCGCGAGTTCGGGGATCGGCCGCGAAACCGCGCTCGCGCTCGCCCGCGAGGGTGTGGACGTGACGCTGGCTGCGCGTCGCGAGGAACGACTCGACGCGCTCGCCGACCGGATCGAGCGCGAGACCGACGCGACGGCCATCGCCGTCCCGACCAACGTCCGCGACGAGGACGGCGTCGAGGCGCTCGTCGAGACCGCAGTCGATCGGTTCGGCGGGCTCGATATCCTTCTCAACAACGCGGGGGTGGTCGTCGGCGGGGACATCGAGGAGCTGTCGACCGAAAAGTACCGGCTCATGATGGAGACGAACGCCGACGGGATGTTCTTCGCGACGCGAGCGGCCCTCCCGCACCTCCGCGAGTCGGGCGGGACGATCGTGTTCATCGGGAGCTTCGCGGGCCAGTACGCCCGGTCGTACAACCCCGCCTACGCCGCGACGAAGTGGTGGGCCCGCGGGTTCGCCCAGAGCGTCGCCGCCCAGACCGGCGGCGACATCGCGGTCACCACGATCAACCCCTCCGAAGTCCGCACGGAGATCGCCGCCGAGACGGGCCGGAGCTTTGCCGAACGCTTCGACGAGGACGAGGCCATCGAACCGGAGGACGTCGCCGAGGCCGTCGTCTTCGCCGCCGGCCAGGAGAACGCGATGGTGAGCGAGCTCGATCTGTACCGACGCGACAAGTTCTCCGTGCTTTGAGTCGCGCTGGATGGATGTCCAGTATCCGCCGCTGATACTGACCGGGCGACAGTATCGGATCGCAAATATTTCAAAATAAGCAAGTTTTATAACGTATCGGGGTATACGTGTGGTTGTAATGCCCGGAACAACCGACGTGCGTTCACCCCGTTCGCGAGAAACTGGACGGTGCGGCGTACGGATACCGCCCGGAAGGCCCCGCTCGACGGAGGTGTCTCGTCACAGACCCTAGCACAGATTCGGCTCAGACACCGCGGCTCCGCGGCCGGCTCCGTCCCGAACCGGCATCCATTGGCATGTGTGCCGGCCGCGACACCTTTCGACGGTGACCATCGACGGCTCCTCGTGGCTCAGACTCCTTTGGGCCGTCGTCGGTTCACGACCTGTCATTCGGATCGACTGGAGCGCCCCGATGGGCGCTCCGTCGTATTTTTCGCCCGTCAGCTACGCTTCGATCGGCTACGCTATTCTCCGAAGTCGTCCTCGAAGCGGAACGTGCCGTTCCGTTGGACGATCTCCCCGTCGACCTCGATGAACGACTCTTCGGCCATGTCGACGATCATGTCGACGTGAACTGCCGACTCGTTGGCCTCCCGTCCCTCCCCCACGCACTCGTCGTAGGCCCGTCCGATCGCCATGTGGACGGTGTCGCCCATCTTCTCGTCGAACAGCATGTTGTACGTGAAGCGGTCGATGTCGCGGTTCATCCCGATCCCCAACTCCCCGAGCCTGCGCGCGCCGGGATCGGTGTTCAACACCTCGGTCAGGAGGTCCTCGTTGTTATCGGCCGCGTGCTCGACGACCTCGCCACCCTCGAAGACCAGGTGTGCGTTCGTGATCTCGCGGCCCTGGTGGTACAGCGGCATGTCGAACAGCACCTCGCCCTCGACGCTGTCGGGAACGGGTGCGGTGAACACCTCGCCGCCCGGCAGGTTCTTCTCGGCGTGATCGTTGAGCGTCTTCATCCCGTCGACGGACATCGTCACGTCGGTCACATCGCTGCTTTTGATCCGCACCTCGCTCGCCGGGTCGAGAACCTCGACCATCCGCGCTTGGTACTCCCGCTGGGCGTCCCAGTCTTTGTTGATCGCGTCCCAGACGAAGTTCTCGTAGCCCTCCGTGCTCATCCCGGCCAGTTGGGCGTTCGCCTGCGAGGGGAACTGCGTGAGACACCACCGCTTCGAGAGCGCGACCTCCTGCACCGGCTGGCGGGCCTTCGCGTGCGCGGCCTGTTTTTCGGGTGGAACGTCGCTCTGTTCGGTTGCGTTCGCCTCCGCGCGGACGCGGATGAGCACGTCGCTCTCCTCGTAGAGGGCCTTCGCGTGCGTGGGCGTGTCGAGGTTCTCCGCATCGACCGACCGGAGGTACGCCCGCTGGGCGCGGCTGTCGCTCGCGAGGTGGATCGGCGTCGCGCCCCGATCGCCGACGACCTCGTGGAGGGCGACGGCGAGATTCTCGGCGACGGTCGGCGCGCTGATGACGACGTTGTCGCCGGGCTCGACGTTCGTCGAGTGATCGACGACGATCTCGGCGTGTTCTCTGATTCGCGGGTCCATACGCTACCGTCCTCACGCGCGCATCTATACGCTTGTGGTGGCGGTCGTCATTCTCGATCTCCGAACACGGGTGCTACGCCTAAGTGCCCGCCCGCCGAAGTCACTCGCATGTGGAGTCGGCGCGATCGAACCGAGGTCGTCTGCATCGCGTGCGGCGACACGCTCGACCGCACTGAGGCCCGCGAGTACGACAAACACGGCGACCGGTGGGATCGCCTCGACAAGGCGTTCGAGTACGTCTGTAAGCCCTGTCACCGCGATCTCTGCCACCAACCGCGCCGCGGCCTTGAATCGTTGCTCGTCGATCTCGATGGCGCCTCCGTCTCCGCTCGCCGGTTCGTCGAGCGCTACTACGACGCCCTCGATTTGACGCGCGGTCCCGACGAGGGCGACGAACGCGAGCGAAGCCCCTGAGACCGGAGGCGGCTCCGAACCGGTGGCCTCGCAACGCCTAACTGTCCGACCGCTCAAGGTCCGGCATGACTGACCGCGACGAACAGGCGTACGCCGGCACCGCTGAGGGGCAGGGTCCCGTCCGGATCGACGAGGAACTCGCCCGCCACCTCGCGAACAAACGCGAGGAGCTCTTCGAGGAGTTCGAGATCCGCGACGAGTTCCCGAGCGAGGTGCTCGAGGAGGCCGAAACCCGCGCCGCCGACCCCGAGGGCGACATCGAATCCGAACTCGAGGAGCGCCGCGACCTCCGCGAGCTGACGACGTGGACCACCGACCCCGCCGACGCACAGGACTTCGACGACGCGATCTCGATCGAACGCACTGAGAAGGGGTACCGACTGTGGGTCCACATCGCCGACGTGACCCACTACGTGACGCCGGACACCGCGATGTGGGAGGAGGCGACGAAGCGCGGGAACACGGTCTACCTCCCCGCCTGCACGATCCATATGCTGCCACCCGTGTTGGCCGAAACCGTCTGTTCGCTCGTTCCCAACGAGGATCGGCTCGCCCACACCGTCGAGATGCACATCAACGGCGAGACGCTCTCGCACGAGTCGATCGAGATCTACAAATCGGTCATCCACTCGGACGCCCGCCAGACGTACAACGACTGCGAGGACCGCCTCGACGACTCCGACGCGCCGCTGCACGCCGAGAACAACCTGGCGTACGAGCTCGCGGAGCGACTCCACGAGCAGCGGAAGGAGGACGGCTCGCTCGTCCTCAACCCCAAGCGCGATCGCGCCCACACGATCATCGAGGAGTGCATGCTGAAGGCGAACAAGGCCGTCACGCACGAACTCCAGTGGAGCCGCGGCCTCGAGGCGATGTTCCGCGTTCACCCCCAGCCGACGCCCCAGGAGTGGGACGAGGCGCTCACGGAGATTCAGGAACTCGACGGCGTTTCGATCCCCGGCGACGCGTGGGACGATCCTCGGAAGGCCGTCAACGCCACGCTCGAAGAAGCACCCGGCCGACAGCTCAACAAGATCCAGTGGGCCGTGATGAAGGTGATGCCGCGCGCGAAGTACATGTCCGATCCGTTCGGCGGGCACCACGCGCTGAACTTCGAGATCTACGGCCACTTCACCTCGCCGATTCGCCGACTTTCGGATCTCGTCAACCACTGGATCATCTACACGAACGACGTGCCTGAGGGAGTCGCAGAGCTCTGCGACCACGCTAGCGACAAACAGAAAGACGCCGAGACCTGCGAGCGCATCTACAAGGACTTCCTCGAGGAGGTCGGGCTCGATCCCCACGCCGTCAACAACCGCGGTATCGAGGTCGTCGAGGACGCCGAAGACGCTCAGTACACGGCCTGAAACGCGTCGCTACCCACCGATCACTCGATGTCCGCCATCCGTTCGGAGAAATCCCAGGTGTAGCACTTCTTCGGCTCGATCCGAATGTGGACCTCCCGACGATCGGCGGCGAGCAGCCCCGTCGCCAACTCGTTATCCGTGCCGCCGAGATACCGAGTCAGTAGCGTTTCCAACAGTACCTTGTCGTCGTCCGGTTCGATCGTCACCGTGCCGGACCCGCGAACGCCCCGGTAGGGTGGCTCGTTGTCGGAGATCTCGAACGCCACGCCGGGATCGGCGCGGAGGTACTCGACGACGTCAGCGTTGGCGCCCGTCGCGCAGTGGAACGCGCCGTCGTCGTAACGATACCACAGCGATAGCATCCACAGTCCACCGGACGGGGTCCGGCAGGCGAGTCGGATCGGAACCGTCGCCTCCGCTAGGTAGCGCTCTGCCTCGGCTTCGGGCCACGCGCCGGTCCAAGTTGGCATGTGCGAACTACGATCCGCGGCGTTATAATACACGTCGAGAGCGCACTCGACCGTCGATTGTCACTCGGTGCGCATCGACTCTCGATCACGATCGTCGCTCGAAATCCACATCGAATGCCGGCGGCTCCGCGCTGTGCGGTTCGGGATTTTGGACTCCTCGGCGTAGTCGTCACATCACACCGTCGGGCGATCATGTAGACAGAAATATCGGTCTACACTATCCAGCGTCTCGGTGGTTTAGGCGTCACGCCGAGTTCGACGGTCCACCGCTCTGCTCATCGAAAATACGACTGAGGCGGTATTTAAACCGAAAGAGGACGGCCGCTCACTTCGCTCGCATCCGATACCCGCACTCTGCTCCGAGTGCTCGCCACACAGCAAACCGGAGACTCGCGAGTTGGAATCAAAGAGGCGCCCGAGGCGGGATTTGAACCCGCGTCACGACCGTGACAGGGTCGTATGATGGGCCACTACACCACCCGGGCTCCCTGCATCCGTCCGTAGCCGGGTTTGTACCTTAAGGCTTTCCAAAGGACGGCGCCGCGGTTCGTTCTCACACACCGACGGCGTTGGGTCGTGCCGGCTTACTCGGGTTTCAGTCCAGCGCCCTCGACGCGCATGACCGCCTCCCCGTCCGGGAGGTTTGGTGCGTCGACGAGTTTGACGATCCGCTTGTTCCCCTTGGACTTCTTGAGGTACATCCGGAACGTCGATTTGTGCCCGAGGATGTTGCCGCCGATCGGCTTCGTCGGGTCACCGAAGAAGGCGTCTGGGTTCGACTGCACCTGGTTCGTGACGACCGTCGCGGCGTTGTAGAGGTTGCCGACCCGATCGATGTCGTGGAGGTGTTTGTTGAGCTTCTGTTGGCGGTTCGCGAGCTCGCCGCGGCCGACGTACTCCGCACGGAAGTGCGCCGTCAGCGAGTCGATACAGACGAGCCGGACGGGGTACTCGTCATCCTCGTACTCCGCGGCAATCTCTTTGGCCTTCTCGGCGAGCAGGATCTGGTGGTTCGAGTTGAACGCCTTGGCGACGTGGATCTTGTCGAGGAACGCCTGAATCAGCTCGTCCATCGCGTCGTCGTCGCTCGGGCCGCCCTCGATCTCCTGATCTTCCATCGCGGCTTCGAGGACCTCATCGGAGAGTCCGCGGACCATCTCTTCGATCCGCTCGGGGCGGAAGGTGTCCTCGCTATCGATGAAAATGCACCGCCCGTGGAGGCCACCGGCGTCGTTCGGCAACTGGACGTTCACTGCGAGCTGGTGGGTAATCTGGGACTTTCCGGCCCCGAACTCGCCGTACACCTCGGTGATCGATTGCGTCTCGACGCCGCCGCCGAGCATGTCGTCGACCTCCGGGATGAGCCACTTGAGCTTCCCGATCTGTTCGCGGCGCTCGAGCACGTCCGCCCCCGTTTCGAAGCCGCCGATATCTGCTGCGCTTCTGGCGGCTTGGATGATGTCGTTGGCGTTCGATTCGCCGATATCCGCCGTGTTCGAAAGCTCGGCCGGTCCGGCGACTGCGATACTCTGGTACGAATCGTATCCGTTCTCGCGCAGTTTGTCCGCGGTCGCGGGACCGACTCCCGGAAGCTCCTCCAGGTTCTCCGTGCTTGCTGCCATACTCTTCCCTGTGACCGCCCGATACATAAAGCCTCGTCAACAGCTAGGTGAAAGTAAAACCGCGCGAGTGCGGTGGGGGAGATTCATTGCATTTCCGAACGTTTAGGTACGACTCCGCGTTCGAACGCGGGGTCAGCCCCAGGGGTGGCTATCGCCTTCGGGCCACATCGGGTACCAGTACGAGGTGTCGTCCTCCACGTCAAGTTCGCCGTCGAGATTGCTTTCGAGTTTGAACTCGAGGGTGCCGTCTCGCTCGCGTCCCCCTGTCGGAACGAACGGATAGTACGCTCCACGTCGGAACGAGTAGATCCAGTACGCCGTCGTGTCGTCCCGTTCAAACGAAAACAGCGCCGCCAGCAGTCTGGAGCCGAACCCCTCCTCGATGAGCGTATCGGAAGCGAAGTGGACGCTCGTGACGAGGTTCTCGAAGTCGGAATCTCGCAGTACGATCCAGTTGTAGCCGTGGCTGTCCTCGATGAACGACGCCGAGGTCCCCGTCTCTTCCTCGCCGAGTTCGAGCACCGCCTCGACTTCCCGGCGAGCGTCACGGAACGCGGTGCTCTCGACGTTCCCAAAGCAAAGCGCCGCGTCCCCCGTGGGGACGAAATCCAGATCTGCCTCCATCGTCACGTACGCCGTGGACATCCCGAAGAGATCCTCAGGGTCCGCATCGCGAGTCGCGTCCGTCTCCGCGCTCCACCCGAGCGCCTGTCGAACTGCATCGAAGAGCCCCATCATCGAGTAGCGGGGGCGCGAACCGCATAGGCGTTATCGTCGACTCGTACCTGACGTCCCCGACCGCGCAGTACGCGCGCCACCCGGCAGTTCATATACGGAGACGAAGCCAGCGCCCGTATGTCCTGAGCGACCGTCGGTGGTCCGCCGAGGCGGGAGAGCGCAAAGCGTTATCGCGGAGCACGGGTCACCGGTCGACGCGTTCCGCCTGTTCGCCAGTTACCGTTCGACGCCGCGATCGGCGAGCAGCGCTTCGAACTCGGATTGATCCAGCGTCTCGATCCCGTGTTCGTCCGCGGCATCGCGTTTTCTCCGCCCCGGATTCGCTCCGACGACGAGGTAGTCCGTGTTGCCCGACACGCTCGACGTCGCCGATCCGCCGTGTCGCTCGACCAACTCTTGGGCTTCCTCGCGTGTCATCCCGTCGAGCGATCCGGTGAAGACGAACGTTACCCCCTCGAGTTCGTCGCCCGCGGTTTCGACCGGCTGCGGTTCGACGCCCGCTTCGAGGAGATCGTCGATGATCGCGCGGTTCCGTTCGTTCTCGAAGAATTCGGCGACATCGCGCGCGACGGTCGATCCGACCCCGTCGACCGCCTGAAGTTCCCCTTCGGAGGCCGCCAGCACCGCGTCCAGCGTCCCGAAGTGGCGGGCGATGTCGGCCGCCGTCGTCTGCCCGACGCCCGGCAATCCGAGCGCGGAGAGGAACTCGGCCAGCGTCGGCTCCCGGCTCGCCTCGATCTCGCGACGGAGGTTTTCCGCGCTCGTCTGCCCCCAGCCATCGAGCGACGCCAGTTCGTCGACCGAAAGCGCATAGAGGTCCGGCAGACGTTCGACCACCCCCTCGTCGATCAGTTGATCGACCGTCTTCGTCCCGAGTCCCTCAACGTCGAGCCCCGACCGGGAGGCGTAGTGCTGGACCGCGCGTCGGAGCTGCGCCGGACAGCTGACACCACCGGTACAGAACGCGATCGGGCCGTCCCGCTCGATCGGGCTCCCACAGACCGGACAGGCGTCCGGGAACTCGAATCCTCTGTCGTCACCATCGACGACCGCCTCGACGTACGGGATAACGTCGCCCGCCCGCTTGATCCGGACGGTGTCGCCGATGCCGACGCCCAACTCGGAGATCTGCTTCGGGTTGTGAAGCGTCGCACGGGACACTTCCACGCCTCCCACCTCGACGGGATCGAGCAGCGCGACCGGGGTCACTCGCCCCGTTCGTCCGACCTGCACGACGATATCCCGAACCGTTGTCACCTCGGTTCGAGCGGGGAACTTGTAGGCGTATGCCCACCGGGGCGCACGGGCGGTCGATCCAAGTGTCTCGCAGGCGTCCGTCCGATCGACTTTGATCACCGTCCCGTCGATCTCGTAGTCGAGATCGTCGCGGAGCTCGAGCATCTCCTCACGGAACGCGACGGCTCCATCGATATCCCCGACGCGCCGCGAGTGGTCGTCGGTCCGAAACCCCCACCGATCGATCGCGCGGCGTTCGTCGAGCCGCGTCTCGAACTCGCGGCCGCCGCCGTCGAGGATGTCGAAGACGAAACACGTCAACGGGCGCTCGGCGGTGACCGACGGATCGAGTTGCCTGAGCGTTCCGGCAGCGGCGTTTCGCGGGTTCGCGAACGGGTCGTCGCCGCGCTCGATCCGCTCGCGGTTGTGCGCTTGAAACGCGTTCTTCGGCATCAGCACCTCACCTCTCACTGCGAGGAACTCCGGCGGATCGCCGTGAAGTTCCAGCGGGACCGACCGAACGGTGCGGACGTTCCGAGTCACGTCGTCGCCCTCGAACCCGTCGCCGCGTGTCGCGGCCCGTTCGAGTCGGCCGTCTTTGTAGACCAACTCGACGGAGAGGCCGTCGAACTTCGGCTCACAGAGGTACTCGATCGGCCCATCGTAGCCGGCGTCGGCCAACCGGTCCCGGACCCGTCGGTCGAACTCCCGAACCTCGGCTTCCTCGACCGACGAATCGATCGAGAGCATCGGAGCGACGTGTTCGACGGTTTCGAGTCGGTCGAGCGGCTGCCCGCCGACTCGCCGTGTGGGACTCGTCTCCGAGTGCAGCCCGAACGCCGATTCGAGCTCGACGAGTCGGGTGAACAGCGTATCGTACGCTCGATCGGAGATCACGGGATCGGCGAGCTGGTAGTATCGATAATCGTGATACCGAAGCGCCTCTCTGAGCCGGTCGACCTGTCGTTCGGCCGTCTCGCGGTCGAGATCGGAGACCGACTCGAACGACCGCGGCGGATCGCGAACGTAGGGGTTGTCCTCGGGTTCGTCCATTGGTGGTGTTTCGAAAGCGACGTTGAAAAACCGCGACAGTTCGATCGTCGGAGCGACCGTCCATGGGCCCAAACGGCGACTACAGCCCCGCGACGTCCTCGATGGCGTCGGTCAGCGCTTCGATGCTTTCGACGGTGTGCTCGCCCATGTGGCCGATGCGGAACGTCTTCTCGCCGAGTTGGGAGCCGTAGCCGTTCGAGAAGGCCATGTCGTATCGTTCGTCAACCGTTTCGATCGTTTCGGCGACGTCGATCCCCTGCGTGTTCTCGATACAGGCGACCGTCTGGGACTCGTAGCCCGCCTCGGGGAACATGTCGAAGTGCTCGTCGGCCCATTCGCGGGTGTACTCGGCCATCTCGCGGTGGCGCTCCGAGCGACCCTCGTGGCCTTCCTCGAGCATGTGTTTCATCTGTTTTCGGTAGGCCAGCATGATCGGAATGGCCGGCGTCGAGTGGGTCTGTCCCTTCCGGTCGTAGTAGTCCAGACAGCGCTGGAAGCCGCCGTACCACGACGCGGATTCCTTGTCGAGTTCGCGTTCGTAAGCGTCGTCGCTGACGACGCAGATCGTCAGCCCCGGCGGCATGGCAAAGGCCTTCTGCGAGGACGCGAAGATGACGTCGATGCCGTGTGCGTCGATGTCGACGTAGTCGCCCCCGAGCGACGACACCGCGTCGACGACGAAGTATGTGTCCGGATACTCGGCGACCACGTCGCCGATCTCCTCGATCGGGTTCCGGACGCCGGTCGAACTCTCGTTCATCACGCAGGCGACGACGTCGTAGTGTTTGTCGCTCGTTTCGAGTGCTTCGCGGATGTCCTCGGGCTTGACCGCCTGTCCCCACTCGTACTCCAGTCTGTCGACGCGCTTGCCGAGTCGCTCGGCGACGTTGGCGTGGCGTTCGCTGAAACTCCCGCAGGTCGCCACGAGGATGTTCTCGTCGACGAGGTTGAGCGTCGACGCCTCCCAGAACTCCGTCCCCGACGCCGTGAGGATGATGACGTCGTTTTGCGTGCCGAGGAACTCCTTCGTGTCCTCGACGATGGTGGTGTACAGATCCGTCATCCGGTCCATGCGGTGGCCGAACATCGGCTCGCACATCGCCTCGATGACGTCGTCGCGAACCTCCGTCGGTCCAGGGATGTACAGCGTCTTGTCGGGGTAGTCGTCTCTGTATTCGCGTTTTTTCGTCACGGGAGTCACCTGTTAGGTACGATGTCGTGGGGACAACGCATGGTAGTTTTGATCCGCAGGCGGCTCGCCCCGATGGGGTCACTCCCTCGTTCGAAACGCCGCCGTCGGGTCCGGAACGACCCTGATCAACACCGGGAGCGTGACGACCGCGATGGCGATCTCGATCCCGCCGGCGACGACGAAGGCGACGAAATAGTCGTACCGGGACGCGAGCCACCCGCCGCCGACGATCCCGCCGAGGAATCCGAGACTGCCGAAGATGTTGAACCCGCCCATCGCCGCGCCGCGCTCCGTCGCGTCGACCAGATCAGTGACGAGCGCCATCGTCGCGGGCGCGACGAGCGCGCCGAGCACCCCGACCGCCACCATTCCGACGGCGGCGGTAAGGACAGTCGGTGCCATCCCGACGCCGACGATCGCGGCGCCGAACCCGGCCGAACCGGCGACGATCGGAACGACCCGTCCGATCCGATCGGAGAGCGATCCGAACGGGTACTGCAACAGCGCGAAGGGGACAAAAAAGCACGCGAGTAACAGCCCGATGCCGGCCGGATCGAGGCCGAACGCGTCGCGGAAGTAGAACGTCCCGATGAGGCCGAAAAACCCCGCGGCGAAGCGGTCGGCGAAGCCGAACGCGAACGGGACGATGAGTACGGGCGTCCGCCGGAGGCTTCCGAGGGTCTCCCGCAGTCGCCGACCGTCGCCTCGCGCTCGGTCGGGGACCGTCGTGACGACCGCGGCGGCGAGCAACAGCAGGACGGCCGAGGCGAGGATCGGCGCGAGCGGACCGAACGCGTATAGCTGTCCGCCGACCGGCGCACCGAGTGCGGCCCCCCCGCCGATCGCGATGCCCGCCGCGCCCATGTTCTTGCCGTGTCCCCCCTCGAGATCCATCAGCATCGTGATCGCGAGCGAGAACGCGCCGATGGTGAACGTCCCCTCGACGAACCGAAGGACCAGCGCCGTCCGGAAGTCGCCGAATCCGAACAGCACCGTCGCCGACAAGACGAGGTACGTCGTCGCTCCACCGATCGCCCCGAGGACGATGAACGGCACGCGCCGTCCGGTCCGATCCGACACCGCACCCCAGACGACCGAAAACAGGACGAACGCCAGCAGCTGGACGGCCAAAAACGCGGTCCCCGCGTCGATCGACGGCGCGCCGCCCAGCGCTTCGACCAGCCGATCGACGCCGGGGTAGACCAACAGCTGCGTGAAGAGCACGACGAAGACGACCGCGGCGAGCCGGGCACGCTCTGTGTTTCCCACGCGAGCCGATTGGGCCGGGGACTACTTGTACGCAGTTACATTCGATGGGTCGGGAGCGCCGCGACGCGCCGTCGCTAGCCGTCGCCCCACACGTCGGACAGCGGGTGGTCGTCGATGTTCCGCGTCGCGTTCGAGCGGCGTCGGCCGCGGTTCGTTCGGTCGGCGTCGCCGAGCGCCAGCGCGGGATCGAACGGCGGTAGATCGGGGGCTTCGAGCCGGTCGACCTGCGCTTCGAACCACGGCGGCATGTCGGTTCGCGCCCGATCGAACAGGTCGAGCAGCGAGCTGTCGGCGAGGTACGTCGCCCCGTAGTCGTCCGGTGCCCGGACGACCCGACCGCACGCTTGGATCACCGTCCGGAGCGCCGCCCGGTAGTACCAGCCCCACTGACCGTCCTCCAGCCGGCGGGCGACCCGCGAGTCGTTCGTGTTCGGATAGGGAGCCTTACAGAGCACCTGCCACCGACAGAGGTCGCCACGGAGATCCAGCGCCTCCTCCATCTTCACGGAGATGAACACGTCCGGATCGCCGTCGCGCTTCCACCCCGACAGCGCGGCGTCGCGGTTCTCGGTGTCGTGTCTCCGGATCCGATCGCCGACGCCGAACTCCTCGAGCAACTCGAAGAGGCGTTCGGCGATGGCGTACGAGTGGGCGTGGATCAGGCCTTTCTCGTCGTCGTGTTTCGCTATCAACCGGACGATCGTTCGGGCCACCTTCGGCAGCGTCTCGTCGCGGTGCTCGTAGGTCATCTTCCCGCGCGTCACGTCGTACAGCGGGCGGTTCTCGACCGGAAACGTGTGGGGGACGTCGACCATCGTGACCGTCGCTGGATCGAGCCCCGCCCCGCGACAGAACGCCTTCTTGTCGAGCATCGTCGCCGACAACAGCGCGAACTTCGCTCCGCGGTTCCAGACGGTGTGGTGGAGATATCTGGCCGGATCGAGCGGTTTGATCTGAACCGCGCCGCCGCGCGGGTCCTCGTGGGTCCCGCGCTCGGACTGGTCGGCGACCCAGACCGTCGGACTGTCGGCGTCTCTGAGATCCTCGAGGAACCACCCGAGATCGCGGATCAGCTCGGCCAGCTGGTCGCGCTCCTCGGCTTCGGATTCGCTCAACTCGACGCGCCCGCGGAGCTCCTCCTGTCGCCGGCCGCAGGCGTCGATCAGCGTCTCGGCGTAGGGTTCGACGTCCGACACATCCTCTATCTCCGGCGGCCGGTGGGATCCCCAGACAGGCACGGTTGCCGGCGACAGCTCGATCGTCGCGTACATCTCGGCCCACTCGGAGAGCCCATGCGCCTCGTCAATGACGACCACGTCGCGCTCGCCGAACACCTCGCTGCCGGCGGTCTGCATGAAGTACGCGAGCGTCATCGCCGCGATCGAGCCGTTCGAGGCCGTCGCCCGGTCAGCGAAGTACGGACAGCGGTGCGTGACAGGGCAGTTGAACCCCCGCTCGCGCGCACAGGGAGCGCGGTTGACCGGCGTCGAAGTGTCCCCCGGCAGGATGCACGAGTAGTTCGACTTGCCCCGAACGATGTTCAGATCCTCGAGCAGCTCGTCGCCGGCGACGTCGTCCAGTTGGGAGACCTGCGGCGTCGTGTAGTACGCGCCGGTCGGCAGGCTCGGCGCGTCCTCGCCGTCGCGTCGCGCACAGCCCGCGATGGCCCGCGCCAGCAGCGACTTGCCGCTCCCGGTCGGCGCTCGGACCAACACGACGTCGTTGCCGGCCTCGAAGGCGTCACGGATGTCACTCAGCGCCTTCTCCTGTGCGCCTCGAAACGACGGGGCCGGAAACTCCGCGGCGATGCGCGATGCGTCCACGGCGGACCGACGGGCCGCGCGGTTCTAAAGTGATCGGATCCGGTCAGGCGTCTTCGCCCTCTGCCTCGGTGGCCTCGATGTCCGTCGTCTCGGTCCCCATCGTTTCGACCCCCGCGTCGCGCTCGGACCGGATCTCGATGGCGACCAGATACAACACCGCGATCACCATCAGCACCGTCGCGAGCACCGAGACCGTCCCGACTACCGTCACTGCGTCGACCATATATGAGTGGCATCGCCGACGACAATAAACGTATCTCCGGTCGTTAACGATCGGCGCTACTCCGCTTCGAGGGCCAGCGACGCCAACAGCGCCTCCAACTGGATCTGCTCGTTCGCGCCGGCGGTGATCCGGTAGTCGGCCTCGCCGATCCGCTCCATGAGCCGGACGGCCTCCCGGTCGCCGATCTCGAACTCCCAGACCGAGCGGTGCATCTGGTCGATCACGTCGCCGCCGGCGATGCCGACGTCGGTCAACAGCGTGTCGAGCTGGGCGCGCGCCGCGGTAAAATCGCCTGCGAGCGCGGTCGTCACCATCTCCTGGATCTCCTCGGGCCGGGCCGTCGAGGTGATCGTGTAGACGGCCTCCTCGTCGACCACGTCGCCCATGACGGCGGCGGCCTGCAGCCCGTTGATCGCCTTTCGCATGTCGCCGTCGGCGGCGTAGACGAGCGCGTCCATCCCGCCGTCGGTGATCTCGATGCCCTCCGCCTTCGCGATGATCTCGATCTGCGTTTCGATCGCCTCGTCGCCCAACGGCGAGAACCGAAACACCGCACACCGCGACTGGATCGGATCGATGATCTGTGAGGAGTAGTTACACGAGAGGATGAACCGGGTGTTATCGGAGAACTGCTCCATCGTCCGCCGAAGGGCTGACTGGGCGTCGGACGTGAGCGCGTCGGCCTCGTCGAGGAAGATGATCCGGTGGTCGTAGCCGCCGAATGAGGCCCGCGCGAAGCTCTTGATCCGGTCGCGGACCACGTCGATCCCGCGCTGATCTGAGGCGTTCAACTCCAGGAAATTCTCGCGCCAGTCGTCGCCGTAGATCTCCTTTGCGACCGCGATCGCCGAAGTAGTTTTCCCGGTTCCGGCCGGCCCGGCGAACAGAAGATGGGGCAAATCTTGCTGGCTAATGTACTGCTGCAACCGTTCCGTGATCGCCTCGTGGCCGACGACGTCGTCGAGCGTCTGGGGGCGGTACTTCTCGATCCAGATCTCCCGCCCACGGTCCTCGGCAGCGGCCTCGCTCATATCCGGACGTGGCTCCCGTCGGGCATAAAGCCCCCGAGATGGCCGCCGTTGCGGTGGACAAACGGCACGCTGAAACCGCTCGCCGTTGTAGCGAGCGCATGGACGTGACGTGTGAAGTCCTCGGCGAGGGGACTCACGAACTCGACCTCGCCGCGGATGCGACCTACGGCGACGTGCTCGCCGCCGTCGGCCTCTCGACGCACGAGGCGTCGGTCCTCGTCGACGACCGCCCGGTCCCGGAGGATCGTCCCGTCGACGCGGACTCGGTTCGGGTGATCCGGCTTATAAAGGGTGGATGACCGACGCCGAGTCTTCCGTGACGGTCCGAGCCGCGACCCCCGACGAGTACGTCCCCGTCCGGTCGATCCTCGAGGCCGCGCTGCTGGAGGTCGATCGCGGCCTCGTGAGACGGTCCGCCGTCCTCGTCGCCGTCGCGGATGATCGGATCCTCGGTGCGCTCGCCCTCCGCGGTCCGGAGATCGAGGCCGTCGCCGTTCGCCCCGGCCGCCGCGGACAGGGGATCGGCAGGCGACTCATCGAAGCGGCGGCACGGCGGCGGCCTCACTTGATCGCTGGCTTCGATCCGGCGGTTCGGCCCTTTTATACGGCGCTCGGGTTCGAGGTTCGGTGTTCGGCCGGCCGATGCCGGGGGTGGCTATAAATCGTGATGAGCCTCGCCCCCGCGTCTGTGGCGGGGATCACCCAACGACGAACCCAGAACGTTGACATTCGACCCCCCGCTACGACACGGTAATGACCGATAGAGCGGACGAGCGTTCAGCGGACGACTCGTCCGACGCCGATCCGTTCGAATACCCTGCCGACGCCGAGCCACGAGGTGAGTCCGAACCATCCCCAGTGCGCTCTCGTCGACGGCCCAACGACGACGCCGATACGGCTGACTCGCCGACGGGCGTTATCGGCTGGATCCGGTGGTTCTGGCGGGGCGATACGGGCTCGCTGGTGTACGTGCGCGACGCCCTGACGAGCCTCGTTATCGTCGTCGCAATCGGCCTTCTCCTGTTCGCCGCCAGCGGCGTTTGGCCGCCGATGGTCGCCATCGAATCTGGGAGCATGGAACCGAACATGGAGCGCGGAGATCTCGTCTTCCTCGTCGACACCGATCGGTTCGTCCCGGACGGGGCCATCGTCGCCGACGGCGTCTCGACGGGCGTTGTCCCCGCCGACGTGGCCGAGCGAAACGGTCGGACAGAGTTCAATCGCCCCGGCGACGTGATGGTCTTTCGGCCCAACGGCAACACCGCGGACACTCCGATCATCCACCGCGCGATGTTCTGGGTCTCGGCCGACGAGAACTGGTACGATCGTGCCGACCCCGCCCGGATCGGTGACGCCGAGAACTGCGAGGAATTAAACCACTGTCCCGCCCCCCACGCCGGGTTCATCACGAAGGGCGACAACGAACTCACGAACAGACACTACGATCAGGCGTCCCGGCTGTCGGCGCCGGTTCGTCCCGACTGGATCATCGGAACGGCTGAGCTGCGGGTTCCGTACCTCGGCTACGTTAGACTGCTGCTCTCCGGCGTCATGGTGACGCCGGTCGAACCGGCGGTCGCCGATCCACTCGAGCCGTCCGCGACGCGGGACACCTCTCCCGCAAGCGCGAACGTTACTGCCGCGCCTGTTCGAGCCACCCCTCGGCCCGCTTGACGCCGACCCCGGCAGCCTCAGCGACCGCCGCGGCGTCAGCGTCACGTAACGCCTCGACCGTGCCGAGCCCCGCGTCTCTGAGCCGCTCGGCGTAGGTCGGCCCGATCCCGTCGATCGCCTCGACGTCGGTGCCCTTCGCGTCCGACTCGGCGACGCGCTCGTCGTCGCCGGGGGATTCGATCTCGATCTCGACCGCTTGGTCGCGCTCGTCGCCCGCCCCTTCCGCGCCGTCCGTTGCGGCCGGTTCGTCGGGCGAGTGCTCGACGTACCACTCGGCGACCTTCGGCCAGAGCGCCTGGTGGCTCGATCCCGAGACGGACAGCCCGATGTGCCCCGTCGGATGCTCGAAGATATCCGTCTCCTCGGAGGCGACCACGTCGTTGAACGGCTTGCTCGTCTCCGGCGGGATCAGGTGATCGTACTCGCCGACGATCTGCAACACAGGGATGTCGATCGACCCGACGTTGACGTGCTCGTCGCCGAGGTACATCTCGTTGTCGTGGAGCTTGTTCGACTGGTAGATCTCCTCGAGGAACTGGACGTACGTCTCGCCGGCGAGGTCGATCCCTTCGGAGAGCCACCGCTCCATGCGGGCGAAGTTCTCGACGAAGTCGTCGTTCTCGAGGTTGTCGTAGAGGCGGACGTACTTCGAGACGAAGTTCGCGACTGGATCCATGAGCGCGAACCCGATATCGAGCATCTCGGCGGGGACGTTTCCGTAGGCGTCGACGACGTCGCGGGGGTCGTAGAACTCGTCGTCACCCCACAGCTCGAGGACGCCGCCCTCGCCGTCGAAACAGAGCCCAGCAGCCATGAGCCCCAGCGCCCGAACCTTCTCCTGGTGGAGGGCGGTGTAGATCGCCGACATCGTCCCGCCCATGCAGTAGCCGAGGACGTTGATGCGGTCGACTCCCGAGCGTTCGCGGACGACGTCGACGCAGTTGTCGATGTAGCGGTTGACGTAGTCGTCGAGCGTGAGGTGGCGATCGAGCCGCGAGGGCTCGTTCCAGTCGATGAGGTAGACGTCGTGGCCGGCGTCGAGCAGCCGCCTGACGACGCTTCGGTCGGGCTGGAGGTCGAGGATGAACGGCTTGTTGATCAGCGCGTACACCGCGAGGATCGGCGTCCCGTGCTGTTCGTCGGTTCGCGCCTCGTAGTGCAGCAGTTCGAGTTTGTTCTCCTCGTAGACGACCTCGCTTGGGGTCTGTCCCACCTCGACGTCCTGTATCCGTTCGACCTGTTCGCCGGCGACCGCGCCGCGTTGGACCGATCCGACCGCCGTTTCGAGCAGTTCGCGCTGGACGTTCAACGCGAACGAAAACGGGTTGTTGGCGCTCATTCGAGACTCTCTATGATGCGATCGAGTTTCTCCTCGACGCGGTGCTGTCTGCGCTCCAGTTCGACGAGCCGCTCGCCGACCTCATCGATGTCCGAGCGGGTCGGCATGCCGAGCTGGACGAGGGTCTCCTCGCCGATCTCGTCTGCCTGCTCGCGCATCTCCATCATCGCGTTGACCAGCCGGCCGTTCGCCGCGGCGAACGCCGACGTCCCCATCACTTGTTTGAACGCCTCGTTGGCGCTCTGGAGCCAGATGTCGCGGAACTCCGTCACCGAGACCTCCTCGCCCTCGGCGGCGTCGGCCGTCCGATCGAACATCTCCTCGGTGGCGTCCATCCACACCTCGTAGGCCTCGTTGTACCCCTCGACGCTGCTCGCCCACTCCGTTTCGGTCGGCATCGAGTCCTCGACAGCGTCTGCCCACGACTCCATGAACGCCGCGCTCGCCTCCATGTTCTGCTCCATCGACGCCGCGACCGCCTGGTTCATGTTCTCGACCAGTTCGTTCCACTCCACCTGTACGTCCTTGGTATATTCACTCATTATTGGTGTATCCTCGGCTGGGCCACAAAAATCCGGGCATTACTCACGACGCGTTGACACGTCCCGCCTCACTCGTCGTCTCTGTTCCGCTTGACCGGGACGATGACCGTCTGGACGATGTCCCCCTCGCCGATGTCGAGCGCCTCGCGCTCGGCGTCGGGAATCGAGATCCGGCCACCGCTTTGGATCCGCGTCTTGAACGTCGCCATCTGCGTCATCGTCCCAAGCTGTTCGGAGATGGTCCCGAGATCAGGCGTCCCCGACGCTCCACCACCCATGAACAGGTTTCGTAGCGCCTCTTGCTGTTGTCGCGTCGCCTTCTCGGACGTCTCCTGCATCGCTTTCAGCATGTTCGGCGGCCACAGTATCCCGTCTTGCGTTTCGTTTTCGTCGGCCATTGGCTGTACGTGAGCGGACGAACGAGAATAAAACTTCTGATGAATGGTGTCAAATGGTTATAAAAACCATACGAGACCTATCAGAACCTACTCGGTCACCACCTTTTAGTATCAGAAGCCCGTACAGTGTCCAGAGATGACTAACGATTCGTATTCGATGCCGTTCGAAACGTGGGCGGCGGCATCCTCTCGCGTCTTCAACACCTTCCTCGAGGCCAACCGAGCGGCCAATCAGGCCGCGATCTCCATGCTCGGCTCCCGGCAGGCGACGAACGGCAAGCGAACGACGAACGGCACCCGAAACGATGTCGCACTCGGCGCGGCCGAGGAGCGCCGTATCGAAGCTGGCGAGGACCTTGACGAGTGGGCGGCCCATCGAGAGATCGACGGCGAACTCTCGGTGGGCGATTTGGTCCGGTTCACGAAGACCATCTCCCAGCGGGACATCGAGCGATTCGCCGCGGCCTCCGGCGACACGAACCCGATCCACCTCGACGACGAGTGGGCCGAGGAAACACGGTTCAACGGCCGCATCGCGCATGGCATCCTCGTCTCCGGGCTGATAAGTGCTGCCCTCGCCCGCTTCCCCGGTAGCGTCGTGTACCTCTCACAGGATCTGGAGTTCCGCGCCCCCGTCCGGATCGGTGATCGCGTCACGGCCACCGTCGAGATCGTCGAGGATCTCGGCGGCGATCAGTTCCGCATCCGGACGAGCGTCGCGAAGGACGACGATCCCGTCATCGACGGCGAAGCCGTCGTGCTCATCGACGACGCGCCGATCGACGACGCCTGAGGTCTCAACTTTTCTCCGAGCGACGACGTCTCAGTTCAGTATCGATCCGACATCCGCGTCGCTTTCTAACGCTTTACGAAGCTCCGCAGCGTTCGCATCGAGCGCGTACTGCGGTCGTCCCTTACCGACCGGCGATCGGTCCTCGGGGCGCTGCTCGTCGAGCATTCCCGCTTCGGCCAATCCGCCGAGCGCGCGCACCGTATCCGCTTCCGAGAGCCCGCCGATCGGCTGGCCGTCCGCCCGTTCGAGCAGATCTCGCGCTGCCGATCGGATCGCGGCGGCGTCGACCGGCGTCCGACCTCGCTCGGCGAGATCCACCATGCAACAGAGGATGATCCGCTGTGCGAACGTCGTCGAGTCGGGATCGTACATATATAAGCAGATACCCGCGGGCGGGATAAATCCTCTCCACGCTCCGGGCGACACCGTATTTTATATTCTCTCCCGAAGACATGCTATATGTTATCGCATGACTCTTGCAGAACGGACGTGTCTGGTCACGGGCGCATCGCGGGGAATCGGGCGGGCGATCGCTGAGGAGTTGGGCGCACACGGTGCGGACGTGGCGGTCAACTACCGATCGTCGTCAGACGAGGCGCGGGCGGTCAAGGAGCGAATCGACGACGGCGACGGGCGGGCAATGCTCGCGCAGGCTGACGTCTCGAACCGCGCGGCGGTCGGGTCGATGTGCGAAGCGATAACGGATGAGTTCGGGCCGATTGAGGTGTTGGTGAACAACGCGGGGATCACGGTCGACAAGAAGTTCGAGAACATGACTCGCGAGGACTGGGAGCGCGTCATCGACGTCAACCTCGGCGGTGTGTTCAACTGCACGAAGACGTGTTTCGACGACATACGATCGGCGGAGGAGGGGCGGCTGATCAACATCTCGAGCGTGGTGGGCCAGCAGGGCAACTACGGGCAGGCGAACTACGCGACCACCAAATCCGGGCTGTTCGGCTTCACCCGCACCCTCGCGCTCGAACTCGCCTCCGAAGGCTCCACCGCCAACTGCGTCGCCCCCGGCTTCGTCGAGACGGACATGCTCTCCGACGTTCCCGACCGGGTCAAAGAGCACATCCTCAAGCGGATTCCGCTGGATCGGTTCGCGACGGTCGACGATATCTCCGGTATCGTTCGCTTCCTCGCCAGCCACGATTCGAGCTACATGACCGGCCAGGTGCTCGGCGTCAACGGCGGTATGGAGTGGTAGATGTCGGGACGCGCCGGCTCGAACCGTCCGGAGTGCGACGGCCAACTGGCGTCGGAGGACGGCGGGATGACCTATCGGTGTCGCGATTGCTCGCAGTCGTTTGATCCCGCCGATGTCTTCTTGCTGTGACTTTCTCGCCTCGCTCCTCGCGGTTCGTCACCGATCGATGACGAGCAGCGCCACCCGTTCGAGGACGAGCGATTCGAGATCCGCGTCGGTCGCGTTCAGTTCGACATCCTCGATATCGTAGAACGCACGCACCAGACGTTCGTCGTAGTCACCGAGCGTCTCCGCCGGCGCGAGCAGTTCGCGAACCGCTTCGCCGGCGTTCGCTTCGTCCCCAGAGCCGTCGACGAGGACGACGGCCGGCGTCTCGCCGGTCGAGATACCCATCTCCAGAGCCCGATCGATCTGTCGCCGCCCCGCCGCGTACAGCGTGATCTCGACGGCGCGGTCGCGCGCGACCGCCTCGCCGCGGTCGCGCGCCCTGTCGGCGAGCTCGACGGCGCGTTCGAGATGCCGTTCCGAGACGACGTATCGGGCGTCGAACGCCTGCACCGTCACGCCGTGCTCGTCGCCGATTCGACCGAGCGCCGCGACGAGTTCGCCGACGTCCTCGAACCGGTCGCCATCCACGTTCGCGATCCCCTCGATCAGGCGCATGCCATCACCATCAGAAATCACCGAGATTCGATTGGTCCGGCCCCGCCGGTCCGGCGGTCGCTCCCTCGCGGTCGTCGTCTCGGTCCGGAACCGCCGTCGCATCCGGTTCGATCCCGTCCATATCCGGGTCGCGGTGGCCGGCGGCTTCGAGCACGTTTTCGGCCGTCTTCTCGCGGCCGCGGAGGGCGGCCAGAACGACCGCCTTCTCGGCCTCCCGGAGTTCGGCGCGCGTCTCGATACCCGCGTCGTGGAGCCGACGGGCCCGCTTTCGTCCGACGCCACGGACCCCCGCGAGATCGATCAGCTCCTCTCGGACGCCGTGTTTGACGCGCGTTCTGGCCTCCGCGATCGCCCGCACGCTGTCGAGGCCGAGCTCGCTCGCCAGCGACTCCGCAGCGCCGAGCAGCCACTCGGCGGTGTCGACCTTCCCGCGGATGTCACCCGGCCCGACCCCGTAGCGCTCCGCGATCTCGCTCTCGTCGATCTCGCTCGCCCAGTCTTCGAGCATCCGCGCTGTCTTCAGCGCCGACAGCCAGTCATCGAAGCGTCCCTCCTCGAACTCGCTGGGCATCTCGCCGAGGAACGTCGATTCGCGCTCGTAGGCCAACATCGTGTACTCCTCGCGGTCGCCCGACCGGAGGTACAGCTCGTACATGTCTGGGGTCCGCGAGACGAGGTGGTACAGCCCCATCGCGGTCGGCGTTCCCCCCGCTTCGAGGCCGTCGATGATCTCGGCGGCGCTCATGGGATCGAGATACAGCCGCGAGACGGTGTGGCCGAGGTTCGTCGCTTCGATCGTCTCCCCGCGGTCGACGAACCCGTTTCGCTCCAGATACTCGAGGGTCGTCTCGACGATCCGCTCGAGGTTGTCGCCCCCGTCGGAGCCGTGGCGGTACTGCGTCGCGTAGAGCGTCTGATCCAGAAACTCCAACAGCGCCTCGCGCGAATCGGCGAAGCCGGAGGCGACCGTCGCGAGCAGGTGCGTCCGCATCGAGGGCTCGCGGGCCAGTTTCGACTCGACCGGCTCGGGGTCGGCCCAGACGTAGCGATCGAGCAGTTCGTCCAGTTCGTCGTGGCTGTTCGCGAGCAGCAGCGCCTCGCCGTAGGGATCGCGCCCCGGTCTGCCCGCCCGACCCATCATCTGGTGGACTTCGAGGACCGAGAGTGGCTGCATCCCGCCCGCCTCCCCCGAGTACCGCCGCCAGTCGCGGACGACGACGCGTCGGGAAGGAGTGTTGACGCCCGCCGCGAGCGTCGGCGTCGCGCAGACGACCTTGATGAGCCGGTCGCGAAAGGCGTCCTCGACGATCGACCGGTGTTGGCTCGAACAGCCGGCGTGGTGGAACGCCGCGCCCTCCTCGACGCAGTTCGCGAGGTCCTCGCTCGTCTCGGTGTCGGAGACGCCTCGGATCTCCTCGGCGAGTTCGGCGAGCCGCTCGCGCTCCTCGTCGTCGAGCCCGTCGCGGCTCGTGTTCGCCAGCCGCTTTGCGGCCCCCTCGGCGTTCCGCCGCGAGTTGACGAACACGAGCGTCGAACCGCCCTCCGCGAGCGTGTCTCGGACGATCGCCTCGGTGGGTTTCTCGTTCGACCCGACGCGCAACTCGCGTTGGGATCCGTCGCCGAAGTGCAGCGCCTGTCCGTACTGAACGCCCGTCTTGAGCTCGATCGGCCGCCACGCCGAGTCGACCAATGCGGCGTCGAGCCACTCGGCCATCACCTCGGCGTTGCCGACGGTCGCCGAGAGCGCGACGACCTGTAGGCTCGGGTTGATCCGGCGGAGCTTCGCGAGCGTCACCTCCAGCGTCGGCCCCCGGTTCGGGTCGTTCACGAGGTGGACCTCGTCGCTTACGACGCAGTCGAGTTCGTTGACCCACGGCGCGCCGTTTCGCACGAGCGAGTCGACTTTCTCGCTCGTCGCGACGATGATATCCTTCCCGGAGAGCCACTCCCCGCTCTCGTCGTAGTTCCCGGTCGAGACGCCGATCGAGACGCCGTGGGCCTCGAAGGCGGAGAACTCCTCGCGCTTCTCGCTCGCCAGCGCCCGCAACGGGACGATGTACAGCGCCTTCCCGCCCCGCTCGACCGCCGACAGCATCGCAAGCTGTGCGATAAGCGTCTTGCCGCTGGCGGTCGGGATCGACGCCACCAGACTGTCGCCGTCGGCGACGCCCGCCTCGACGGCCTCCGCTTGCGGCGGATACAGCGACTCGATACCCTCCTCCTGGAGGTGATCCGCGACCCACGGCGGTACCCCGGAGACCTCGGCAACGTCCATTGGTCCCCGCTTGTGCGTCACCGAATGTAAATGATCGTATCGGCGACCGAACCCTGGATCCGTTTTAACGACTAATGGTGATAACACGCCTTCGTGCTCGACGCGCGCGCGATACGTGCCGATCGACGGACGGTGCGTGTCCTCCACGTTGACGACAATCGATCGATTCTTGATCTCACTGCGGCGTTTCCCGACCGGGAGTTGGCCGACGTCTCCGTCACGTCCGAAACCACCCCCGACGACGCCCTGTCGCGACTCGAGACGGAGTCGTTCGACTGCGTCGTGAGCGAATACGAAATGTCGGGACGAAGCGGACTGGAACTGTTCGAGGCGATCCGCGAGGATCACCCGCTGCTCCCGTTCGTCCTCTACACGGGCAAGGGGTCCGAGGAGATCGCGAGCCAGGCCGTCAACGCCGGCGTCACGGGCTACTTCCAGAAGGGCGGTCCGGACCAACAGCGCCGGCTCGCCAATCGGGTCAGACAGGCGGCCGAGAAGTATCACACGCGGATCGAGGCCGATCGCTACTCGACCGTCCTGCGCGCGCTCGACTACCCGATATACGTCGTCGACGAGACCGGCGTGTTCTCCTACGTCAACGACGCGATGGTCGAGCTGACCGGCTACGAGCGCGAGGAGATAATCGGCGCTTCGACGGACATCATCAAAGACGACGAGGCCGTGGCGGCGGCCGAGCGCGAACTTGGCGACATTCTCTCACACGAGGGCCCCGACACCACTCAGTTCTACGTCGATGTCGTCCCGAAAGACGGCGACCCGATCCCGTGTCGCGATCACATGGCCGTGTTGCCGTACGAGGGCGAGGAGTTCCGCGGGAGCGTCGGCATCCTGCGCAACGTCTGCGAGGAAGTCAGCCGCGAGGAGACGCTCGAACGCCGCGAGCGAGAACTCGAGCGGAAGACGCGGGCGATGGACGAGGCCCCGGTCGGGATCACGATCACCGATCCGAGCCGCGAGGACAACCCGATGATCTACGTCAACGGCCGGTTCGTCGAGATGACCGGCTACCCGCGATCGGACTCGATCGACGAGAACTGTCGTTTCCTCCAGGGCCCTGAGACAGACGAGCAGTCAGTGAACGAACTCCGCCAAGCGATCGATACCGGCGAGGCGACGACGGTAGAAATCAAGAACTACCGCAGGGACGGCGAACCGTTCTGGAACCGGGTCAGCATCAGTCCGCTGTTGTCCGAGGACGGCGAGGCAGAGTCTTGGGTCGGCTTCCAGCGCGACATCACGGCGTACAAGAATCGCGAGCGGGAGCTCGAGCGACAGAACGACCGGCTCGAACGGTTCGCTGGCATCGTCAGTCACGACCTCAGATCGCCAATGAGCGTCGCAGCGGGGCGGATCGAACTGGCGAAGGCCGAGGGCGAAGCCGACAGGGCGGCGAACCTCGACGCCGCCCTCGACGCGCTCGATCGGATGGATACGATCGTCGACGACACGCTCACGCTGGCCCGGCAGGGCGACACCGTCGGCGAGCCGGAGACGGTGTCGCTGTCGTCGGTCGCCGAGGAGTGTTGGCGGACGACTGAGACGGACGACGGTTCGATCGAAGTCGCCGGCGACTTGCGGTTCCGAGCGGACCCCGATCGGCTCCGGAACCTCGTCGAGAACCTCCTCGGAAACGCGATCGAACACGGCGGCGAACGCGTCACCGTTCGGATCGGTGCGCTGGACGACGGCTTCTACATCGCCGACGACGGCCCGGGGATCGACGAGGCCGAACGCGAGTCGGTGTTCGATCCCGGCCACACGAGCGCTGAGGACGGGACCGGATTCGGCCTCGCGATCGTCAACGAGATCGCCGAGGCCCACGGCTGGACCGTCTCGATCGGCGACGCCGAGGTCGGCGGCGCGCGGTTCGAGATCCGCGACGTTACGACCGTCTGAGCCGACCGTTTGACCGTCGGAGTCGATCAGTTTCCGCACCGCTCGCACTTGTCGTCACCTCTTTGATCCCCTCGCCCGAATCGGGGGGTATGCACGTGCGATTCGACCGCGACACCTGTATCGGGATGTTCCAGTGCGTTGCCGAGTGGGACGCCTTCGAGGAGAACAAAGACGAGGGAAAGGCCGATTTGGCCGACGCTGAGGAGGTCGAACCGAGCGTTTTCGAACGCGAGATCCCGGAGGACGCCGAATTCGACGCGAAGTTCGCGGCGAGGGTCTGCCCGGTCGACGCGATCGAGATCTACGACGACGGCGACCGGATCGTGTGACCGTCGGATTGAAGACATTAGACGAAACGATTATATGGGTCGATACTGTCGTCTCTACGCGACGGTGTACCACGATGTCTGATAACGACAGTCTCGACGCCCGCCGACTCCGCGAGTGGGCATCGCTGACGGGCGATCGACTGCCGGAAAAATATGGCGTCGCCGGCCCCGAACTCGACGGCGAGTAGTCCTCGCGCTCGGTTAGCTGATCTTTCGGTACTGCTCCGTGAGCTTCTCGGCCGCCTCGTCCATCAGTTCGGTCTCGTACGCGTCGAGATCCCACTCGACGACCTCCTCGACGCCCCCGGAACCGAGCTTGACCGGCACGCCGAAGGCGGTGTCCTCGTAGCCGAACTCGCCGTCGAGGACGATCGATCCTGGAAGCACCTCGCCGGTGTCGCGCAGCACCGCCTCGACCATGTGGGCGACGCCGGTCGCTGGGCCCCACTGGGTCGCGCCCTTCCGCTCGATGACGTCCATCGCTGACTCTTGGAGGTCACCGAGGATCTCCGCTTTCCCGTCGTCGGTGAACTCGGGATCGGTTCCGTCGACGCGGACCTTCGAGAAGACGGGCACCTGCGCGTCGCCGTGCTCGCCGAGGATGGTCGCCTCGACGTTTCTGACGGGGACGTCGAAGCGTTCCGAGAGGACGTATCGGAACCGAGCCGAATCGAGTCGGCCGCCGAAACCGATGACCGAGTGGCGGTCGCGGTCGCTCGATTCGTAGAGATGTCGGTTCAACAGGTCGACTGGGTTCGAGGTCGTGATCGAGACGTAGTCGTCGTTGTACTCGTCGATCGACGAGCCGATGTCCTCCATGATCGGCGCGTTGTCACCCGCGAGATCGATCCGGGTCTGTCCCGGCTGGCGTGGGATCCCGGCGGTGATGACGACGACGTCAGAGCCGGCGGTGTCCTCGTACTCTCCCTGTCGAATCTTCGTGTTGGCGTCGTAGGCGACCCCGTGGTTCGTGTCGGCGGCTTGCCCGATGGTCGTCTCCCGCTGGTCCGGAATGTCGACGAACACCAACTCGTCGGCGATGTCGCGCAATGCGATATTGTAGCCGGCAGCGGCGCCGACGGTCCCCGCGGCTCCGATAATGCTAACCTTCGTCATAACCGTTCGAAAGGGGGTGTGGAAGCCGATTAACTCTTGTCCTTCTTCGTTGGGTGCCTGTTCGTTCTAACCCCGCGGCAGCGGCCCAAAACGAGCCATTTTCGCCTTCCGTCGAACTGCCTCACGTCAACCGGCGTACGTGGGAACGGCTTCGCCACTGCGACCTCACTCAACCACGAACCGTTCAGACGAGCGCCGCAACCGACAGCATTTCACGCTCGCGCCCCCTTCGGCCGACAATGACCGACGACATCGTCGTCCGAGGTGCCTCCGAGCACAACCTGAAGGACATCGACGTGTCCATCCCGCGCGAGGAGTTCACCGTCGTCACCGGCCTCTCCGGATCGGGCAAATCATCGCTCGCGTTCGAGACCGTCTACGCCGAGGGCCAGCGGCGCTACATCGAGTCGCTCAGCGCCTACGCCCGGAACTTCCTCGGGCAGATGGACAAACCGCAGGTCGAGACGGTCGAGGGCCTCTCGCCCGCGATTTCGATCGACCAGAAGAACGCCGCCAACAATCCCCGATCGACGGTCGGGACCGTCACCGAACTCCACGATTACCTCCGCTTGCTGTACGCTCGCGTCGGCACGCCACACTGTCCCGAGTGCGGGCGAGAGGTCGGCGAACAGAGCGCCCAGCAGATGGTCCGTCGTCTGCTCGAACTTCCCGAAGGGACCCGCGCGAAGCTCTGTGCGCCCGTCATCCGCGACCAGAAGGGTGCCTTCGAGGACCGCTTCGACGAGTTCGTCGGTGAGGGGTACACCCGCGTCGAGGTCGACGGCGAGGAGTTCGACCTCTCGATCGACCGCCCGGATCTCGACGAGAACTACGACCACACCGTCGACATCGTCGTCGACCGCGTGAAACTGACCGACGACGCCCGCTCGCGGATCACCGACTCGGTCGAGACCGCCCTCGACGAGGCCGACGGCGTCCTGAAGATCATCTTTCCGGATCCGCCCGAAGACGCCGACATCGGTTCGGAGACGCGAAGCACCGGCGATCTCGCGGGGGACGGTGACGACCGACTCGTCGTCGAGTTCTCCGAGGAACTCGCGTGTACGCACTGTGGGATCGATCTCCCCGAGATCGAGACCCGGTCGTTCTCGTTCAACTCCCCGCACGGAGCCTGTCCCGACTGCGAGGGGATCGGCGAGACGAAGGAGGTCGACGAGGACCTCGTCGTTCGCGACCCCGACAAGCCGATCAAGGACGTCTTCGAGCCGTGGAGCTACAACCGCTCGTACTATCGGACCCGCCTCGACAGCGTGGCCGCACACTTCGACGTGAGCGTCGAGACGCCCTTCTCGGAACTCGATTCGGACGTCCAGCGGCAGTTCCTCTACGGCACTGAGCGGGAGGTCGTCTTCGAGCGGCGGACGAAAAACGGCACCCGGCGGAAGCAAAAGCGCTTCGAGGGCGTCGTCCCGAACCTCGACCGCCGGTACCTCGAGACCGACTCCGAGAGCACGCGCGAGCACATCGAGGACTACATGGCGACGACGACGTGCCCGTCCTGCGAGGGGACACGGCTGAAGCCCGAATCGCGGGCCGTCCTCGTCGCCGGCACGTCGATCACCGAGGCCAACCGATTGTCGATCGGCGACGCCCTCGACCACTTCGAGGATCTGAACGCCGATCTCGACGAGCGCGAACGGACGATCGCCGAGGAGATCATCAAGGAGATCCGCGCCCGACTCGGCTTCATGGACGAGGTTGGCCTCGAGTACCTGACGCTGGACCGCGAGGCGTCGACGTTGTCAGGCGGCGAGAGCCAACGGATCCGGCTCGCGACGCAGGTCGGCTCCGGTCTCGTCGGCGTGCTCTACGTGCTCGACGAACCGTCGATCGGGCTCCACCAGCGCGACAACGACAAACTGCTCGACACCCTCGAAGGGCTCCGGGATCTCGGCAACACGCTCGTGGTCGTCGAGCACGACGAGGAGACGATGTGGCGCGCCGACACCGTCATCGACATGGGCCCCGGTCCCGGCAAGCGCGGTGGCGAGGTCGTCGCCAACGGGAGCGTCGAGGATGTCATCGACGCCGACGGGTCGATCACCGGCGCGTATCTCTCGGGCGAGCGCACAATCTCGGTTCCCGAGACGCGCCGCGACCCCGATGGCTATCTCACCGTCCGCGGGGCGCGCCAGCACAACCTCGCCGATGTCGACGTCTCCTTCCCGCTCGGGTGTTTCACCGCAATCACCGGCGTCTCCGGCTCCGGCAAGTCGACGCTGTTGCACGAGATCCTCTACAAGGGGCTGGTCCGCCGGATGAACGACACGGACGTGTTCCCCGGCGAGCACGACACCATCGAGGGGATCGACGAGATTGAGACCGTCCGCCTCATCGATCAGTCACCGATCGGCCGGACGCCCCGCTCGAACCCCGCGACGTACACGAACGTCTTCGATCACGTCCGCGAGCTGTTCGCCGAGACGAAGCTCTCGAAACAGCGCGGCTACGAGAGGGGCCGATTCTCGTTCAACGTCAAGGGCGGGCGGTGTGAGTCCTGCGGCGGGCAGGGGACCGTCAAGATCGACATGAACTTCCTCTCGGACGTGTACGTCCCTTGCGAGGAGTGCGACGGGGCGCGCTACAACGACGAAACGCTCGAAGTCACCTACAAGGGCGCGACGATCTCGGACGTGCTCGACATGGAGGTCGACGAGGCTCACGAGTTCTTCGAGGGACACAGCGGCATCCGTCGCCGGCTCGAACTCCTCCGGGACGTCGGCTTGGGGTACATGCGGCTCGGCCAGCCGTCGACGACGCTCTCGGGCGGAGAGGCCCAGCGGATCAAACTCGCCGAGGAGCTCGGCAAGCGTGACACCGGAGAGACGCTGTACCTGCTGGACGAGCCGACGACCGGCCTCCACAGCGAGGACGAGCGCAAACTCATCGACGTGTTGCACCGACTCACCGACGACGGCAACACGGTCATCGTCGTCGAACACGAACTCGACCTCGTGAAGAACGCCGACCACATCGTCGACCTCGGCCCCGAGGGCGGCGAGGGCGGCGGCGAGATCGTCGCCGAGGGGACGCCCGAGGCGATCGCGGAGGTCGACGCCTCACACACCGGGCGGTATCTCCGTGATCACCTGCCGGCAGTCGAGATCGAGGGACCACGCGCCGGCGGTCGCCGAGCCGCGGGCGACGACTGATACTCGATCACGTATCGTCGCCGTCGCTTTTCGATCAGATCCAGTGACCGAGGACGTGTACCGCGCCGACGACCGCCGCACCGCCGATGGCGCTTCTCGCACCGATCGGCGGGGCCGGGAACAACCCGAGTGGGCCGGAGCGCTCCTCGGGCTCGTCGGACGGCGTTTTCGTCGTGTCGTCCACGGGCGTGGCGGTCGTCCTGTTCATCCCTGACGACGACTCGTCTTCGCCCCCGTCGGTGTCGGTTCCGCCGGCATCGACCGATCGGTCGCCCTCGACGAGGAGCCGCCCGGACGCCTCGTCGTCGTTCGTCGAAACCGTGTACGTGTACTCGCCGGGATCGAGCGACGCCGTCTCGTCGTCGAAATCGATCGTCGCGCTCTCGTTCCCGTCGAGCTCGACCGACCGGTTGCCGACCCGGTCGCCGTCGATCGCGAGTTCGACAGTCCCTTCCTCGGTCATGTATCCGCGATTTTCGACGGTCGCGGTGATGGCTTCGAGGGATCCGCCCGACTCGACGCTGACGTTGTCGGGGACCTCCGCGATCTCATAGTTCACCAGCGGTTCGCGTTCGCCGATGACGATCGCGTCGCGCTTGTCGACGAGCCGTTGGTCCGCGTAGAACTCCGCTTTGACGGTCTCGCCGGGGTCGAGCGCCGACAGGTCGTGCGTCACGTTGAACGTCCCGTCGGCTCCGATCTCGACGTCCTTGATCGCGCTTCGCGCGCGCGCCCCCGAAAGGAGCTGGACCGTCACGTCGGTCCCGGGCGCGAGATTCGTCCGTCCGGTCAGCGTTCCGTTCTCCGAGTGTCGAAGGATCGGTCGTCGTTGGCCGTCGACGCGATCGTACTCCACGGACGGTGTCTCGATCGTGACCACTCTCGTTTCGGTGTCGTTGCCCGCGTCCGCGTCGGCGTACGGGAAGTGCGGTGGCGCGCCGTTCGGATCGACCGCGTCGTGGTCGACCGTCCCGAACCAGTTCACCTTCCCGGTCGAGTCGTAGCCGAACTCGAAGCGGAGTTCGTCGCCGGGCATCGGCTCGCGGTCGAACGCCGCCATTCCCCGCGTGTCCACGACGAGGTAGTAGCGATCGTACGACGGGCTCCCGTCGTTCCCGTTCGCTGGCGTGGGTACGAGATACAGCTCACCGTCGGTCGCGCCGTCGATATCCAGCACGGCGGCGGGTTCGTTTTGTCCCGGATTGGTCTGCTCGCCATCGATACGGAGGCCGTCCGGGAACTCCAAAAGCGTCGTGAGCGTTTGCGGATCGAGACCGGGGCCGTTCGACCCCAGTCGTTCGTCCAGCCACGAGACGAGGCCGGTCAGTCCGCGCGCCTCGATCTCGAAGACGAGCCGATCGCCCTTGGCGACCGTCTTGCGCTCGGTCAACTGGCTCGTCAACTCCTCGTCGATCGCGTCCGAGTCGTCGATGTCGTTCGCGCTCCCCTCCGGGGCGACGTACGTCGTGACGTTTTCGAACCCATCGGTGTCCGTAATGTGCAGGTTCGATCGGGCCACCGGGCGTTCGAAGTCCGGCACGCCGTCGTCGCGGACGACGACCGAGCCGCCGACGCCGGCGACGAGCCGGTATCGTCCCGGCTGTAACGGTCGGGGGAGCGCCCCAACGCCAATCGCCGATCTGAACGCGTCGAGGTCGTCGGCGTCGCCCTCGAACGTCACGTCGTCGAAGGCCTCGTCCTCGGGCGCGTGCAGGTAGCTCGTCACCGATCCCCCTTCGGCGAGGTAAACCTCCTCGCTCGGCACGTTCGTCCCGAGCAGTCGGGTGTTAACGCGAATCGTCGTATCGCCCTCGACGTGGAGGACGTCGAAGTAGTTCTCCAGAACGCTCCCCCCGCGTTCCTCGTCACCGCCGACGATGACGTACGCCTCCCCGGTGTCTTCGAGGCTGACGTCGATTTCGACGATGCCGCCCGCCCCCGTCTCGAACACGTCGCTGCCGAACTCGACGCTCACGTCGCGCTCCTCGACGGCGACCGATGCGCCGTCACGCGCGTTCGTGTCGGTCGCCGCGAACTCGAAGCCGTAGGTGGCGGCCGGAACCGGCTCGAAGGTCACCGGGATCGAATCGCCCGACTCGACGCCCTCGACTCGGATCGTCGTCTCCGAGCCCTCGATCCGCTCGACGTTCGGATTCGCCTCGCCGTCGAAGACGTCGAACAGCTCGGCCGCGTCCAGTTCCGCCGACGTGACGTTCACGTCGAAGGCCGTCGTCCGAAGTGGGGACTCGATCGTCACGTCCGTGTCGGCCCCGTCGCCGACCGCGTCGACCGCGTCGTCGGCCGGCGTCGCCGCCAACCGGTGCGATTGGACGCGGAACGCGTTCGCCTCGACAGTGGCGATCTCGTCTCCGTGGACGACGTACCAGCCGTCGTCGAGCGGTTCGGCTCCGGTGTCGATCGTTCCGGAGCCGCCGGTCGAATCGACCGATTCGATCGGCTCCCCGAGCGCGCCGTCGTCGGGATCGAACCCGTACAGCGTGTACGCCGTGTCGGGGTCGAGGTTCCTCACCGTCACGGTTTGATTTTGGAAGACGAACTCTGTCGACGGCGGGAATCGCTCCTCGCCGTCCACCTCGTAGGCGAGTCGCGCGAGAGTGAGCGTCGCGTTCGCCTCGGCGGTTCCGTTCGAGTCGGTCACTTCGACGCCGGCCTCGTAGATCGCCCCGTCGACCGACGACTCGATGGGGTGTTCGAGCCTGAACTCGATCGTCGCGTCGAGGTCGATCTCCGTCTTCGAGTCGTCGTCGATCTCGAACGTCGTCTCCGTTCCGTCGGTCTCGACCGACCCGACTACCTCCACGCCGTCGGTTCGGATCTCCACGTTCGGATCGTCACCGATCGCTTCGGCGCTCCATCCGGATAGCTCGACGGTCACCGTCGCGGGACCGTCGGTCGTGTTGATGCCGGTCGCCTCGACCGCGACCGTGTGGTCGTCCTCGATACCGACCCGGGACTCGTCGTCCGCGATGGTCACGTTATCGACCGTCGGTCCGTCCGCGGCGACCGGCGTCCCGACGAGCGCGATGCCCAGTAGGACGAACGCGGCCACCGCGACGAGGTGGACGCTCCGCCGGCATGGAGGGCTGACGCGGATCCCGAATGCTCGGGCGGGCGAATCGTTCGACATACGACCGTCTACGGCGACGTTCTTCGCGATCCCTTATCAACCGTTGGCGGGAATCAGTTTCCGATGCTGAGTCAGACCGGAGCTTGATATATACTCCCCGGGTACGTCCCGGCGATTACCGATGCCGTCGTGCCGGAACTGCGGAACCGAGCTTACGGAGTCTGCCCGCTTCTGTCCGAGCTGTGCCACCCCACAGACCGAGGAAGCGAGCCGGCGGCTCTCTCAGTTCATCGACGAGCGAGCGCAGCAGTTGGTCGATAGCGGCGGATCGGCAACCGGCGGATCGGCCGACGACCTCCGCCACCGGGTCCAGTACGCCCTCGGCTATCTCGGCGTGGTCGTCGGGTTATCGACGCTGTTGGCGGGCGCGGGGGTGTTCTTCGTGCTCGCGGGGCTATTCGTCCTCCCGCCGGTCCAGACGCTCATCGAATCGCGTTTGGGTCGACCGATTGGTCCTCGACCGACCGCCGCAGCGACGGCCGCGCTCTGTGTCGTCGGCGCGGTGGCGTTCGTCGCGGTCTGACCCAATGCGAATCACCACTCTTGACGTGCTGGCGATGGTGCTCGGTGTCGTTGCTGTCGTCTTCTCCGGGTTCGTCCTCGCGCACTCGGCGTGGGGCGGCGTGGCGCTGTTGGTCGGGGGTGCGCTCGCGCTCTCGATTGCACCGCTTCGAGCGCGGATTCCAGCTGTCGCGCCCGTGGTTTGGCTCTGCTTTTTGGTGCTCCTCTCGACCGGCGTCGCGGGATTTCTGGTCGGATTCGGCGTCTTCGATTCGCCGAGCGTCGAACACGAGTGGGACGCAACGCTGCACGACGCCGACACCGCGGACGCGACCGTCGTCGTCACGGGGACCGCTGCGAACGTCGGCGACGGCCCGGCGGAGCGCGTTACGATCGACGTAACGCTGTACGACGGGGGCGGTCAGTCGCTGGACTCGGCGGACGTTCGACTGACGAGACTTCGTGCCGGCGCGAGCCAGCAGTTCTTCGTCCGGTTCGGGCCGGATCGGGAGCTGTCGGCGTTCGAGGAGGCCGGCGTGAAACTGACTGTCGGGCCGTGAGCTGCGCGCCTCGGTACGGTAACTCCATCCCCGATACGGCCTCCAAACTTATTCCACTGGCCCATGAGTGGGCGGTATGGAACTCGTCGATATCGGATTGGTGCTTGCGGGACTGGTGTTGGTGTTCTTCGGCGCGGCGCTGTCGGTGTACGCGACCGCCCTACTCGGCTTTCTCATCGGTGTCGGCGGCGGGTACGTCATGGCCCCGCAACTGGTGGGCGCGTTCGGTACCGGCGGCGTGGTCGCGTTCGCGGCCGCGATCGTCGTCGGCGGGGCGTTGGGGGCCGCGCTCGCGTACGTCGCGCTCTCGTTTGCGACGGCGATCCCGGCGTTCGTCGTCGGCGCGTACATCGGGTTGTACGTCATCACGCCGATCTTCACCGACGGTGGCCTCGTTCGGTACCTCGTGATGATCGCCGCCGGGTTCGTCGCCGCGGCGATCGGCTTCACGCTCACCAAGTTCGCGCTGATGTTCATCACCGCGTTCGTTGGCGCGGCGTTCGCCTCGGGTGCGGTGACGCTCGCGAACCTGACCGCCGTCCGGGACAGCTTCTCGCTCGATCCGATCCTCTTCGATCCGCTCGGGTCGACGCCGCTTCTCGGTGTCGAGGTGCCGCTGTTCGGCGCGATGTTCGTCCTCGGCGTCCTCTCGCAGATCGGCCTGTTCAAACTCGGCTGGGTCGCGCGACTGGCGACCATCATCCCCGGCGTCGGTCGGGTGTTCGGCGACGGGAACGGCGAGTAGTCGGCGCGGCCGAGTCGGCGTCCCGCGACGGGCGTATGTTTATAACTGCTTTATAAACACTCTCGCGGAAGTACCCGGTTCTTTCATATACCGTTCCGGTTCGAACGTCCGCTGTCATCCGCTACCGCTCTGGATGTTGTGTATATACGGTTGCACAGCGTTTCTTTATATACGGTCGAGTGTACTCGACCGCCCGGTCCAACGGACCGCCCCACCGCCTCCCCAACCGATTGCGCTGCTCGCTCGCGCCCTGCGGTCGCGACGCTGCGCTGCTCATCCCTTGCGCGAGGGCTCGCAGCCGGCTCTCACGGTCTTCGAGCCCGGCCGCCGAGCGCGCGCCGCCGCGGTCGGCGTCAGTCCCCTTCGCCGTCGGTACTGCCACGCTGCCCGAGTTTATTTATCGGCTCCCGGTCCGGCGATCGCACCCGATTTATACGCACGTCCCCGTTGCGGTGGATATTTGACCGCTGGACACCCCCTTGGAACCATGTACGACGTCGTCGTCGTGGGGGCGGGACCGGCCGGCTCGCGCTTTGCGCGCTCGGCCGCCGAACGAGGGTGGGACGTGCTCGCGCTCGAATCCGGCGAGATCGGGCTCCCGCTCGCCTGCTCGGGCCACGTCAGCCTCGACGTCTGGGAGTTCGTCCCCGAGTCGGCCCGCGCCGAACTCCTGCAAAACGAGATCTACGGCGCGCGGTTTCACCTCGGCGGGGCCGACAGCCCCGCCCACCCATTTTATAAAGACGAGGTTGTCTCGAACGCGATCGACCGGGTGGAACTCGACCGGACGCTCGCCGACTGCGCCCGCGAGGCCGGGGCCGACGTTCGCGCGGGCCACACCGTCACCCGAATCGAGGAGTTCGCCGACCGCGTCGAGGTCCGGGCGAACGGCCCCGACGGCGTCGAGACGTTCACGGCTCGGCTGGTCTGTGGTGCCGACGGCCCGCGCTCGAAGGTCCGAACCGCGGTCGGGCTGCCGGAGCCCGAGGAACTGCTCCACGGCGTGTTGGGTTTCTCCGACGAGGTCGACGACGACGACTTCGTGGACGTTCACCTGACCGTGCCACGATTTTTCGCGTGGCGCATCCCTCGACAGGAGGCCGGCGTCGAGTACGGCCTCGCCGTCGCGCCGGGCGACGACGCACCTGGGCGGTTCGAGGCGCTCGTCGACGATTACGGCGTCGAGATCGACCGCCGCTGTTCGGGGGCGATCCCGATCGGGCCGCCCGACCGGACGGTCGGCCGACGGAGCTTCCTCGTCGGCGACGCGGCGGGACAGACGAAACCGTTCACCGGCGGCGGCATCCTCTACGGGATGCGCGCCGCTGACGTCGCGGCCCGGGAGATCGATCCCGAGCGCCCCGCGTCGCTCCACGCGTACGAACACGCGTGGCGCTCGGAACTGGGCGGCGAGCAGACCCTCGGGGCGGCCATTCGGGCAGGGTATTCGCTCCCGCGACCGATCCAGCGTGCGGGGATGCGGGCGCTCTCGGGGGAGATCGGCGTTCACATGGACCGACCGACCTCGCTGTTCTCGCGGGCGCAGCTCCGGGCGATGCTGTCGTGGGACTGATCTCCCCCGGCCCCCTGAGGACGGTATGACGCGTTCCACGAACGGGCCGTTTCGGGTGCTCCCGGGACGGGCCGACGACGAGTGGCTCCTGCTCGACGTGGCGTCGGCGGATCCCGCGTATCTCCCTCGGGCGTCGCTGCCGAACGTCTCGGTCGGCAACCGAATCGCGGGCGAACTCGCCTGGGACGGCGAGGAGCCGGCGCTCGTCGACGCGACCGTCGAGACGGACACCCGGTTTCGGTTCCGCCGCACGGACGAGCCGATCTTCGAGGCCGCTCGAACCTGTTTCGAAACCGCCCGCGCCGAGGGCGAGGCGATGAACTCCCGTGTGACCTACGGCACCGATCGGAACCCCAACGGCGTCGTTTACACGTTCGCCGACGGTCCCGGCAGCCCCGACCTCTTTTCGGCGTTCCGCGGCGGCCACAAACCGCTCGATCCGCTGGTCGCCCGCGCCGCCGAGGGGGCCGACCCGCCCTTCTCGGTGTGGATCCTCGCTCCCCACGAGCCGTTTGTCGCCGTGTACATCGTCCTCGATCCGGACGGGCTGTTGGAGCGGACGATGGCCGACACGTACGACTGACGTACGTTAGCTGTTAATTCACGAAATTGGTATATTCTTTCTAATGTTAAAATAATTTTATATAATCGTGGTCGGTATGGGTACCATACCATCATGAGAGCAGATCCATGCCCGTGAAAGAGCGACTCAACTCGGAGAAGGACGTGCTTACGCAGCTCACCGGCGTCACCGGCATCGGCTGGACGACCTCGATACTCGGCTATCTGGGGACGCTGATCGGATACGGAAACAACCTGGTGTTGCGGCTCGGCGACCCGCGCTCCCTCCTGTATCTCGGGATCGGATTCTTCCTCGCGACGCTCGGGTTGGATCGACTCAGAGACGCCTGATTGCGCGGTGAGGAGTGACCACTGCCAAATATATAAACTATAGATACATTTTTCCCATTTTACTTTTACTCTGGTCCTATCGGTCTCTCACCCGTCCACGCCCAGCGCCGACCGCAACGCCTCGGCCGCGTCGTCGATGGCCACCTTCCCCTCGTCGAGGTATTCGTACAGGCTCACGAACGCGTGAATCTGTGCTTCGTAGTGGAGATAGTCCGTCTCGACGCCGGCCTCGTCGAGCCGCTCGGCGTACGCCTCGCCCTCGTCTCGCAGGGGGTCGTAGCCGGCTGTCATCACCGTCGCCGAGGGGAGCCCCGAGAGGTCGCGCGCGCGGAGGGGGAACGCGTAGTGGTTGCCGATATCGGCGGCGTTGCGGTACTGGTCGTAGTACCACTCGACGCTGTCCATCTCGAGGAAGTAGTCGGTCCCGTTCTCGTCGTAGGCGTCGAACCATCGGAGCGAGGGCGGATTGACCGCCGGATAGACGAGCAACTGGTGGGCGAGATCGGGGCCGTCGCGGTCCCGCGCCGCGATCGCGATGGCCGCCGCGTGGTTCCCGCCGGCGCTGTCGCCGCCGACGGCGACGCGCTCGGGGTCGCCTCCGAGATCAGCCGCGTGCGTCGCCGCCCACTCCGTCGCCGCGTAGCTGTCCTCGAAGCCGGTCGGGAATGGGTGTTCGGGGGCCAACCGGTAGTCGATGGAGACAACGATCGTTTCTGCGCGGTTCGCCAGCCGGCGACAGAGCCCGTCGTAGGCGTCGAGCGAACCGCGGACCCAGCCGCCGCCGTGGATGAACGCGAGCACCGGATCCGGTCCGTCTTCCGTTTCGGGTGCGTAGATGCGAAGCGGGATCGGACCGTTCGGGCCCCCGATCTCGATGTCGGTGACTTCTTCGACCGGTTCCGGGTCGGCGACGGTGAACAGTTCGTCGAGCAGTTCCCGACCCGTTTCGACCGACAGCGTCGAGGAAGGCGGCGAAATCCCGGATTCGAGCTGGTCGAGCAGCGCGGCGGCCTGGGGATCGAGCCCCTTGTCTCGTGGTGGCATATCTCGCGACAACGGGACGGGGGATGTTAGTCCCACCGTCCCGGCGGCTTTATGCTGTCCCGAAGCGCCCCTCCGAGCATGCACGAGGTGTTCGAGAACACCGTCCGGTTCGAAGAAACTGACGCCCAGGGAATCGTCTTCTACGGCAACTACGCGACCTACCAGGACGAGTCGTTCAACGAGTACATGGAGGCGATCGGCTTCCCGTTCGACGCGGTGGACGAGCGCGAGTGGGACGCCCACGTCGTCGACGTGGCGTTGCGCTACCGCAAGCCGGCGACGTTCCGAGACCGGCTCACGAACTCGCTCCGGGTGACCCGAATCGGGGACTCGAGCATCGAGTTCGCCTACGAGTGCCGCAACGCCGACGGCGAGCTGCTCGCCGACGGCTCCGTGACGCACGTCGTGGTCGACGAGTCCGGATCGCCGATGCGCGTCCCCGACGAGCTTCGGAACGCGATCGTCGCCTTTCAGGACGAGCCGCCGGAGCTGTCCTGACCGCTCTCCGAATCGCCCGGACGACCGCGTCGGCAGGTTCTTTTTCGCGGCGGTCCTCCGGCCGCACATGGGGTCGTCACCGGCGGTCGTCGAACGGCTCGAACGCAACCTGATGAGCCTCGGCATCTACGTGGAGCGACACGCCCGCGAGTCGGAGACGATCCACGTCGAGTACGAAACGGCCGCCGGGCTGACGAACGGCGATCTCGGCAACGTCTGCTCTGAGCTCCGCGACACCCACGAGGCGGGCTGGAAGCCGCGCGACTGTCGCTTTTGGGTCTTCGACACCGACGGCGGATTCGTCGGCCAGTGGGCGGTTCGGGCGGGCTGGCTCCGCGCGCTCGATCGCGAAAATCTCTCGGAGACCGACTTCTCGACGCTCGTGCTCTCGACGCGGGAGCCGGCCGACGACCCGCCCGCGGCGGTGCCGGCGTTCGGCGAAGGGACCGATTAGCCGCCGATATCGAACCGATCGGAACGCGGTTTGCCGTTTGGCAAAGACACTATTATTGTCCGTCGCACTCGATCGGGAACCGTATGAGCCACACAGACTGGGTCGCAGCGCAGGATTCGGTCCGCGTCGAAACGGAGTTCCACGAGTTCGACGTCGCCTACCGGGAGGAGGGGACGGGCGACTCGGCGACGCTGTTCGTCCACGGGATCCCCACCTGGGGGTATCTGTTCAGAGACGTCTACACGGCCGCCGATCACGCTCTGGTTCCGGACCTGGCGGGGTACGGCTACACCGAACATGTCGGCCCCGGTGGCTACGATCGGTCGATTCGCGCCCAGGAGGAACTGCTCGTGGGCTTTCTCGACGAACTCGGCCACGAGTCGGTCCAAGTCGTCGCCCACGACATCGGTGCCGGGGCGGCGCTGCGGCTGGCGACCCACCACCCCGACCGCGTCGAGAAACTCGTGCTCTCGAACGCCGCGTGTTACGACAACTGGCCGGTGCCGTTCATTCACGGCCAGGGCCAACCCGACGAGGCGCGCGACGTGACGAGAGAGGAGCTCGACGAGACGTTTCAGTTCGTCTTCGGCGAGGGCACCGTCGACGACGAGAACGAGGCGTTCATCGCGGGGATGAAAGCCCCCTTCCTCGAACGCGACCGCGAGCTGCAGGCGTTCGCGCGCAACGCCGTCTCCACGAACACCAATCACACGCTCGAGGTCGCTCACGCGATCCCCGAGATCGACGTTCCGACCCTGCTGTTGTGGGGCGGTGACGACGTGCTCGTCTCGACGACGTGGGCCGACCGGCTCGCTGGGGATCTTCCGAACGCGGAGAAGGAGTACCTCGATGAGGCCTACCACTGGGTAATGCAGGACCGGCCCGAGGCGTACCGAGCGGCGCTCGAAAGATTCTTCGACTGACCGGCGCGTCCCGGTCGGCAACCTTTTCACCGCTCCAGGCGTCGGTTCGCCGGAAATGGTCGGCCCCGTCGTCCTGCAAGCCGGCGTCGAGATCCCGCCGCTGACGACCGCGATACTCCTCGTCTTCGCCATCGTCGCCGTCGCGCTCGTGCTCTTCGTGATCGAGCCGATCCCGATCGACATCACCGCGATCGGGGTCATGGTCGCGCTCATCGTCCTGCCGGGCACGGGAATCGACGCGGCCGAGGGCGTCGGCGGCTTCGCCAGCTCGGCGACGATCACGGTGCTCGCGATGTTTATCCTGAGCGAGGGAATCCGCCAGTCAGGGCTCGTCAACATCATCGCGGTCAGGATCGCTGACCGTTTCGGCGACAGCCCGTTCAAACAGCTGCTCGCCGTGCTCGGACTCTCCGGCGGGGCGGCCGGCTTCATCAACAACACGCCGGTCGTCGCGATCATGATCCCGATGGTGAACACGATCTCGAAGAAGACCGGCGTCTCCCCCTCGAAGCTACTCATGCCGATCTCCTTCGCGGCGATGCTCGGCGGGATGTTGACGCTCATCGGCACGTCGACAAACATCCTCGCCTCGGACGTGTCGGGCCGGCTCATCGGCCGGACGTTCTCGATGTTCGAATTCACCCAACTCGGCCTCGTCGTTCTCGTGACCGGGGTCGTCTACATGGCGACGGTCGGTCGGTATCTCGTCCCCGAGCGGATCTCGACGGGCGACGAACTCGTCGAGGATTTCGATATGGCGGAGTACCTCACCGAAGTCGTCGTCCGCGATGACTCGCCGTTGGTGGGTGAGACAGTCGAACAGAGCCTCGAAGCGGTCGATCTCGACGTCGACATCGTCCAGCTCGTCCGCGGCCGATCGGTGTTCTCGGAACCGCTCGCGCGAAAGGAGATCCGCGCCGGCGACATCTTCGTGTTGCGAGCCGATCGGGAGACGCTCTTGGAGCTGATAGACACCGAGGGGCTTGACCTCGCCCCCGACGCAGGCGTCACGGACGAGCGCCTCGAAGTGGAGTCCGACGACGTCGAGCAGGCGGTCGAACAGAGCCTCGTCGAGGTCGTCATCTCGCCGGAAACGTCGCTGGTCGGCGAGACGCTCGAGACGTTGAACTTCAGAACCCGCTACGACGCCACCGTCCTCGCCATCCGGCGGGGCGGGCAGATCATTCACGCACGGATGGACGAACGGCGGCTTCGCGGCGGTGACACGCTTTTGATCCAGGCGACCGAGGAGACGATTCAGCGGTTCGGTACCGACCGAAACTTCATCCTCGCGCGCGAACTCACGCGACCGGACTTCCGGACGACCCGGATTCCGATCGCCCTCGGGATCGTCGCTGGGGTCATCGCCCTCGCCGCCCTCGACATCGTGCCAATCCTCGTGAGCGCGCTCGGCGGCGTGGTCGCGATGGTCGCGACCGGGTGCGTCGAACCGAACGAGGTCTACTCCTCGGTCGATTGGAGCGTGATCTTCCTGCTCGCCGGGCTGATTCCGCTCGGCGTGGCGATGGAGCGAACGGGCGCCGCAGAGTGGCTCGCCAGCGTCGTCGTCCTCGCCGGGAGCGGGCTCTCGCCGATCGCCTTCTTGGCGCTGTTTTATCTGTTTACCGCTCTCGTCACGAACGTCGTCAGCAACAACGCGAGCGTCGTGTTGATGATCCCTGTGGCGGTCGACGCCGCTCAGGCGATCGGGGCCGACCCGTTCCCGTTCGTCCTCGCGGTGACGTTCGCCGCCTCGACGGCGTTGATGACGCCGATCGGCTACCAGACGAACCTGATGGTGTACGCCCCCGGCGGCTACACGTTCACCGACTTCTTCCGGGTCGGCGCGCCGCTGCAACTGCTGTTGACCGTCGTGACGACGCTCGGGATCGCGGCCATCTGGGGGGTCTGAGATGCGCGACGCCGTCCGCGACCGACTGCTGGACGCCCACCGTCCCGTCCTCGAGCGCGCGCTCTCGTGTGCGGACGCGGTCGCCGCCGGGTGGGACGGCGAGACGACGACCGACCGGGACGCCGTCGTCGACCCGTATCGAACGACGCTCGCGCGGGCCGATCTCCTCGAACCGCTCGTCGGGGCGCTCGCCGATGCCGTCGCGGCCGCCGGCGGCGACCTCGCGGCCCGTCCGGTCCCCGACGTTCCCTACCTGGCGGTCACGAGCCGCGGCGTCGTGTTGCGCGCGCCCATCGAGTCGGGGCGGCTCGTCGTCACGCTCGCCGCCTTCGAGATCGACCCGTATCGTCGCGGCCCGGCCTTGCCGGACGCGCTGACGGTCGAGCATCGCCATTCCCCGTGAGCGCCGCCGCTCACCCCGACAGCGGCGATGCCCGCGCTCGAAGCGCCGGCAGGTACCGCGTTTCGAGCGCGTGCCAGACGACGATCACCGAGGGTAGAATGAGGATCGACGCGAGGTACGCGTACAGCACGCCCAACGCGAGCAGCAGGCCGAAGTCCGCGATCAGCGGGATGATGGCCAGATACAGCACGCCGAGTCCGCAGACCGTCGTCAGCATGCTTCCGGTGAGGGCCCCGCCGGTCCCCTGCGCCGTCACGCGGAGCGCGTCATAGAGCTCCTCGCCCGCCTCGAACTCGTCGACGAACCGGTGCATGAAGTGGACGGTGTAGTCGACGCCCAGCCCGATCGACACCGAGAGGATCGGCGCGTTGAACGGCGTCAGCGGGATCTCGAAGTACCGCATCGAGCCGGCGAGCACCCCGACGGTGATCAACACCGGGACGAGGTTGATGACGCCGTAGACGGCCCGCCCCTCGAGCCACCAATAGGAGATCATGAGAAACGACGCCGTGAGCAGGAAGGCGGCGATGAGGCTGTTGATCGCCGACTCGGTGATCCGGTTGATGACGACCTGGTTGACGACGAGGTCGCCCGTCGGCACCGCGTCGAGGCGCATGTCCTCGGCGACCTGCCTCGCGGCGAGCGTCGCCTCTGTCTGGTCAGCGTCCACGTCGAGTTGGTACTCGATGCGGGTCGCGCTCCGGTCCTCGGTCAGCGAGTTGCGGGCCCGATCGCCGGCCGAGGAGGCCAGAAGCTCCTCGTACACCTCGTCGACGTTTCGATCCGGAATCCCATTGCCGGTCGTGTCGTAGCGCTCGACGGTTCGCTCGAACTCCGGATCGGCTGCTGCCTGCGACTGCATGACGCCGACGACGCTCGTCGCCTCCGCCCGGCGATCCTCGCTCTCGAACGCCGGCGGCGGATCCTGCAGCGCGCGATCGATATCTTCGAGCGCCACATCTGATCTGACGTCCCGGTCCTCGATGTACAGCGTGACCGTGCCGACGAACCCCTGCTCGAAGTCCTCCTCGAGGTAGTCGAGGACGGCCATGAACGTGTACTCCGAGGGGGCGAACGGTTCGGGGAGCGCCTGTAGCTGGTCGATCCGGTCCTCGTTCGGGAAGAACGCCTCCTGTGAGAACTCCGTGTCGACGCCGCTCCCGTACGCGCCGCCGGCCGCCCCGATGGCGAGCGCTGCCACGAGGACGACCGCGGGCATCGCACGCGCCGCGGTGACCCCGACCGGGAGGATCGACCCGAGTATCGATCCCTCCCGACCCAGCGCGCTCGTCCCGAAGTCCGGAAACCGCGTTTCCGCCCGAACTCCGTCGAAAGCGATCTTTCCGGCCGGCAGGAAGACGCCAAAGATGAGGAAGGTGAAGACTATGCCGACCGCCGCCACGATCCCGAAGTCCTGCAGTTGGCTCAGCGTGCTCGTGAGGTTTGCCGCAAAGCCAATCACCGTCGTGAGCGTGACGATGAGCAGCGCCGTCGAGAGCTGTCGCGTCGTGATCCGCATCGCGTCGGCGATGTCGCTCCCGCTGTCGCGCTCCTCGCGATACCGGTTGATGATGTGGATGCCGAAGTCGATTCCGACGGCCAAGAGCAACGGGAAGACGGTAACGAGCGAGTCCGAGAACGGAATGCCGGCGTAACCCATGAATCCGAACGTCCACACGAGCGTCATGAGCAGGGCGATCACGCCCAACCCGAGGTCGATCGGGTCGCGGTAGGCGACCACGAGAAAAAAGGTGATGAGCAGCAGCGCCGCCGGAAAGACGAGAATCGCGGTGTCGGTGAGCAGTTGATTGACCTCCTGTTCGATGATCGCGTCGCCGAAGACGACGACGTTCTCGCCGGACCCGTAGCCGTCGATCCCGGTGACGATGTCGACCGTTCGGAACTGGAGACTGGCGCGGTCGTCCGCGTCGGCGAGCGGCGGCGTGTCGTAGCTGACGGCCAGTTGTGCGACCGATGCGGAGCCGTCGGCCGGGTTGTAGTCGGTGCTCACCGGGATTCCGACGGCCTCGTCGGCGTCGGCGAGCGCGCCGCGGATCCGTCGCTCGGAGGCCCCTTCGAGCACCCGACGCTGTTCCTCCGCCGTCGTCGCCGTCGGGTCGAGCTGTTGGGCCGCGAGCGACGCCGGGCTCGTCGTCGAACTGACCCGGAGCGTGTCGTGCGTTTCGAGCCGGTACTGTGCCTCGATCATCCGCAGGAGGCTCGGCTTCGAGAGGACGTTTGACTCCTCTAAAAAGAGGTTCGCGCTGGAGCCGCCGCTCGCCCGTCCCCCTCCGTCGAAGTTCTCCTGCATGTCCTCGAGCGCCTCGGACTCCTCGAGGTTCTCGGTGAACTGGTCGGTGCCGGCCTGCTGTCCCCCGCCGCCACCGATCCCGCCGGCGAAGATGGCCGTGAGAACGAGAAACGCGAGGATGACCGTCTTCGGGCGGTCGATGATGAGCGGGTTGACGCGTCTCGTGAGCGGGTCGGATCGTGCTCGTTCCGCCGGCTCAGTGTCCCGGTCGGTCATCGGTCAGTCCCTGCGCCGCCACCAGAGGACGCCCCCGGTGAGCAGCGCAACGAGCGCGACGACGCCGACCGCGACGACGAGCGTCGAGGGCCCGTCGTCGCCGTCGTCGACCCGCTCTTCGATCTCGACCGGGTGTTGGTAGGTGCGCGAGAGCACCGTCTCGTCGCCTTCGGTATCGTACTGGAAGTCGAGTTCGACCCGATGCGTCTTCGGCATCGCGCCGCCCGCCGCGGTGAGGTCGAAACGGATCTCGCCCGTCTCGCCCGGTTCGAGCTCGTCGACGAACGCCTCGTCGCTCGACGTCGACAGCGGGCTATCGGCGTACAGCTTCGCGTTGACGTTCCGGAGCGTCTCGGGACGTTCGTTGGTAATCGACAGCGTGAGCTCGGTCGTCGATCCCTGCGTCACCCGTACGTCGTCGCCGCCGATCGAGAACTCGCCGCGGCTCTCGTTGACCACGACGCGGTCGGAAACCGGCCCGATCGTCGCCGTCGTGCGCCCGCCGTTGGCGTATTCGAGCGTGAAGCGGACCTGTCTGGGACCGGGGGACGCTTGGCCGCTCACTTCCGTCGGGTACTCGAAGTCGATCGTCTCCCCGGCGGCGAGCGCCGGCAGCGCGATCCGTCGCTCCTCGATCACGAGCGAGTCGCTGGCCGGTTCGATGACCAACACGCCGTCGGTGATCTCGCTCGGACCGTCGTTTCGGACCGTCCCAGTGATGTCGCCGGCGTAGCCGACCGAGAGGGTGTCATCGAGGGTCGAGACGGTGAACGACTGGGCCGCGTTCGGGACGATGCTCCGCGTCGCAGTCCGCGGCTCGCGGTCGATGCCTTCCTCGTTCTCGTACTCGAAGACGGCCTCGATCGGCTTTTCACCGGCCTGGATCGCCTCGGCGACCGAGATGTCAACGCCGACGGTTCGAACCGCGCCCGGATCGAACTCGCCGAGGAACGCCTCGGCGTTGCCGCCGTCGATCGTCACGCCGCCGCCGCCCGTGATCGTCGCCGTGGTCGCGTAGGCGGTTGCCGAGCCGACGTTCTTGAGTTCGATTTCGGCCTCGCCCGTCGTGCCGGGCTGGGCGTCGGTCGTCACGTTGCCGATCGCGAAGAGGGCGTCGTCGGTCACCGTCACCTCGAACGTCTCTTCGGTGCTTCGACGGAGGCGCTGGTCGCCGGCCGAGGTCTGCCTATTCGTGACGGAGTAGTCGATCTCGGCTTCGATCTCGTAGGTTCCGGGGTCGATGTGTTTAGGTACCACGACGCGGAACTCCGCCGACGAGACGGCACCGTCGCGGATCGTCCCGATCGGTGTTTTACCGGTTCGCACGTCGAACGGTCCCTCGTCGGTAATCTCGACGCTGACGGCGCGAGCGGTCGTCACCGCCCCGGTCGCGGTGCCGGCCTGGACCGACGCGTCGTTTTGGACGCGCACGACGAACTCCGATTCGGTGCCGGGGGCGACCTCGTTCGCCGGGAGGTACGCGTCCAGTTCGGGTTCGCCTAGACTCACCTGTCCGACGGCCGCGCCCGAAAAGAGCGTCGTCGTCGCGAGCAGACTGACGACGAGTACGAGGGCGACGAACGCCGCAGATCGAGCGGTAGGTGATCGCCCGGAACTCATCGATCCGATCCGATCGCGGTGAAGGTATAAAAAACGGAAGCGGAGGTGCCGGTTCGTCCGAGGCGGGTGACGGACATCGCGTCAGCGGGAAGGCGGGACCAATCCATCGCGTCGATAGAGTCACGGAACGGATTTAACGTTTTTGATTGAACGTTTATTCAAAACGGTTAACGCGGTGGGTGTAGTATACGGCGTATGTCACTCCTGCCCTCCCCAGTCCCCGCTTTCCGGACCTCCACGGCCCCGATCGTCGGACCGCCCGCCGCCGAATCCGGGACAGTCTTTAGCGCCCTCCACCGAGGTGTCCGAAATGGACGTCTTTGAGGATCCCGAGTCGACGCGCGAGGAGATCCTTGCCGCTGCCTACCGTACACTCTGTGAACACGGCTACGCTGATCTGACGATGGAACGAATCGGCGAGGAGTTCGACAAGAGCGTCTCGCTCGTCTATCACCACTACGACGGCAAGGACGATCTCCTTCTCGCGTGTCTGGAGTTCATGCTCGAAAACTACCGGGCCGACACCGACGCCGGTCCGCCCGCCGATCCGCGCGAGGCGATGGAAACGGTCTGTGATCGGCCGTCGCTCGTGGACGCGCCCGCGGAGGCCCAGCAGTTCGTTCGAGCGCTCGTCGAACTCCGGGGGCAAGCACCGCACAACGAGGCGTACAGGGATTACTTCACGCGGAGCGATCGGTTTTTCGAGGCTCAAATCGCAACGATCATTAAGACCGGCGTCGAACAGGGGGTCTTCCGGGCGGTCGATCCGGAGCGAACCGCCCGGATGATCCACACCGTGCTCTCGGGGGCGTTCTTCCGCTATGCGACCTCGGTGGACGACGCGTGGCTTGCCGACATCCGGGAAGAGCTCCGCGCGTACAACGAACGAACGCTGTACCTCCAGGACGGGGACGAAGAGCCGTAAGCGAACCTTTTTATCCGGAACGGTCGGACACGAGGTATGAGCGCGACCCGGTCTGTAGTACGCGGGCTGTAACCGCGCGCCTTCTCCGTCGCGCGCACGTGCCACGTGACTACCGACCGGTCTACGCGAGATCAATCATGAGCGAGGTTCCAGACAGCTACGACCCAGCAGAGGCGGAGCGCAAGTGGCGCGACGAGTGGCTCGACTCGGACGTCTACAGCTACGCGGACGACGACGAGCGCCCGGACTACATCATCGACACGCCGCCGCCGTACCCGACCGGCAACCTCCACATCGGTAACGCCCTCGGTTGGTGTTACATGGACTACGCCGCCCGGTACCACCGACTGCAGGGCGACGACGTACTCTTCCCGCAGGGGTGGGACTGCCACGGACTGCCGACCGAGGTGAAAGTCGAGGAGAACCGCGACATCCACCGCACGGACGTCTCCCGCGAGCAGTTCCGCGAGTGGTGCATTGAGCACACCGAATCGCAGATCGGCGCGATGAAGGAGACGATGCTCACGCTCGGGTTCTCACAAGACTGGGACCACGAGTTCCGGACGATGGACGACAGCTACTGGGGGAAGACCCAGCGCTCGTTCGTCGAGATGGCCGAGTCGGACTACGTCTATCAGGACGAACACCCCGTCAACTGGTGTCCCCGGTGTGAGACGGCCATCGCCGACGCCGAGGTCGAGAACGAGGACCGCGAGGGAACGCTCTACTACGTCACCTTCGAGGGGGTCGGTAACGACGACATCGAGATCGCGACCACCCGGCCCGAACTGCTCTCGGCCTGCGTTTCGATGGCCGTCGATCCCGACGACGAGCGCTACGCCAACCGGGTCGGTGACACCTTCGAGGTGCCGCTGTTTGGCCAGGAGATCGAACTGATCGCCGACGAGGACGTCGACGGCGAGTTCGGCACTGGCGCGGTCATGATCTGCACCTTCGGGGACAAACAGGACGTCACCTGGTGGGCCGAACACGACCTCGACCTTCGCGCGGCCGTCACCGAGGACGGCCGGCTCAACGAGCTGGCCGGCGAGTTCGAGGGACTCCCCATCGACGAGGCCAAATCCGAGATCGCCGACGCCCTCGACGACGCGGGGCTCCTGAACGACCACGAACACACCGAACAGTCCGTCGGCTGCTGTTGGCGCTGCGACACGCCGATCGAGATCCTCTCGAAGGAGCAGTGGTTCGTCGAGGTGAACCAAGACGAGATCCTCGAGGCCGCCCAGGAGATCGAGTGGTTCCCCGAGCACATGTACACCCGCCTGGAGGAGTGGACTGAGGGGATGGAGTGGGACTGGGTCATCTCCCGTCAGCGCGTCTTCGCGACCCCGATCCCCGCCTGGGAGTGCACGGAGTGCGGCCACGTCGAGATCGCCGGCGTCGACGAGGTGCCCGTCGATCCGACCGCCGAGGACCCCGCCGTGGGGTCGTGTCCGGAGTGTGGGGCCGGCGCGAGCCCGGAGGGGTCGCGAGGCGGAGGCGGTGAAACCGCCGGAACGGTGTGGACCGGCGAGACGGACGTGATGGACACGTGGATGGACTCCTCCATCTCGGCGATGTACGTCGCCGGCTGGCCCGAGGAGGCGTTCCAGCCGGTCCAACTGCGCGAGCAGGGCCACGACATCATCCGGACGTGGGCCTTTTATACGATCCTTCGGACCGTCGCCGTCACCGACGAGATTCCCTGGGAAGAGGCGCTCATCAACGGAATGGTCTTCGGCGACGACGGCAACAAGATGTCCAAATCGCGCGGCAACTTCGTCCAGCCCGAGGAGGTCGTCGAGGAGCACTCGGCGGACGCCTTCCGACAGGCGATGGCGCTCGGCGGCCAGCCCGGCACCGACATCCAGTTCCAGTGGAAGGAAGTCACCTCCGCGACCCGATTCCAGACGAAGCTGTGGAACATCACCCGCTTCGCCTCCGAGCACGTCGACGAGTCGACGCCCGAGATCGCCGATCCGGCCTACCGGGACGCCGACGCGTGGATCCTCTCGACGTGCGCCCGCGTCGCCGACGAGGTCGCCGCCGACATGGACGAGTACCGCTTCGACAGCGCGCTCCGGAAGGTCCGCGAGTTCGTCTGGCACGACCTTGCCGACGACTACCTCGAACTGATAAAGGGCCGGCTCTACGAGGGACGGCCCGGCGAGCGCCGCGCCGCCCAGCACGCGCTGTACACCGCGTTGAGCGCCTCGATTCGGATGCTGTCGCCGTTCGCGCCGTTCATCACCGAAGAGGCGTGGAGCCACCTGCCGACGGCGGGCAGCGTCCACGGCTCCGCGTGGCCGGAGATCCCCGAGGACGACGCCGACGCCGAGGCGCGCGGCGAGCTGATCGCCGAGATCGCCGCGACGATCCGTGGGTGGAAATCCGATGAGGGCAAGCCGCTCAACGCCGATCTCGATCGTATCGAGGTGTACCTCGACGAGGAGCGCCCCCTCGACACGTACGACCTCGCCGACACGGTCAACGGCCCGGTCTACGTCGAGGAAGGATCGCCGAACGTCGAGCTCGTTCCGGTCGGCGTCGACATCGACCACAGCGAGCTCGGTCCGGTCTTCCGCGATCGGGCCGGCGCGGTCGTCGGCCGGCTGGAGTCGGCCGACCCCGTCGAGCTACAGGCGGAACTCACCACGTCCGGGCACGTCGAGTTCGAGGTCGACGGCGAGACGCTGACCGTCGAGGCGGACATGTTCGAGATCGTCGAGGAACAGCGCGCCGAGAGCGGCGAGGAGGTCACGATCCTCGACGCGGGCGAGGCGACGATCCTCGTGTTCGAGTAGGGGCGCTGGCGCGTCGGGATTTATATACTGGCGCTTCAGGCCGCGGCGGTTGTTTATATCTCGTTCGGACCTACGTCAGTGCCTGTTTATCAATACACGGCCCCTCGAGATCCGAGCGCGCTGCGCCACTGACGCGTCCGGGATCACTCGAAGTGGATGAGCGGTTTGATGATGTCGTCCTCTTTGGTCTCCATCAGCCGGAACGCCTCGTCGATCTCCTCGAAGTCGAACTCGTGTGTCGTCATGAGGGTCGGGTCGACGCGATCGCGCTCGAGGAGCCGAAGCAGACGCTGCAATCGGAGCCTGCCGCCGGGACAGAGCCCGGTGACGATGTCCTTTTCGGCCATCCCGACGCCCCAATCCTCTCGAGGGATGGAGACGTGTTTGCCCTCGCCGTGGTACCCGACGTTCGAGATCTTCCCGCCCGCTTTCGTGACCGAGACGCACTGTTCGAGCGTCCCGCTCGTCCCGAGCGCTTCGATGGCGGCGTCGACGCCCTCACCGTCGGTGAGCTCCATGATCTGCTCGACCGGATCGCCATCTTCGAAGTCGACGATGTCATCGGCGCCGTAGGTCCGTGCGAGCTCCTGTCGGTTCGGCACCGTCTCGACGGCGATGATGTGGCCGGCGCCCTGAAGCTCGGCCCCCTTCGTCGCCATCAGTCCGACGGGCCCTTGCGCGAAGATCGCGACGATCCCTCCGATCGGGATCTCGGCGTGCTCGGCGCCCATGAATCCCGTACTCATCATGTCGGTGACGTACACCGCCGCCTCGTCGGAGACGCCGTCGGGGATGTGCGCCATGTTCGCGTCGGCTTCGTTCACGTGGACGTAGTCGGCGAAGGTGCCGTCCTTTACGTTCGCGAACTTCCACCCGCCGAGGGCTTGCTCCGATTGGGAGGGGTGGCCGTCCTGGGCGGCGAGTGAGCCCCAATCGGGGGTGATAGCGCCCACGGCGACGCGGTCGCCCGGGGCAAACACGTCGACGTCTTCGCCGACCGTCTCCACGACGCCGACGATCTCGTGACCGAGCGTGAGATTCTCCCGCTCGCCGATCGCGCCGTGGACGGTGTGTACGTCCGAGGTGCAGACGAGCCCCTTCGTCGGCCGAACGATGGCGTCGGTTGGGCCCGCGTCCGGGACATCTTTTTCGGCGGATCCGATCTCACCAATCTGCTCCATAACGAATGCATCCATCGGAAATTTCTCCGCTAGGATGGGGGTCGGGCGCGAGTATAATCCCAAGGCTGGGTTCCCGTGCCGTGATAATTTCGGCTCCGCCCGAACCCCGATGACCCGAGACGGTTCGGCACCCGCACCCAACGCGCTTCGTGAGTCCGTCCACTCAGGTGCGTTGCTCGTTCAGCAGCCACGAGTACCTCCTCACGTGTCCCGCGGATAGCACGATCCTCGACTCGGGCGCGGCGACGATCATGGTGTTCGAGCAGTTTCCGGTTCGCACGCGCCTTCGACCGACGGCACGCACCTCGACTCACGAGCCGGCAACGGGAGAAGTATCCTACCGACTGGTACAGAGGGAGTACCCAGCCGGCTGTGACCGGCATTCGACCCGACCAACTCCATGGTAGCACGCCACCCTACTACTTTATATCCTATTAAATTCATTATGTGTTAGTTATGAAACACATACCGGACCGTACTGCCGTCATGCGCGTGGTTCTCTCGATTATGCTCGTCGTCGCCGCGGTCGGCGCCGTCGCGACGCCGGCGGCGGCCCAAAGTGACCAACCCGACTGGGCGGTCGAGATGTTCGAGGACATGCAGCCGATGGTCGAGACGTACAACGAGAACGTCAATCGGGACGATTTCGGGTTCATGGCCACTCAGTTGCAAGATCAGGACGTGAACCTCGTCGTGGACGACCCCGCGAACGGCTCCGAGGCGTCCGTGTCGTTCACGCTGGACGACGACCTCCGGATGCAGGAAGTGGAACTCGGACCCCGTGACGACGCCACGCTCCGGATGGACACGGACAAGGCGACGATGGATGAAATCATCGCGTCCGACAGCCCCGAGGCGGAGTTCCGGTTCGCCGTCGTCAACGACGATATCACCATCTCTGGCATCGGGACGTTCGCCATGATAAAATGGGTGGTCATCGACGTTGTCGCTGTTGTCCTCAGGGGCATCTTCGGCTGACGCGGCCGACGTTCGCTGACGGTCGAGAACGTTTGAGACGCCCGTCAATTTATATACTCCACACAGCGGCCCCCCGGCTCGCTTTTTTTCCGACGCTGGTAGTCGCTGCCTTTTATATACAAACCGAGCGACGAAAGCCGACATTTAAGTATCCCGGAATGTTTGAGTACGGTACTGTGTCAACTGGTGTACCACCACAAGGGCTATCGGTTCCGTGGGGAATCCTCCGGGGCGTCCGGAAGTTTCGGAGCGCACAGCAGCGCGACGGCTGTGCGGTCGGCTGTCCCCACGGTCGGGCCGACGACGGTCGGCTCCCGTGGGCGACCGAGGGCGCGTACGGCGGGTGGGGTGGGCACGAGCATCACGGCACCGGCGCCGACAGCGACCGCCGCCCGGTCGTCTTCGCACACGGCAACCAACGCGACGCCTGCGATTGGGAGCCCCACGCCGAGTTCTTCTTGGAGCGCGGCTACACCGGCAACGATCTCTGGGCGATCACCTTCCGCGAGGGGACGCCGACCCACGAGTCGATGGCCGAACAGCTCGACGCCTTCGTCGGCGAGATCCGCGAGCACACCGGGGCGGACGCGGTCGACGTCGTCGGCCACAGCCTCGCCGTCACCGGGCTCCGCTACTGGCTCGCGACCCGCGGCCGCTTCGAGTGGGTCGACACTTTCGTCGGCCTCGCGGGCGCGAACCACGGCACCGTGTTGAGCACGTGGTGCGTCGAGACCGGCCTCCAGCGCGGCCCCTACGGGAGCAACCGGTTCCTCCGCGCCGACTACGACGAGGTTCCCGACCACCCGCTCGCCAGCTTAAACACCGACGAGACGCCGGGCGACATCGACTACTACACGATCCGCGGCACCGATGACACGATCTTCTGGCGCTGTCACGACAGCCCCGTCCTCGACGGGGCGACCAATCTCGCGCTCGAAACCGACCACGACGGCGTTCGCGCTGACCTGCGGGCCATCGAGCACATCTTCGAGTGGGTCTCCGGGACCCACCCGTACAACGTCCAACATCAGGTCGCCGCGCCGAAGTAGTCCGGTTCGACGAAGTCCCGTCGCCGTCACCCTTACGCCGCACGACACCCTCCGTCCGGTATGGCCGGCCGCATCATGACCGTCAACGCGTACACGACGCTGGATCTCCTCGACGGCGAGGTCGAGGGCCACGGCTTCACGGAGGAGGCCTACGCCGTCCTGAACGTCACCAGCCCGCGGACCGATCCGGACCACGTTTCGCTGCAACTGGAACTCGACAATACCGAACTCGAGCGGCTGGAGCCGCACGCCGACACGGTTCGGCTCTCGCCCGAGGAGGCGCGCACGCTCGCCGCCGACCTCGAAAAACACGCCGAGACGGTCGAGGCGGCGAGCGAGTAGTCGGCTTCCCGGTCAGGCGAGTCTGGCGAGCTCCTCGTCGCGCAACTCGATCTCGCCCGCGGCGACGTTCGCCTCGAGGTGCTCGACGCTCGACGTGCCGGGTATCGGCAACGTGACCGGCGATCGTTCGAGCAGCCACGCCAGCGCGATCGACTGGACCGTCGTCTCGTGTGCGTCCGCGATCTCCGCGAGCCCGTCGACCGAGTCGAGCTCGCCGGCCGCGAGCGGAAACCACGGGATGAAGCCGATCCCGAGCTCCTCGCAGGCGTCGAGGACGTCGGCTTCCTCGCGGTCGGCGACGTTGTATTGGTTCTGCACGGTCGCGATCTCGACGTGGTCACGGGCCGTCTCGAGTTGGTCGACACTCACGTTCGAGAGCCCGACGTGCTCGATCACGCCGTCGTCCTTCAGCTCCGCGAGCGTCGTCACGCTCGCCTCGAAGTCCGCCTCCGGGTCGGGTCGGTGGAGCTGGTACAGATCGATACAGTCCGTCCGGAGCCGATCGAGGCTGCACAACACGGCGTTTCGGAGGTGGTCGGGGTCGCCGCGGGGCAGCCACTCGCCCTCGCGGTTCCGCAACAGCCCGCCCTTCGTCGCGACGACGACGTCGTCGTACGGCGCGAGCGTCTCGCCGATGAGTCGCTCGCTGACGCCCGGCCCGTAGGAGTCGGCGGTGTCGATCAGGTCGACAAGCTCCGCCGCCCGCCGGAGGACCTCGCGCGCGGTCTCGGGATCGTCCGGCTCGCCGATGATGTTCTCGCCCGTGATCCGCATCGCGCCGAACCCGAGCCTGTCGACCGTCAACTCGCCGCCGATGTCGAAGGTGTCCGCGCTCATGTGTCGTGTCGGCTTCGAGCGGACGACGTATAAAACGCGGGTCGACGCGTCTCTCACACCGAAAACAGGGTTCGAACGTCGTCCCACGAGTCGACGACGTGCGCGCCGTCGCAGGCGGCGGGATCGCTGTAGGGCTGTCGCATCAAGAAGCCCGTCTTGCCCGCCGACAGCGCGTTGGCGACGTTGCCGTGGTAGTCGTCGATGAGCGCGTCGCCGTCGAGCGCGCCCTTGTCGCGGGGGACCTCGTCGTGGAAGGCGTCGTACTCGATGCCGTGCTCGTCGAGCCACGCCTTCGAGACGTCGTGCGTCTCGGGGATCCGGTGGGTCGCGATCTCGATGCGGTACGCCGAGCGGAGCGTCGAGAGGGTCTCCGCGACACCTGGGCGCGGCTCCATCCCGCCGAAGTACCACTCGGCGTGATCGGTCATCAACTCGCCGATGACGTGGCCGACGTGGCCGTCGACGCCGGGCACGTCGTAGGACCACGCGTCGATCTCGTTGGGTTCGACGTCGTGGTCGTACTCGCGGCGCAGATGCGTACAGAGCCGGGGGAGCTGCTCTGCGACGACGCCGTCGAGATCGACGAGGAGCGTCGAGCCGGTTGGGAGGGGGCGGTCGGTCATTACCGCTGTTAGGGGCCGGAGCGATTTAAATGGTACTCGCCGGCTACGGCACGTCGATTTCGCCCCCGATCTCCGGCGCGGTCGCCTCGAACCCCGCCGCCCGAAGCTCCTCGGCGAACCAGCCACAGCTGTCGCCGTGGTTGAGGAGGATCGGTGCGTCGGCGTACGAATCGAGGAACGATCGGAGCCCGTTCCGGTCGGCGTGTGCCGAGAAGTCGTACTGCTCGACCTGGGCGGACACCCGAAGGTGTCGGCGACCGATCTCAGCGCTGCCGGTCTCTATGAGCTGGCGGCCGGGTGTCCCCTCGACCTGATACCCCGAGAAACAGATCTTGTTCATCGGGTTCGCGTGGATCTCGGGGATGTACGTCATCGCTGGGCCGCCCGAGAGCATTCCTGCCGTGGTGATGATGACCGTCGGCTCGCTCGCGATCCGCTTTCGCTGGCCGTCGCGGCCGGTGACGATGCGCGCGTTCGATTTCGCCCGCGCCATCGCGTCGGCGTCCCGGAGGAACTCGGGATACCGACGGACGAGTTCGGTCACCTCGACGCCCATGCCGTCGACGTAGCAGTCGATGTCGTGGGCCGCACAGAGCAACATCAGCTCCTGGGTCCGGCCGATCGCGAAGGCCGGCACGACGACCGTGCCGCCCTCCCACAGCGTCGTCCGGACGCTCTCGACGAACCGCGTTTCGACCCGCTCGCGGGGTTCGTGCTCGACGTCGGCGTAGGTGCTCTCGCAGATCACGATGTCGGCGTCGGGGCGATCTGTCGTGGCCGACACCAATCGCTGGTCGTCGGTGTGGAAATCGCCCGTGTAGAGCAGCCGCGTTTCCCCGTCGCTAACGAGAACGTGCGCGCTGCCCGGAATGTGGCCGGCGTTGAAGAACTCGACGCGGTGGCCGGCCGCCTCGAACGGCTCGCGGTAGCCGTGCGTCCGCGACACCTCGGTGACGCGGCTTCGCTCCTCCCTGGTGAAGGGACACAGCGGCGTTCCGCCACGCAGCTTGAGCGTGTCCCGCGCCAGCGTCATCGCCAGCTCGTAGGTCGGCGGCGTCCAGTGGACCGCCGGCCGATCGTCGCCCGACAACAGCGCGGGGATCGCCCCGACGTGGTCGAGGTGGCCGTGGCTGACGACGACCGCCTCGGGTGAGACGTCCCCGACCGGATACTGCGGCGGATCGCCGGTCTTCGTCCCGAAATCGAGCAGGAGCGACTCGTCGATCAAGATCGCGCTGCGACCGACTTCGCCCGCACCGCCGAGAAACTGGACGTTCACTGTCGGCTGCTACTCGCCCGGCCCGTTTGCACCCATCGGTTCGGGTGGCCCCTCGACCCGCTCACTCGCCGCCCTCGGCGGCGTCTTTCATGTCCTGGAGTCGGTCGATGAGCGACTCCTCCTCGTCGAACTCGAACTCCACGCTGCCGTCGTGGTCGTTCTCGTGGACGTTGACCGCGCCGCTGTCGTCCGTGTCGACGTTCTGATTCTGCTGTTCGGATTCGTCGTAGCTACCGAAGCCCATACGCCTCGAACGAGGATCTCCCGACGGAAAAGCACCCCGGGTCGACGCGTCGTCGGCGTCGCTCTCAGCCGAACCGGCGGAGCTGAAATTCGGCGTACCCACCGTAGGCGAACTCGAGGGAGCCGATCCACCAGTTCCACCGATCCGCCGGGCCGCCCTCGGGGGCGTCCGCAAGCTGGACCGCGACGTGTTCCGCGGTGAGGTCGATCCCCGCATTGTCGGCGTAGCGGCCGCTGTCGGCGAGGTCGCGCGCGTGTCGCGCGACGGCCCGACGCTCGGCTTCGTCGCCGCCGAACGGCTCCAGCCCCGAGACGAGCGCGTCGACGTCCAGATCGGTCTTCGGATCTTCCACGCTGGAAATACCGCCCGGATCGACTTGAGCGTGTGGTCGACCGGGACGGCGCGGCAACCCAAGCGTACAATCCGTCGCCGTCCCGACCTGCGGGCATGACGGAGCCACAGCCGAGCGAGATTCCGGACGACGCCGCAGAGTTGCTCCAGACGTATCTCGACGCTGAACACGGCTTTCTCTCGTGGCTCAACTTCACCGTCGACCGCCTCGAAACCGACCGAATGGTGGCGACGATCCCGTTCGACGAGAAGCTCACGAATCCGACCGAACCGCCGACCGTCCAAGGTGGTATCGCTTCCACGCTCATCGACGTGGTCGGCGGCATCGTCCTCCGACCGTATCTCACCGACCCGATCAACGACGATCTGGCGACGATCAACCTCAACGTCAACTACCTCCGGCCGGCTGCGGGCGATCTGACGGCGACCGCGGAGGTCGTCAGAGTCGGCGGCAGCGTCGGCGTCTCGACCGTCGGGGTCGAGAGCCAAAGCCACGACGGCGAGGCGTGTCTGGTCGCCGTCGGGCAGGGGGCCTATCGGCTCTTTCGGAGCTGATCGCGTGACGGGAATCGGTCTCCGAAGCCGTCGCACGGTCCGGGAATCGGACGAACACATATGGATCGTGGGGCCGAACCACCGGTCATGAGCGCGACAGCACCCTTCGTCAACGGTGGCGATCCGGCCGGGACGATCCTCGTCACTCGGCTGCTCGCCCACGCTTCGATCGCCGTCGCAGCGGCCATCCTGCTCGTCTTCTTGGCGGTCTACGTCCGCCGCGTGCTCGCCGAGGGATTCGACTACGAGTGGGGGTACCTCGCCGTCGCGATCGGCGCCGCGATCGTCTACGGCGTCGCCGGTATCGCAACCGATCTGACCGGCCGCGTGTGGCTCGCCGTCTTCGCGGAGGGGGCGGTGCTGTTTTTCATCCTCTTCATCGCGCTCGGACTCCGGGCGATGTATCACGCCGACCGCCCCGACGGGGCGTCGGGCCGGCTGCTTCCCGTGTGGGTCGACGGCCTCGTGGTCGTCGGCTTCGTTGCCGCGTGGTGGATCGGCTACGTCGCCGCTGACGCGTGGACGCGCCCCGTCGTCGCCGTCGGCTGGATCGGCGCGTCGATCTGGGCGATCTTTTACGGCGTTCGAACAACGCGCGCACACGAGGGGACGACGTTCTCCGCGATCACGCGACACCTGCTGCCGGCGACCGTCTGCGTCGTCGGGATCGTCGTGACGGATCTGGCGAGCGGCGTCGTCGGCCTCGATCGCAGCGTCGTCGATGCGGTCTGGCTCGTCGGGACGGTCCTCGTCGCCGCGTTCCTGTTCAACACCGCGGTCGCCATCCGCCAGCAGGAGGGCGAGGTCGAGCGGATGTTCGATCGGACGACGTGGCGCCAACAGCGGCTGGACTGACGACCGCAACCGCCCCCGGCGCGTACCGCCCCGAGCCGAACATACTTTCGAGACGCAGCCGTATGGCGGACATGTCACGGCTGACACGCCGTCGGTTCCTCGCCGGCGCGGCCGGAGTCGCCGCCGGACTCGCCGGTTGTACGACTGGTGCTCGGGATCCGCCCGAGCCGATCGAACCGCTCGACGCGCCGGTTGACGGCGGTTCGAAGTACGCCGCCGCGTACGAGCGGACCATCCGGTCGGTCGTCTTCGTTGGCGACGAATCCGGCGGCGGCTCGGGGTTCGTCCACGACGGCGTCGTCGTCACGAACCAACACGTCGTCGGCGACGCCGAAACGATCGACGTTCGCTTCGAGAACGGCGAGTGGCGCAGCGCGGGCGTCACCGCGACGGACGTGTACGCCGACCTCGCCGTCCTCTCGACGGACGTTCCAGACTACGCCCGACCGCTGTCGTTCGTCGAGTCGATCCCCGCGGTCGGCACCGAAGTGCTCGCGCTGGGGAGTCCCTTCGGTCTCGAGTCCTCCGTTTCGGCCGGGATAATTAGCGGTAAGAACCGGTCGCTCCCCAACGAACAGACCGGCTTTTCGATCCCGAACACCGTCCAGACCGACGCCGGATTGGACCCCGGAAACAGCGGCGGGCCGCTGGTCACGATGGAGGGAATCGTGACCGGCGTCGCCGTCGCGGGTGCGGGCACGAGCGTCGGGTTCGCCGTCTCGCCGCTGCTCGCTCGTCGGGTGCTCCCGGAGTTGATTCGGACCGGCAACTACGATCATCCGTTCCTCGGTATTCAACTCGTGAACGTGACGCCGGCCATCGCCGAGGCGAACGAGCTCGACGAGGCTCGCGGCGTGCTCGTCGTGGCTACCGCTGCCGGGACGCCGGCCGCCGGGACCTTCCGAGACGTCACGAGCGAGACGGAGATCGACGGACGACCGGTCCCCGTCGGCGGCGACGTCCTCGTCGAGCTCGCGGGCAACGCGATCGACTCGAACGCGGATCTGGGAACGACGCTCGCGCTCGAACTCTCGCCCGGCGACCGCGTTCCGGCGACGGTGATCCGCGACGGCGAACTGCGGGAGTTGACCGTCGGCATCGGTGCGCGGCCGGAGCCCTGAGCCGGCGTCGACCCACCGGCCCCCCGGCTCACTCCTCGGCGTCGTCGCTCTCGGCGTCCTCGAGCAGCCCGCGCAGCTCCGGAATCGTCGCCGTGAGCTCGCCCACCTGCTCGTGGGCCGTCGTGATCCGCCCGAGGGTCTCTTCGAGCTCGGCGAGCTCGTTCTCGAGGTCGTCGGCGTCCTCGAAGGCGTCGGCCTTCCTGCCGATCGCGAACCACTTTTTCGCGTCCCTGAGGTGCGCCTCGGCGTCGCCCGTGTCGAGCGCGCCCTTCAGGCCGTTGAGGACGCCGAGCGTGTTGTCAGCCTCGGCATCCCAGACGGCGTCGGCTTCGGGGAGGGCCGCTCTCGCCGCGTCGAGGCTCGATTCGACATCCTCGCGCATCTCCGTCGCGGCTTCATCGAACAGTTCGTCGTCGTCGAGTGTCGCCTGACTCATATCGGATCTCTTGTGCGCCTGCGGTTAAAAACACGCCGCGAAGCGAAAGTGAAGATCGCGGTCGCGAGCCGGCCGCTACGGACGCTCGACGCGGTCGAGTTGCATCCGCGGGTAGTCGCCGTCCATCGCCATCGAGGCGACGACGGTCGCGCCCTCGTAGTCGATCACGATCTCGACATCGATGAACCGACCCGTGAGTTCCGTGTACTCGGCCGATTGGGCGGCGAGCGCTGCCTCGAGTTCGTCGTCGCGGATCTCGACCGTCACGTCGGTGCAGAACGGCTGGTTCTCGATCGATTCCTCCATCGCACGCGCGAGGCTCGCGCTGCTGTCCGGCGAGACGGGCGTTCCCGCGAACTGGTGGTACAGGCTTCCGAACTTGATCCCTGCCTCGAAGCAGGCTGTATCCGGCGTGGTCGGGTCCATGCCGACCGCTCGGTCGCTGTCCACTAATTCGTTCGCCATCGGGACGCGGATCATCGGCTCGCTCGGGATGCGGACCGCCGTCTCGGAACGCATTTACCGCTCACGCCCGTTCGGACCGTATGGAATACGAATCGAGTCTCGACCGAGCGCTCGAAGCCGTCCCGGACATCGGGTCGGCGAGCGAGCGGCTCTCGGTCCCCGATGCGGTCGCACAACCCGACGGCGCGTTCACGCGATTTACGAATCTCGATGCGATCGCCGACGCGCTGAACCGCGACACGGATCACGTCCACCGCTACGTCCAGCAGACACTCGCGACCTCCGGAAAACTCGACGAGGGCGTCGGCCGATACAACGGAAACTTCGACGCCAGCGATTTCGAGCGCGTGATCGACGATTACACCGAGGAGTACGTCCTCTGTAGCGAGTGCGGGCTGCCGGACACCCGCCTCGTCCAGGAGAATCGCACCCTTATGCTCCGGTGTGACGCGTGTGGTGCGTTCCGCCCCGTCTCGAAGAACAAGCGATCGAACACCACCCAAGAGCGCCAAGACGACGTGCAGGCCGGCAAGACCTACACGGTGAAGGTGACCGACACCGGCCGGAAGGGCGACGGCGTCGCCCACCGCGGCGACTACACGATCTTCGTTCCGGGGGCCAGCGAGGGCGACGTCGTCGACATCTACATCGAGAGCACCAGCGGCAATCTCGCCTTCTCGCGGCTCGCCTGACGACTTTTCTTGACGATTGTTCATTAAATTGTCTACCCGGCGACTAAAACCCAACATCCGTTTCGTGCGAATATTGCCAAACCACCGGATACGGGGCGAAACACGCCGGATTTATATCCGTGGACAATCGATTGATGAACGATATGGGACAGACGATTGCCGAAAAAATTCTCGACGACCATCTCGTCGAAGGTGAACTCGAAACCGGAGAGGAGATCGGTATCGAGATCGATCAGGTGCTGACACAGGACACGACGGGGACGCTCGTGTGGCTGCAGTTCGAGGCGCTCGGCCTCGACGAGGTCCAGACGGAACTCGCCGCGCAGTACTGTGATCACCAGACGTATCAGTTCGACTTCAAGAACACCGACGACCACCGCTTCCTCCGCAGCGCCGCGGGGACGTTCGGGGCCTACTACAGCCGCCCCGGCAACGGTATCTGTCACAACGTCCACAAAGAGAACTTCGCCGCGCCCGGCAAGACGCTCCTCGGCTCGGACAGCCACACGCCGACGCCAGGCGGCCTCGGCCAGCTCGCGATCGGTTCGGGTGGCCTCGACGTCGCCGTCGCGATGGGCGGCGGCGCCTACTACATCGAGATGCCGGAAGTCGTCAACGTCCACCTCACGGGCGAACTCCCCGACTGGGCGACCGCGAAGGACATCGCGCTCCACTTGCTCGGTGAGCTCTCGGTGAAAGGCGGCGTCGGCAAGATCTTCGAGTACAGCGGCCCCGGCGTCGAGTCGCTGACCGTCCCCGAGCGGACGACGATCACGAACCTCGGCACGGAGCTCGGTGCCACCTCCTCGATCTTCCCGACCGACGAGAAGACGAAGGACTGGCTGTCGCGGATCGGCCGCGAGGACGAGTACGTCGACCTCCAGGCCGACGAGGACGCCGAATACGCCGACACGATCGAGGTCGACCTCGCCGAGCTCGAACCGCTCATCGCCTGCCCGTCGATGCCCGACAAGGTCGTGCCCGTCCGCGAGGTCGCCGGCACGGACGTCGAGCAGGTCATCATCGGCTCCTGTACGAACGGCGCCTACGAGGACATCCTCCCCGGCGCGAAGATGCTCGAGGGCCGCACGATCGACCGGAAGACCGAGATGATCGTCGCGCCCGGCTCGAAGCAGGCCTCCGAGATGCTCGCCCGCGAGGGCTGGACCGCGGAGATGATGGCTGCCGGCGTCAACTTCTCCGAGGCGACGTGCGGTGCCTGCATCGGTATCGGTCACGTGCCCTCCTCCGATTCGGTTTCGCTGCGAACATTCAACCGGAACTTCGAGGGTCGATCCGGGATCGAGGACGACAACGTCTACCTCTGCTCGCCCGAGGTCGCCACCGCGGCGGCGATCGCCGGCGAGATCGTCGACCCGCGCGACCTCGCCGACGAACTCGGCGACCTCGATGCGCCTGGCCTCCAGATGGCCGACAAGTACAGCGAGGGGATGGGACGGGACGACCCCGATATAATCTCGCCCGACGAGGCCGTCGACGACGACCTGATCAAAGGTCCGAACATCGGCGACGTGCCCCTGAAAGACGAACTCGACGCCGACATCTCCGGGCCGGCCCTCCTGAAGATGGAGGACAACATCACGACCGACCACATCATCCCGGCAACGCAGGACATCCTGATGTACCGGTCGAACATCCCGAAGCTCTCGGAGTTCACGCTCTCTCGCGTCGACGAGACCTTCGCCCAGCGCTCGCTCGACTCCGATGGCGGCTTCCTCGTTGCGGGCGAGAACTACGGACAGGGCTCCTCGCGTGAGCACGCGGCACTGTGCCCGATGTACCTCGGTATCGAGGGCGTCCTCGCACAGAGCTTCGCCCGCATCCACAAGGCGAACCTGTTCAACTTCGGGCTCCTCCCGCTGGAGATCGACGCCGACGACTACGAGAAGATCGAGCAGGGCGACGACATCGAGATCGTGGACGACGTCGCCGAGGCCGTCCGATCCGGCCAAGAGGAGTTCACCGTCCGCGTCAACGACGACTGGGAACTCACGGCCACGCTCGACGCCTCCGAGCGTGAGCGACAGATCCTCGCCGACGGCGGCAAGCTCTCGCACACGAAAAAGCAGGCCGAAGGCGACAGCGGCGCGGCGCCCGCCGACGACTGAGACGGCACTCGCTCCGACTTTTTATTTGCGTCCGATCCGTGAGTGACGTCGTCGTTCCGGCGCCGCGAGCGCTGGGCGTCCTCGCTCACGATGATCTCCGTCCCCCGCGACTCGATCCCGCCCGCCCTCGAGACCGCGGCGCGACGCGTCCGCCGCCACTTCGTGATCGACACGCGGGCGCTGGCGGCGCTTCGGATCACTCTCGGCGGGATCCTCCTGTTCGATCTCCTTGCTCGGGCGGGGAACTTCGATCTGTTGTACAGCGCCGACGGGCTCTATCCGCTCTCTGTCCACGCCGCCGCCTACGGATCGTCAGGACTGGTCTCGCTGCACGCGCTCTCGGACACCGCTGTGTTTCAGAGGTACCTGCCACGTTCCCAACACCCATATAGCGATCCAAAACGGTCATCGACGGGGTGACGAGTAGTACGCTTTCGGCTTCGAGCTCACGCTCTTTGGTAACGGCGGCCTCGTCACCGTCGATGACATCCCGAATAAAACTCGTATCGACGATCATCGCTATTCAAACCGATCCGAGATTTCACAAACTTCTTCGCGGTCCGCTTCATCAGCGGTTTCGATGGCCTCTCACATCTCACGCACCTGCTTTCGGTCGAAGACATCGGGGATCGCAGAGTGATCGCCCACCGATCAACCGTGCGACGGCGCCGCTGAACGACTCGTCATCGCGCTTGTTTGCCTTGATTCGCTCGTACACGTCATCTTCGAGACGGATCTGATGCGACATCTCTGTTGACAGTGTTGACGCTCTACGAGAATGATGAGTGGGGTGGCTCAGTACGGTGAACACACCAGTTCGATCCCCGTCTCGAAGTCGATCGCCGGCTCCCACCCGGTCGCCGCGTTGAGCTTCGAGTAGTCCGCGCAGGTGTCGTGGACGTACACCGACTCGGGGATCGGATTCTCCACGTATTCGGCCTCGACGTTCGTCCCCAACTCCGCGTTCAGGAGGTCGACGACCTCGTTGAACGAGTAGCGCTCGCCGGTCCCGACGTTGTACACGCCGTCGAGTCGGTGCTCGGCGGCGAGTTCGATCCCGCTGACGATATCGGAGACGTGCGTGAAGTCGCGGGTCTGGGTGCCGTCGCCGTACAGCACCGGCGATTCCCCGTTGACGATGTCGTCGGCGAACTGCGCGATCACGTTCGCGTACTCGCCCTTGTGTTCCTCCGCGCCGCCGTAGCCCTGATACACGGAGAAGAATCGGAGGCCGGACAGCGACATCCCGTAGTGGTTCGAAAAGTACTCCGCGTAGCGCTCGCGGGCGAGCTTCGAGGCCTCATAGCCCGTGTTGACGGCCACGTCCATGTCCTCGGGAGAGGGCTCGGTCCGCGAGCCGTAGATCGATGACGTCGAGGCGTAGACGACGGTGTCACAGCCGTCTTGACGCGCTTGATCGACGACGTTGACGAACCCCTCGACGTTCACGCGCGCGCCGCGCCGAGGCTCCTCCTCGTGCATCGCGTACGAGGACAGCGCCGCGAGGTGAAAGACGACGTCCACGTCGGTCGGCAGGTCGTCGTCGAGGACGGATCGGTCGTAAAACGCCACGCCGTCGTCGAGATTCTCGGGCGTCCCGAGGTAACAGTCGTCGACGACGACGACGTCGTTGTCTTCGGCCAGCCGGTTCGCCAGGTTCGAGCCGATGAACCCCGCCCCACCCGTGACGAGGACGCGTTGGTCCTGCATACGCGACCGTCGTCGAATCGGCACAAAAACGTTGCGAGCGAGGAGTCGAGCGCACTGCCGCGAACTTAAATACCAGAACGGATAACCTCCTCTCAGTGATCGAACGCCGAGGCGCCCACACGACCGCGCGGATCATGACCGACGACGAGGGGCTCGTCGCGTCGAACGTCCTCGACCAGCTCGACGATCTGGTGGAGCACCCGGCCTTCACCGAACCGATCCGGATGATGCCCGACGCCCACGTCGGCGCGGGCGCGCCGGTCGGCTTCACCATGCCGCTCGGCGAGCGGATCGTCCCGAACATCGTCGGCGTCGACGTCGGCTGCGGGATGGCGGCGTTCGAACTCGGCGACACGCTGCCGCTTGCGGACGCCGACCGCGAACGCACCGTCCGCGACGCCGTCCCGATGGGCCGATCGGTCCACGACTACGACGACGCCGTCCACCTCGTCGACGAGTTCCCGTTCGAGCGCGCCAACCGGGTCTTCGAGCGCTTCGACGACGCCCACGCCGACCGCTTCGGCGAGCGGATCGATCCCGGCTTCGAGTTCGACGGCTACGACGAGGCGTACTTCAAATCGCTCTGCGAGCGCGTCCTCCGCGAGCAGCGACAGGGGATGCGATACGTCATCCGGAGTGCGGGCACGCTCGGCGGCGGCAACCACTTTGTCGAGTTCGCCCGTTCACGCGAGACGGGTCGGTACTGGCTCGTCGTCCACAGCGGATCGCGTTATCTCGGCAAATCCGTCGCGGACTTTTGGCAGGGGCGGGCCAACGACTACCGCGCCGCGGACGCGATCCGCGACGCCATCGATGAGGACGACGTCCGCTTCTTGAAGTTCGATCCCGAGGCGGTCAGCGATCGCGAACTGTACACGTGGGTGACTGGTGGGATGGGCGAATCGCACCTCGAAAAAGACGCTATCTTGGAGGCGTTCGACGGCACGGAAATCGAGCGCACCTTCGATCGGCTCTCGCGCCCGGCTGAGAACGTCGCGGAGCGAAACGACGAGCTCGACTATCTCGAGGGGCGTGAGGCGCACGGCTACTACGTCGACATGCTGTTCGCCCAGCAGTACGCCCGCTGGAACCGCACACTGATCGGTGAGGCAATCTGCGACGCGCTCGCCGTCGAGTCCACCGACGCGTTTCAGTCGATCCACAACTACGTCGACTTCCGCGATCTGACGATCCGTAAAGGGGCGACGCCGGCCCGCGAGGGCCAACGGCTCGTCGTCCCGCTCAACATGGCCGAAGGATCGATCATCGCCCGTGGGAGGGGCAACGACGCGTACAACCGGAGCGCCCCGCACGGCGCGGGCCGAACGATGAGCCGCAGCGAGGCCTTCGAGACGGTCGCGCTCTCCGAGTTCGAGGCCTCGATGGACGGTATCTATTCAGAATCGATCGTCGACGGTGTCCGCGACGAAGCGCCGATGGCGTACAAACCCGCCGAGTCTATCGTCGACGCGCTGGAACCGACCGCGGAGATCACGGAGTGGCTCGACCCCGTGCATAACATCAAGAGTCGGGATTGAGTCGATACGACGGCAAACTCATCGCCGATCGCGAAGCCGCTCATCGAACGCGTCGAACAGTTCCCAAAGAAGCCCGGATGCCGAACGCGCGTTGAACGAAACCGGTTCGTAGCTGTACGCACTATCCGTGTTCTCGCGCTCCTGATAGTGGAGCAATCCATCGACGTGTGGATTCGGTTTGCAGTGGAAGCCGCAGTCGAAGCCGCTCGATTCACTGTAGTGAAACGTGTAGTACGCTCGAATTGAGGTTCGGGCCCTGATGATCCCCATTAACACGATCGATCCTGCAAGAACCACACTCACGCCGGCCGACCTCGTGGCCGCTGACCCACCGGTCCGCCTCGCGCCTGACTCGTCGGGACTCCGTTCGATTCGATCCATTGCAACTAGGTTGCTGACGCCGCCGAGGACTCGCGCACGTTCGCTCGCTGCTCCGGGATCAGGTCGAACTCCGGATCGATGTCGCCGAGAACCAAGAGCGCGTAGTACCGGAGGTACGCCAGTACCGGGACCTGCACCAGCGCCGCGACGACGAGAATCGACAGTCCGAACAGCAGCCCGACGACCACGAGTACGCCGATCCCGAGCGGCTCGGCGACGAAGACGAGCAACCCCACGCCGACAGCGAAGAGAAGGCCGAACGGGATGAGCAGGGCGAGCGCCAACAGCCCGGTGGCCATCGCGATGAGGATCCCGCCGATGATCGAGAGGAAGAAACTCGAGACGGCGTAGGCGAGGTACTGCCAGGGGTTCGCGGTGATCGTGGGCCAGAGCCGACGCCATCCGGCGAGGACGCCGCAATCCGTCTTGATCATGATCGGGACGACGAAGGCGGTGGTGAACCCGCTCACGAGCCCGACCACGAGCGCGAGGACCACGAACATCGGAATGAGCAACAGCACGATCGCGGCCACCGCTCCGGGGGTAACCGATTCCAGCGACAAGTACGCGATCGCACCGAATAGGAGTGCGGTTCCGAAGACGAAGAAGCCGATGACCAAACGGAAGCCGAACAGCCGGAGCCCCTGTCGCCATCGACGACGCCAGTACTGACGGATCGTCACCGTCTCGCTTCGGAGCGACTCGACGAAGACGAACTCCATGATCGAACCAATGAGAGTGAACACGAGGGCGATGAGCACGATTGCGCCGACGACACCGGCGATCAGCAGCCACACTCGGGGTCCGGGATCGAAGCCGGGCATCCCGCCGGGCGGCGGGGTGCCGTTCCCGCCCCCGTTTCCGCCGGCCGTGTACTGGACCGGATTGACGCTTCCCCCCGGTCCACCGATAAAGAACGCGACGAACGCGAGCTTCACCCACACCGTTCGATCGATCGGCGTGAGAAGCGCCCGCGTCACGGCGAGCGCGTCGTCCAGATCCTCGAGCGCGTACAGCGTCATACGGTGCCTATACACACGAACGGGTATATTTTCTGAGTTGATTCTCAGTAACTGACATCCTCCCCGCGCTAAAGCGCGAGGATTCCTCCGTTGGGGGTTCGGCTACCGACCCACGGAGGCAACTTGCGGGTTCGTACGCACTTCTTTGGGACTTTCGTGAGGGTATGGTTTTCCCGACTAGTGTGAGTAGTGCTCCGGTAGATTGAATTCATGAATTCGAAAACGATCTCCGGGAGCGTTCTGACCGGTTTCGGAACGCTCGCGGTCGTTATCAGCTCGTGGGCTCGGCACTTCTTTTTGACCCAGTACCACATCGCGAGAGGAACGAGTCTAGAGGGTTCGGGGGAGTTCGCCCCCGGTCCGTACGGGACCGCGCCGGAATCCGTGCAGCTTTTTCTCGGGACTCGACTCCTCCTCTGGAGCGTGATCGGGATCGGACTCCTCCTCGTCGTGTGGGGCATCCGAGAGGACTAGATACAGCTGGTGGATCGTGACGAGATTCAGCGACGGTCACGCCGGTCGGTGAGATTCGCTCGAAGCTCCGCGAGCAATCCGAGGACGAGTCCGAACACAATCGTGAACACGAGGACCTGAAACAGATCTATCGTCCCCGTGAGGACGATCGTAGTCGAGAGGTACACCGCCAGTGCGACGACGATCGAGAGGAGCCAAAAGCCGACGTCGTAGGTCGCCGTCGTCGTGTCGCGTCCGACCGTGAGGAGAAAGAGCGCGCTGAACAGGAGGTTGATGCTCGCGATGGTGGCCGTCAGGACCGGGGTGGCCGGCTGCACCACGAGGACGCCCATGGCGATGATCAAAAAGAGGAGGCCTGCGCCGACTCGCTGTCGTGGCTCCACATCTCCGAGGAGGGCCATAGTCTGTGGAGTGCGGACTGTACAATAAACACTGCGCCGGTCGAGTCCGAATCCGGCTCATTGCTCCCCGCCCCCGACGCCGCCCCGACCGACGAAGGGAGCCTTTCAAGTCGGACGACGCGGTAGAGCGCCGTATGAACGCAGGGGATCGCGTCCGCGTCGATCGCACCGGGACCACCTACGAGGGCGTGCTGTTGCCCTCGACGACGAACGAGGAACTCGTCGTCAAACTCGATGGCGGCTACAACGTCGGGATCGATCGGGCCGACGCGTCCGTCGAAATCGTCGACAGGGACACCTACGACATCGCCGCCGCGGGCGATGCCGAGGGCGACTCGGAGATCACCTTCGACGACGACCTCCCGACGATCGCGCTCATCTCGACCGGCGGGACGATCGCCTCGACGGTCGATTATCGAACCGGCGCGGTGACCGCCCAGTTCGACGCCGAGGACGTACTGCGCGCCGTCCCCGAACTCGCGGGGCGGGCGAACTACCGGGGGCGCGTCGTCGCGAACATCCTCTCCGAGAACATGACGCCGACCGTCTGGACCGATCTCGCCGAGGCGGTCCACGACGAGATCGACCGGGGCGCGGACGGCGTCGTCGTGATGCACGGCACCGACACGATGCAGTACACGGCGGCGGCGCTCTCTTTTATGCTCGACTCGCCAGTCCCGATCGTCCTGACGGGCAGCCAGCGATCGGCCGATCGGCCCTCTTCGGACAACGTGATGAACGCGGTCTGCGCCGTCGAGGCGGCGAAAGCCGATCATTCCGACGTGCTCGTCTGCATGCACGAGACCGAATCGGACGACGCGTGTGCGCTCCATCGCGGCACCCGCGTCCGGAAGAACCACACCTCGCGACGGAACGCCTTCGAGACCGTGGGCGCGAATCCGCTCGGCCGCGTCGAGTGGGAGACCGGCGAGGTCGCGTTCGGACGTGAGGTGTCCGATCGCGGCGACGCCGACCTCGGTATTCATCCCGACCTCGACACCGACGTCGAACTCCTCAAATTCGTCCCCGGGACCGATCCCGCTCGGCTCGACTTCGCCGACGGCGCCTCGGGTATCGTCCTCGAGGGCACCGGACTCGGCCACGTCAACACCGAGTGGATCGACCGGATCGACGAACTCACAGACGCCGGCACGACGGTCGTCATGACGAGCCAGTGCATCGAGGGGCGGGTCTGCGATCGCGTCTACGACACCGGCCGCGACCTCCTCGACGCCGGGGTCGTCGAGGCGGGTGACACGCTCCCCGAGACGGCCTACGTGAAGCTGATGTGGGCGATCGCGAACACCGAGAGCGTCGCGGAGACGATGCGTCGATCGATCGCGGGCGAGCTGCAGGAGCGATCGGTCCCCTGGACCTGAGGCGATGTCCGCCGACTCTGCGGTGACGATCCGGCAGGCCCGCCACGACGACCGCGAGGCGATCGTCTCGTTTACCACCGACACGTGGGATCGACTCGGCGGCGACTACGTCCCCGACGCGTTCGACGGATGGGTCGACACGGACGGGCCGACCCAGCGGACACTCGTGGCCATTCTCGACGAGCGGCCGGTGGGAATTTGTCAGGGCGTCCTGTTGTCGCCTCACGAGGCGTGGGCGCTCGGCATGCGCGTCGATCCCGACGTCCGGGGGCGCGATATCGGCCGGCGGCTCACCGAGACGGTCTTCGAGTGGGCGGCCGGTCGGGGCGCGACCGTCTGTCGAAACATGGTGTTCTCGTGGAACGCGGCCGGAATGGGCCAATCGCGGGCGCTCGGCTTCGAGCCGTTGACGGCGTTTCGCTGGCTCGAACCGACGCCGGACGCCGACGCCAGATACGATCTCACAGTCGAAACCGATCCCGCGCTCGCGTGGAGCGCGTTTCACGGTAGCGACGCCTTCGGCGAACTGTGCGGACTGGGGCTGGACCTCGAGGAGTCGTGGGCGCTCGCCGAACTGACGCCCGATCGGTTGAAGTCGGCCGAAACGACGCTGGCCGTCCGCGATGCCGAGCGACTTCGCGGAATGAGCTACCGGGTCCGGACGTTCGAGCAAGAAGACGACGGCGAGACCCGCCGCTGGGCCGAGTACGGCGTCGGCGCGTGGGACGACGTCGAGGCGCTTCGATCGCTCGCGGCGGCCATCGCCCGCGATGCGGCGAACGCGGGCGCAGAGTGCGCGCGAGTGCTCGCCCCCGAAACGCCGCGGCACGTCTCCGACGCCGCGCACGCTCGCATCGACACGTCCGAGGAACCGGACTTCGTCTTCGAGCGCGACCTGAGCGCGTACCGGTGACTTCCGTTCAGAGCGGTCGACTCGATGGAGACGGTGAGGCCGAACAGACTGTTGGGCGCCGATCACGGAGATTCGACGAGGACGCACACGACCTTAGCTGAAGGAGGAATCCGACGGCGCGTCCACCAACCGCCGCGAACTGTACGCGACGAGGAGCCCGCCGCACGCCAACACCGCGACGGCAGCCGTCAGCGGGTTGAACACGCCGAGTGCGACGGCTGAAACGGCGATCACGTTGTAGACGAGAACGACCCCGATGTTTTGTGTCACCCGTCGGTTGGCCGCGCCCGCGAGGTCGAACGCGGTTTCGACGGAGCCGATCTCGTCGTCGGCGATCGCGATATCGGCGGCGTCGGCCGCGAGCGCCGTTCCCCCACCGAGCGAGATCCCGAGATCCGCCGCGGCGAGCGCGGGCGCGTCGTTCGTCCCGTCGCCGACCATGGCGACCGATCCCTCGGCTCTGAGCCGTCGGATCGTCGCCGTCTTCCCCTCGGGTGGGACGCTCGCGAAGACGTGGGTGACGTGTGGGTGCCGGCTGAAGAACGCGGTCGCCTCCTCGTCGTCGCCGGTCAGGACGACGATGTCGGTGCCGCGTTTCCCCAATCGCGTCAGCGCGTCGTCCCAGCCCTCTCGGGGCTCGTCGCCGACGACGATGAGCCCCTCCGCCGTTCCGTCCCGCCCGACGACGACCGGGAGCCGGCCGAACCCGCGCGATTCGACGACTCGCGATTCGATCTCCGCATCGACTGTCCACCCCAGTTCGTCGAAGAGTCCGAGCGTCCCGATCAGGACGGTCGTCCCGTCGACGACGCCTTCGATCCCGGTAGCGTGGGTGGTGAACTCGCTGATACGACCGGTGTGCTCTCGATCCCCATCGGTACCGTTCTCCGACCCCGCGTCGGCTCCGCGCCCCCGGTCTTCGCCGTCCTCGTTCTCCCCGCCGTCGGTGCGTACATCGCCATCTCGACCGCCGTCGCGGCCGAACGCGGTCACGATCGCGTTCGCGGCCGGATGGGACGCCCGCCGCTCCAGTTCTGCGACCGCATCCAACAGCGCCGCTGGCGCGTCGGCCTCGATCACGTCCATCTCTCCGGTGGTGAGCGTCCCGGTCTTGTCGAAGACGACGGTGTCGACGTCGCGGAGCCGCTCGAACACCGTCTCGTCGAAGATGACGATCCCCCGCCGCAACGCCGCCTCGAGGCTGGTGGCGACCGACAGCGGGGTCGCCAGTCCGAGCGCCCACGGCGACCCCACGAGCAGGACCAACAGCACCCGACGGACGATGCCGATCGGTCCGATGCCGAGAACGATCGCTGCTCCGCCGACGAGGACTGCGGCCGCCCCGAGCAGCCAGATCACGCGGACGGCCAGCCGGTCAGCGCGGCGCTTGACGCCGTGGTCGGCGCTCTGTAGCTTCCAGACGGCCGTCGTGATCCGGTCGATGCTGCTCGTCGCTCCCGCTCCGACCTCGACGATCGCCGCGTCGTCCGTAACGATCGATCCGCCGAGGACCGTCTCGCCCGGTCGCTTCAACACCGGCAGCGATTCCCCCGTGACGACGGCTTCGTCGACCGTGCAGTCGCTTTCCAGCAGCGTGCCGTCCACCGGGATCCGTTCGCCCTGTTTGACGAGCACGCGATCGCCCGACGCGAGTTCGTCGACCCCGACCGTCGTCTCACCGTCGCCCGGGTCGTACACCCGCGCGGTGTCAACCTGCGAGACGGTCAACTCCGTGAGCCGGCTCAGCGCCCGCTGTTTGACCGAGGACTCGTAGAACGTCGCTGCCGTCACGGCGGCGGCGACGATCACCGTGACGTCGTAGAAGATGTCGATCCGTCCCACCAGGACTGCGACGGTGCTGTACACGTAAGCGCTCACGGCGGTGGCCGCGACGAGGAGGTCCGTGTTCGGCTGTCGCATCTTCAGGCCGACGTACGCGCCGCGCAGCACCGGCAACCCGGTGAAAAAGAGGATGACGCCGGTCAACACGAGGTAGATGCGCAGGAACATGAATCCGCCCTGCCCGCCCAGATCGAGCGCGCCCTCGAACACGCTGAGTGCGGCCCAATCGACGAGCGACGCGAGGTGAGTCGGATACAGTATGGAGACGTACGGGACCAACAGGAACGCGCCGAAGAGGAGGCCGGCGGCGTACCGGAACTCCAGAATCTGGTCGTCCTGCCGTTTCCGCACGCCGCCCATCTCCCGCGCCTGGCGCGTCGTGCTATCCGTTCCCGCGCTCTCGTCCGAAACGGTCTCTCTGAGGTACGCCGTGTACCCGAGCGTGCTGAGCGCATCGCGGAGTTCGGTCTTCGAGAGCAGATCCGCGTCGTGCGACACGCGGATCGTCTCCGTGACGTAGCTCGCCGCCGCGTCGTACACCCCCTCCTGTTTGTTCGCCACCGATTCGAGGAACGCCTCGCAGGTCGCCGAGTACATCCCGTCGATCCGGAGAAACGTGTGGGTGCCCTCCGGCTCCCGTTCGATCTCATCGCCGCTGGATCCCGCGCCAGTCTCCTCAGCACCCCTCTCGAGCCCCGTCGCTTCCCCCCCACGCGTGGTCTGTGCCGGACCCATTGTCCGGCAGACGTCGCGACATCCCGTCGAGCAAAACACGCCCTCGGTTTCCGCATCGACGCTCTTCGAGCCGATCTCGCGGCCGCACAGGACACAGCCGGCGGGGGGTCCGGCGTCAGGTGCCACGAGTGCCTCCCTCCACTGCGTCGGGGGTCCCCCTCGCCAATGAGTCGTTTCGTGTCCCGGTCATTCGCTCTCGCGGTGAACGCTCCCGCTCATCGCGTCCCCTCGACGCCGTCAAGCAGTTCGGCGGGCTCGATTCGGCCCAACCGCGTCGCGTTCGCGGTGATGGCGACGGTCATGCCGGCGTCGCCGACGAGCACCGCCGCCCACACGGGTACCAAACCGAACGGGACGCTGACCGCGAGCAGGCCCTTCGCGGCGAGACTCGCCCAGACGTTCTGTCGGATCACACCGTTGCCCGCGTGCGAGAGCTCGTACAGGTACGGGAGCCGGGAGAGATCGTCGCCCATCAGCGCGATGTCCGCGGTTTCGAGCGCGGTGTCCGTACCCGCCGCGGCCATCGCGATGCCCACCGTCGCCGTCGCCAGCGCCGGGGCGTCGTTGACGCCGTCGCCGACCATCGCGACGCCGCCGTACGCGTCGTCGAGTGCCTCGAGCGCCTCGACTTTCTCCTCGGGAAGGAGCGAGGCTCGATAGTCGTCGACGCCGAGCTCGGTCGCGATCGCCCGGGCGGTTCGCTCGTTGTCCCCGGTGAGCATGACGATCTCTCGGACGCCGAGGTCGTGGAGGCGATCGATCGTCGCCTTCGCCTCCGGCCGAAGCTCGTCGGCGACCGCGATGACCCCCTCGAGTTCGTCCTCGGTGCCGATCAGGACGACGGTCTTGCCCGCCGATTGCAGCTCGGGGATCGTTCCCTCGAGGAGGTCGAGACAGTCGTTCCGCTCACACAGCTGCTGGCTCTTCGTCGTCACGACCCCTCCGTCGGTCGCGGCGTGGACGTGGGACAGATCGAACCCCAAACTCTCGAACAGCCCCGGCTTGCCGGCGTAGTGTCGCGTCCCGTGGACGGCCGCCTCGACCCCCTTGCCGGTGATGCTCTCGAACCCCCGCACCTCGGGCGCGTCGATCGCTCGGTCCGCGGCGTGTTCGACGATCGCCTCGCCGATCGGATGCTCCGATCGAGCCTCCAGTCCACGGGCGCATCGAAGCACGTCCGCTTCCGTGTTCCCGTTTAGCGGGATCACGTCGGTGACGGTGAGCTCGCCTCGCGTGAGCGTCCCCGTCTTGTCCATGGCGATCGCCTCGACCTCTCCCATCGCCTCGAGGTGGTTGCCGCCCTTGATCAGGACGCCGTTTTTCGCCCCGCTCGTGATCCCGGAGACGACCGAGACGGGCGTCGAGATGACGAACGCGCAGGGACACGCGAGGACGATCAGCGTGAGCCCGTAGAGGAACCACACGTTCCAGGCCGCCGGGAACGTGTGGGCGTAGCCGGCGACGAGTTCCACCGCCACGGGCTCCGTCAGGAGAAGCGGCGGCACGACCGCGGTGAGGACCGCGAGCGTAACGACGACCGGCGTGTAGCGAGCGGCGAACCGGTCGACGAACTCCTCGCGCTCGGTCTTGGCGGCCTGTGCGTCCTCGACCATCTCGACGATCCGCGAGAGGGTGTTGTCGCTCGCCTCGGACCCCACCTCGAGTTCGAGATACCCCGACTCGTTGATCGTGCCGGCGTACACCGCGTCGCCCTCGATCTTATCGACGGGCACGGACTCACCCGTGATCGGCGCCTGATTCACCGCGCTCTCGCCCTCGACGACGGTCCCGTCCATCGGGATCTTCTCGCCCGGACGAACGAGGACGACGTCGCCGATCTCGACGTCCTCGACGGGGATGGTGACGGACTCTCCATCGCGGCGGACGGTCGCCTCGTCGGGCGAGAGATCCATCAGCTCCCGGAGGGAGTTGCGCGCGCGGTCGATCGAGTGCCGTTCGAGGAGCTCGGCCACGCTGAACAGGACCGCAAGCAGCGCCGCTTCCAGATACAGTCCGGCTCCGAACCCGAGGCTGGCGGCGAGCGCGCCGATGATCGCGATCGACATCAGCAGGTCGATGTCGAGGGTGCGGTTCCGGAGGGAGTAATAGCCGCTCCGGAGGATCGTCGCGCCGGCCGTCGCGACGGCCGCGAGAAAGAGGAGGTCGGCGACGAACAGCTCCCGGCCGAGGACGCTCGCCACCTCCGCGTTGACGCCCGTCGTCACGAACTCGACGAGGAGGCCAATGAGGGCAACTCCGCCGCTGACCCCCGTCTTTATCGCGCGCTCGCTCCTCCAGACGCTCTCCGGCGCGTCGCCAGCGGTCGTCTCACCCGCCGGTGATTCGATATCCGCTCTCGCGTCGCCCGAAACGCTCGTGACTTCGTATCCGGCGCGTTCGATCGCGCGCACGAGATCGCGCGCCGAGAGCGTCGCGGCGTCGTAGCTCGCGACGACCGTGCCGGCCGTCGGCCGCGTCTCGTACCGGGCGATGCCGTCGAGATCACCGAGCGAGGTCTCGACCTTTCCCGCACACGACGGGCAGTCCATCTCGGGGACCTCGAATCGGACCTCGGCGACGGCTTCGACTGCTCCGCTCACTGAGCGAGACTAGCTCCCCGAATCGTATCAATCACGCTGTTATACACTGCCAGCTTGCTAGTAACAATTTATAGATCTAACACGAACAAATTAACAACACCACCTATCGGGCCCGGAACCGCAAGGCATCTGTGGCGCTCCGCTGTGCACCCGGTATGGAGCGTCACGCGGCTCTTCTCGTCGCTTCGGGCGGGTTCGCTGGCGCGCTGAGCCGTCACGCCGTCGCGGTCGTTCTGGCCGAATCGTTCCCGTGGGGGACCCTCGCCGTCAACGTCGTCGGGGCGTTCGCGCTCGGGCTGTTCGTCTACCGGACGCGAGAACGCGGCCGCGTCTCGGATCGGACACGACTCGCCGTCTCCACCGGGTTTGTCTCCTCGTTCACCACGTACAGCACCTTCGCGAGCGAGACCGTCGCGCTCGATCCGGCGCTCGCCGCGATCAACGTCGTCGCCAACTACGCGCTCGGCCTCGCGGCCGTGCTGGTCGCCCGCGAGGTGGTCCGGTGGCACTCGTGAGCGCGCTCGCGGTCGGCGTCGGCGGTGCGATCGGAGCCGTCGCCCGCTATGCGGTCAGCCTCGCGATCGAGCGCCAGCACCTCGACACCGTCGCGATCAACGTCTCGGGGAGCTTCCTCATCGGCGTCGTCCTCGGCTCGAACCTCGGCGGCCCCGCGGCACTCGCGCTGTCGGTCGGCTTCTGCGGCGCGTTCACGACGTTCTCGTCGTTTGCCGTCGAGACGGCTCGACTCGCGGAGGACGGACATCTCGCCGACGCGGCTCGGTACGCCATCGGCACGCTCCTCGCGGCGCTCGTCGCGGTCCTCGCTGGATTCGCCGTCGGACGCGCCCTCTGAATCTCAATCGGCGCTGACGCGCTGCATCTCGATCTCGAGATCGCGACCGGTCATCTCGTCGGCGGTTCGTTTCAGGTCGCGCCGCAGCCGTTCGAACTCTGCCGTCAACTCCCCGTACGCGACGCTCGCCTCCAGTTCGTGGCGGCTCTTTTCGGCCTGGAGCGCGGCGCGTTTCGACGCCAGCGAAAAGAACTCCTGAAGCTTCTCGTCGTACTCCGTTCGGGTCACGAGCGAGCCGACGACGGTCGTGATATCCCGGCGTTCGACCGGTTTGACGACGTACTCGTCGAAGCCCATCTCGATGATCCCGAAATCGGGCTCGACCGCCGTGACGATCGCCACCCGGCAGCCGTACCCCTCCTCGCGCACGCATCGAACCACATCGTCGCCCGATAGACGCGGCATCAGCCGGTCGATCAACGCCACGTCGACGCGGTCGTCGATCGTTTCGACGGCCTCCGGGCCCCCGTACGCCGTCTCGACGTCGTATTTGTCGTCGAGCCACGCGGCGTACAGGTCCGCAAGCTGGCTTTCGTCGTCGACGACCAGCACGGTCGGCGTTCCGTCGGTCATACACTCCCCATGCGACGCTATACCGTCACGGAATACATAGGGGTTCGCGGTCTTCGTGCGGCCGAAACGAAACGTCCATTTAAGTAATCAGACCGATTTCCGTCCGGTCAGGCCGCGCGGCGCTCTTTGGCCTTCGGCCGGAGTTTCTTGTATCCGCACTTTCGACAGCTTTCGGCACGTTCCGGGTTTCGAGCGTTACAGCGCATGCAGATCATCTTGTCGAGAATGCGCTTTTCTGCTTCCTCGAAGCTAGCCATACACGACGTGAGACGGTCCCTGCGGATAAACCTAACCGTTCCGAACTGCTGCGGGCTGTTCCTGGCTTCGGCCGCTCGGAGCGCCCCCACGCGGGCTGACGCCGCGTCGGCTGCCGCCGATCGCCCTCGAGGAGCGGTCGCGACGAACAAAGCCTTTAGTCTCGACCGTTTAGAGACAGCAAATGGTACTCGACGACCTGGGCAGTTCCCTCCGGGGAACGCTCGACAAACTGCAGGGGAAGACGACCCTCTCGGAGGACGACGTCGAGGAGATCGTCAAGGAGATCCAGCGCTCGCTCCTGTCGGCCGACGTCGACGTCTCGCTCGTCATGGACCTCTCGGATTCGATCCGAGAGCGCGCACTCGACGAGGAGCCGCCGGCGGGGACGACCGCCCGCGACCACGTGCTCAAGATCGTCTACGAGGAGATGGTCGAACTGGTCGGCGATTCGACTGACCTCCCGCTCGAAGAACAGACGATCGTTCTCGCCGGACTGCAGGGATCGGGGAAGACGACCACCGCCGCGAAGATGGCGTGGTGGTTCTCGAAGAAGGGGCTCCGCCCCGCCGTCATCCAGACCGACACGTTCCGTCCCGGTGCCTACGAGCAGGCCAGAGAGATGTGCGAGCGCGCGGAGGTCGACTTCTACGGCGACCCCGACAACGACGACCCCGTCGACATCGCTCGTACGGGGCTCGAAGCGACCGCTGACGCCGACGTCCACATCGTCGATACAGCGGGTCGACACGCCCTCGAGGACGTGCTGATCGACGAACTCGAACAGATCGAGTCGGTGGTGGACCCCGATCGGAACCTGCTCGTTCTCGACGCCGCGATCGGGCAGGGCGCGAAGGATCAGGCCGAGCGGTTCCACGACGCGGTCGGCATCGACGGCGTCGTCATCACGAAGCTCGACGGGACGGCAAAAGGTGGCGGCGCGCTCGCCGCGGTCGATCAGACCGGCTCCTCGATCGCGTTCCTCGGGACCGGCGAGGAAGTGAAGGACATCGAGCGCTTCGAGCCCTCGGGGTTCATCTCCCGGCTGCTCGGGATGGGCGATCTCAAACAGCTCTCCGAGCGCGTTGAGCGCGCGATGGCCGAAACGCAGGCCGAGGAGGACTGGGATCCCGAGGACCTGATGAAGGGGGAGTTCACCCTGAACGACATGCGAAACCAGATGAACGCGATGAACCGGATGGGACCGCTCGATCAGGTCCTCGACATGATTCCCGGGCTTGGCGGCGGGATCAAGGACCAACTCCCCGACGATGCGATGGACGTGACGCAGGATCGTCTGCGGAGCTTCGAGGTGATCATGGACTCGATGACCGAGGCCGAACTCGAACACCCCCGCGCGGTCGGCCAGAGCCAGATCGAGCGCATCGCACGCGGCTCGGGCAAGGACGAGGAGACGGTCCGGGAACTGCTCGAACAGCACAAGATGATGAGCCAGATGATGAAGCAGTTCCAGGGGATGGGCGACGGAGACATGCAGCGGATGATGAAACAGATGGGTGGTGGCGGTGGCGGCGGTCTCGGCGGAATGGGGCCGTTCGGCGACTGATTTGGAGCGACGGCGTCCGACTGCCCCCGTGGTGTGATTCCGGCGTTTTCAGGCTCCCGAGAGAGTGAAAACACCGATTAGTCCGAATTTGTGACTTTCTTCCAAACGATTATGTTTCTAGCGTTTGAGTGGACCGTTGGGGATGTCGACCGAAAACGCCACGATTTTGGCCGTCGACGACGAGCGCGAGCTCGTCGAAATCTATCGAACGTGGTTCGACGGAACGTACGCCGTTCGGGCCGCCTACGGGGGTCGCGAAGCCCTTTCGGCCTTCGATGAGTCGATCGATCTCGTGTTGCTCGACCGTCGGATGCCCGGGACGTCAGGTGACGACGTGCTCGACGCGCTCCGCGAGGACGGCCACGACGTGCCCGTCGTCATGGTGACTGCAGTCGAACCCGACGAGGGAATCATCGAACTCCCGTTCGACGAGTACGTGATCAAACCCGTCGATCGGACGAAGCTGCTCGAAGCGGTCGATCGCGCGCTGACTCGCGCTGAGGACGACACCGCGAGCGACGTGCTCGACGCGCTCGGCGATGAAAAGACGCGACGCTGCTGTCGCGTCCTCAACGGCGACGAAAAGAGTGCCCGCGAGATCGCCGACGTGACCGGTTACTCCCTACCGACGGTGTATCGACGGCTCAACACCCTCCGGCAGGCCGGTCTGATCGACAGCCGGACGACGATCGATCCCGGCGGCGACCACTACGAGGCGTTCACGACGATCACCGAGCGGATCACCGTCGAACTCGGCGAGTTCACCGTTCAGTGCGAGCCGGTGAGCAAACAGGAAATCTGATGCATTTTCCGGCCGACGCCAGCGGGTAGCAACATCCATAAAACGCCAGAGACCGTACTTCGATCAGTGAAGCGCCTCCACATCCTCGCCGTCTCGCTCCTCGTTGGCATCGCCCTCGCCGCCGCCGTCCCGGCAGCCGCCGACGTCCCCGATGCCCGACTCGTCGTCTCCGACGTGACGGTGACGCCGGCCGCCCCGGACCCGGGCAACACGACGACCGTCGAGTTCACCGTCGCGAACTCCGGCGGCAGCACGACCGGCGTGGCCGTCGATCGCGTGGCTCTCCGGAACCGAACCGACGGCACGGTTCACGCCGAGGCGTCCCGGCTCGGGGCGCTTTCGGTCGGCGACGACGTCACGCTCGAACTCTCGACGGCGTTCGACGACGCTGGCGTCAAGGATCTCGAACTCGTCGTCGAGACCGAGGACGAGGACGGGGAGACGGTGACGGTCACCCGACCGGTCATGATCGTCGTCGGCGGCGTCGACGCGGCCGGCATCACCGACGACGTCCAGGTCGATGCCCGAACGGTTCTCCCCTCCGAAATCGACGAGGACGAACAGCTCAACGTCGATCTCGGCGCCGACGCCAGCGGCCTGTTGGGCGGTGACAGCGAGGAGGACGACGAGGAACTTCGGACGCCGCTCGTCCGCGTCGAGGTGACGAACTTCGGGACCGCGACCGCGCGTGACGTAGTTGTCGCGCCGTCGACGGCGAACGAATCGCTCGCCCGTCTCGCGGTCGTTGACGTCGCCCCGGGGACCGCCGAGAGCGTCTTTTTCGACGCGGGTCGGTTCGACGACCCGACGACGATCACCTTCGAGGCGAGTTACACGCTCGGCACCGACCGGAACGCGAGCGAAACGACGCTCGAGTACCGTCCGAACCGTGGCGAGGTCGTCCTGACCGACGTGGACATGACGCTCGAGGACGGGACGGTGACCGTGACCGGCAACGCCGCGAACCCCGGGTTGGGCGCGGTCAACGGTGCGATCGTCTCGATCGGTGAGACCGAGTACGTCGAGCCGGCCTATCCGGCTCGGGAGTACTTCGTTGGCACGATCCCCGAGAGCGAGTTCGTCCGGTTCGACGTGACCGCCGACGTCGATCACGCGAACGCGACGACGGTGCCGCTGACCGTCACCTACCTCGCTGACGGCGACCCGTACGAGCGGACCGTCGAGCTGGAGTACGACGCCCGATCCGAGTCGGACGAATCCGACGGTGGCTCCGGCGTCCCGCTGTCGGTCGTCGCGGTGATCGGCGGGTCGGTGGTGATCGCCGGCGGGGCGGCGCTCAGTCGGAGGCGACTCCGTGGCCGCGATTGAGCTGATCGACGTCACCCGCCGGTACGACGGGGGCGGCGAGACCGTCGTCGCGCTGGATTCGGTGTCGATGTCAGTCGATCACGGCGAGTTCGTCGCGATCATGGGCCCAAGCGGGAGCGGTAAATCGACGCTTCTGAACGTTATCGGCCTCCTCGATTCCTCCGACGAGGGACGGGTCCGGGTCGACGGTGAGGACGTGACTGACATCCCAATCGACGAGCGCACTCGGCTCCGAAAGGAGACGATCGGCTTCGTCTTTCAGGACTTCCATCTCATTCCGACGCTTTCGGCGCTCGAAAACGTCGTCATGCCGACGATCTTCGACGCGGGGCCGAAGCGCGAGCGGGCCGCCGATCTACTCGAGCGGGTCGGGCTGGCCGATCGACTCGACCACCTCCCGGACGAGCTCAGCGGCGGGCAAAAACAGCGCGTCGCGATCGCCAGAGCGCTCATCAACAGCCCGACGATCGTGCTGGCTGACGAGCCGACGGGCAATCTCGACCGCGATACCGGCGAACGGATCCTCGAGGAACTGACGGCCGTCACGGGCGACGGCGTCAGCGTCGTCGCCGTCACGCACGATCCGGCCGTCGCGGCCTATGCCGACCGGACGATCGAACTCCGCGACGGGGCGATAACGTGACCCGGGTTCCGGCGCTGTTCGTCGCGCGCCGCAACCTCTCGCGGAACCGGCTCCGATCGGCGCTCGCCGCGCTCGGCATTCTGGTCGGCGTCGTCGCCATCGCCTCGCTCGGCATCTTCGGCAACGTCCTCGCCGTCGGCGCCGACGACGCCCTCGGGGACATCGGGACGCAGGTGATCGTCACGCCGAACGCTGACGCCGGAATCGGCTCGATCGACGAGCGCACGGTGACCGAGATCGAGCGCGTGACGACCGAGGGGACCGTCGTCCCGCTCCGGACCGACGGCGGGCTCGTTCGCCGCGGCGGCCAGTCGGCCGCGGCGACGATCTACGGGATCGAGAATCCCAACTCAATTTACACCGCGGCCGACGGCCGCCTCCCCGACCGACACCGTCAGGGGGCGATCGTCGGTGCGGACCTCGCCGTCTCGCTTGACGCTCGGGTCGGCGACAACGTCGACGTGGCTGGCGAGACGTACCGCGTCATCGCCGTCTTGGAGCCGATCGAGGCGTTCACCCCCGTCTCACCGAACGACGCCGTCATGCTCCCCGAGGACGCGGTCGGCGGTGACGGCTACCAGCAGGTCGTCATCCAGACCGAAACGGGGGCCGCCGCGACGTCGAGTGCGGCGGCGATCGAGGCGACGGTCAACGACCGCGAGGCGGTCGTCGAGGTCTTCGAACTCTCTTCCATCCTCGAGGAGATCGACGCGTTCTTCTCGCTGCTCTCGGCGTTTCTCGTCGGTCTCGGCGGGATCTCGCTGTTCGTTGCCGGCGTGAGCATCCTGAACGTGATGTTGATGAGCGCCGTCGAGCGCCGCGAGGAGATCGGCGTCCTCCGCGCGGTCGGCGTGAGCCGGCGGTCGGTCCTTCGGACGATGCTGTTTGAGGCGGCCCTTCTGGGGGTCGTCGGGGCGTTAGGGGGCGTTTTCGTAACCGCCTTCCTCGTCGCGGGCCTGTATCTGGCGACGCCGGTCGAACTGTGGATCGTGCTCGATCCGACGAACGCGCTGTACCTGGTCGGCGCGTTCGCCTTCGGGATCCTGATAAGCGTCGTCAGCGGGCTCTATCCGGCCTGGAAGGCGGCCAACGAGCGCCCCGTCGACGCGCTTCGGGGATGAGTGCCGCCCCGTTTTTATTCCCGGCCGTCGTCTGACCGATAACACATGGTCGTGGGAGACATTTCGACGGGAACCGAAGTACTGGTGATCGGCGGGGGTCCGGGCGGCTACGTGGCCGCGATTCGGGGCGGCCAGCTCGGCCTCGACGTGACGCTCGTCGAAGCGGACGCCTACGGGG